>JBLNEM010000138.1:0-6007 GCA_050262655.1 Mycobacterium leprae | reverse complement strand
CCGGGACCGTCACGTCGGGAATCTCCTCCGGCAGTTCGCCCCGGGAGAACTGGGCGACCCACTTATCCTCGGCCGCAAGGGCATCCGCCTCGCTGTGGCCGTAGCTGGTGATGATCGCCCGGCCGAGAATCCGCTTGATGTTCATCGGATTCTCGCCCTGCTGGATCCGGGCTTCCAACTGCTTGATCTCCGCTTCCGGCACATCGGTGAAGTAGGTCAGGTACTTCACAATCAGCGTGTCCGGAATCGACATGGTCCGCCCGAACATCTCCTCCGGGCTGTGATCCAGGCCGATGTAGTTGCCCAGCGACTTGGACATCTTCTCCACGCCGTCCAGACCCTCGATGACCGGCAGCATGAGGCAGACCTGCGCCTCCATGCCGGCATTGCGCTGCAGGTCGCGGCCCGTCAGCAGGTTGAACTTCTGCTCGGTGGCACCCAACTCCACGTCCGCGTTGATGGCGACCGAGTCCTGGCCCTGCATCAGCGGGTAGAAGAACTCATGAATGTAGATCGGCCGGCCCTCGGCATAGCGCTTCGAGAAATCCTCCCGCTCCATCATGTGGGCGACGGTGGCCTGGCTCGCCAGACGGATCACGTCGGCAAAGGTCATGGGCTGGAGCCATTCGCCGTTATAGCGAATCTCCAGCTTGGACACATCCAGTACCCGGGCGGCCTGCTCCACGTACCGGGCGGCGTTGGCCCGGGTCTGCTCGTTGGTCAGTTGGGGCCGGGTCTCATTCTTGCCCGTGGGGTCGCCGACCATGGCGGTGTAATCGCCGATGATCAGGATACAGTGGTGTCCCAGCTCCATGAACTGCCGCATCTTCCGCAGCGGCACGGTGTGGCCCAGGGTCAGGTCCTTGCCGGTGGGGTCGATGCCCAGCTTCACCGTCAACGGCTTCCCGGTCTTGATCGACTTCGCCAGCTTGGCCTTCAGTTCGTCGGCGCTGACGATGTCCGCAACGCCCCGCATCAGGATCTGCATCTGCTCTTCGACTGGAAGGAATCCCATGCTCAACCGCCTCCATCCGACGGCCGGGGGTGGCGATAAAAATACCCCCGCGCCCAGGTTTTCGCCCAGGGACGGCATGTTTGCCACATACCGCGGTACCACCCTGGTTGACCCCCGGGAGGGGAGCCCACTTAAATGTTCCGCTAACGGGGAACTTCCGGCCCCTTCCGACCATCTAAAGGATAGACGGCTTTGGGAGAGGCAGCTCCAAAGTGTATTTCCGCAGGCAGCCGCAGGGTTTTGCACCAACCAACCCCTCGCTGTAGCTTGACCGACTGCGTACTTCTCTTCTTCATCGCCATGTTACGCAGAATTATAACACGGTCCGGGCGGATGGGCAAAGACTCTCCCTTCAGGTCGGAATTGGAAAAAACTTCCCCAGCAAAAGGATTCCAGCCCTGTTCTGGCGAACTTTTTACTCCTTGTTGGAGGTGTTTCGCTTTGCCGAATCTGCATCCACAGGGTGGCGTCGGGCCCAAGAAGCCCAAAACAAGAAAGCGCCGCCCCTGGCTAGGCTATACGCTCCTCACCCTCCTGGTGCTCGTCCTGATCACCGGCGGCGTGGCAGGGGCCTATGTCTACAAGCTTTACAAGGCCCTGCCGGCATTCTCGGAAGTGGACCCCAACCTCTCGTCCGTCATCCTGGACAACAAGGGGAATCGGGTCTACACCCTCGCCGCGCAGGAGAACCGCACCGTCATCAAGGAGATCGATCAGGTGCCGAAGCAGGTGCAGGAAGCCTTTGTGGCCACTGAAGACCACCGCTTCTACCAGCACCACGGCATCGACATGTTCCGCATGGGCGGCGCGATCTGGTCGGACGTGAAGTACTTCCTGCACGTCCCGGGGGCCCAGTTTGAGGGCGGCTCCACCATCACCATGCAGCTCTCCCGCAATGCATGGTTGACCCTGGACCAGAACATGGACCGCAAAATCCAGGAGATGCTGATCGCCCTTCAGTTGGAGCGGCGCTACACCAAGGGCGAAATCCTGCTCATGTACCTGAATCAGGTCAGCTTCGGCGGCCAGATCTACGGGCTGGAGTCGGCCTCTCAGGCCTACTTCTCCAAGTCCGCCAAGGATCTGACCCTCTCCGAAGGCGCCATGCTGGCCGGCATGCTGAAGGCGCCGTCGACCTACATTCCCACCCAAAACTACGACGGTGCGATGGAGCGCCGGGCGATCGTCCTGGATCTGATGGCCGAATACGGCTATATCAAACAGGATGAGGCGGCCAGCCTCAAGCAGCAGAAGGTCACGGTGAAGCCCGCCAAGGTGACGCCCACTTCCGTCACCTTCACCGGCGACTGGTATGTGGACTACGTCATGAAGCTCCTGACCGACAACGAGGAAGGGGCCAAGTACGGCCTGCCCACGTTCGCCGACAAGGACCTCTACAGCAAGGGCCTCAAGATTTACACTGCCCTGGACCTCGACTACCAGAAGACGGCCCAGGAGCAAGTGAGCAAGGTCATCCCTACTTTCTGCAACTCCGGGACCTACAAGTGCGATGGCGTGCCGCAGACCTCGGTGGTGGTCATGGACCACACCACCGGCGATGTGAAGGCGCTGGTGGGCGGCCTCGAGCACAAGCAGATGCTGGGCCTGAACCGCGCCACCGACACCTACCGGCAGCCCGGCTCGGCCATCAAGCCGATCGTCGCCTACCTGCCCGCCATTGATAAACTGGGCTGGGGGCCTGCGACCGTCATCGACGACTCGCCCCTCATGCTGAACAACGCCAAGGACAACGTCTGGCCGGAGAACTACGAGCACTACTTCAGCGGCCTGGTTACCATGCGGTACGGCCTGGCCCAGTCGCTGAACGGCGTGGCTGTCCGCACTCTGCAGAAGGTCACCCCGAAAGTGGGCATCGAGTACGCCAAGAAACTGGGCCTGACTAGCATTGTCACGGCCGCAGACAATCCCCAGCAGAATGACGAGAACCTTGCCCTCACCCTGGGCGGCCTCACCAAGGGCGTCACCCTGCTGGACCTGACCGAGGCCTATGGCACCCTTGGCAACCTCGGGCTCAAGGTCGACCCCATCGTCATTACGAAAATCGAGGACAGCCACGGCAACGTGATCTTCCAGTCGCATCGGAACGCCAACCAGGTTGTCCCCAAGGAGTCGACCTGGCTGATGGTCGACGTCATGCGAGGCCCCATTACCTTCGGTACCGCCTCGCTCACGGTCCAGGGCTGGCACGGCTGGCCCGCCGCCGGCAAGACGGGCACCACCGAAGACTGGCTGGATGCCTGGTTCGTCGGCTTCACCCCGCAGATCGTCACCGGCGTCTGGACCGGCTACGACAACAACGACTCCGCCAAGCGCCTGCCGATAGCGCCCAAAACCGGGGGTTCCTGGACGGGTGCGGGGCCGCCCGCCGCCCTCTGGACCAGTATCATGGATCAACTGGTCAAGCAGGCGCCGGCCGACTGGCAGCGCCCCTCCGGGCTGACCAAGGTCAGCGTCTGCAAGGAGTCCGGCATGCTGCCCAGCCCGCTCTGCCCGCAGGACCAGATCGTCTCCGACTGGTTCCGCACCGGCACCGAGCCGAAGACCATGGATAACGTCTACACCATCGCCAAGGTGGTCAAACAGTCCTGGCTCAACCCCAAGACGAAGAAGCCGATGGACCGGTATTTCCTCTGGCAGGATGGCTGCGCCGGCACGCCGGAGAACCGGCTGATGATCAAGCGGCCGCCTGGCGACACCTATATCAAGCATCCCACCGATCCCTGGAACTTCGACATGTACTGGCCGCAGGACTGGGTGAAGGAGGTCCCGACGGAACTCTGCAAACCACCCGCCGGCCTGCCCACCCTGGGTCCGGATCCGGGCCCACAGCCGCCAGGCACCGGCACCGGTACTACGCCGGGTACCGGCACGGGTACGACGCCCGGCACCGGCACCACCCCTGGGACCGGCACTGGCAATACGCCGGGAACCGGTACGGGTACCACGCCGGGGACCGGCACTACGCCCGGTACTGGTACTGGCACTACGCCCGGTACTGGCACTGGCACGACCCCTGGGACCGGCACTGGCACCACGCCCGGTACCGGCACTGGCAATACCGGTGGGGGCACCGCTCCCCCCAAGCCCTGACGCACAAACGGAGCCGGCTTTCAGCCGGCTCCGTTTTATGCCCTCCCCTGCGACCCATACCGGCTGCCAAAGGGGCGCAGTCGCTCCCAGCAGTTGGCGATCCCGTGCTGCCACCGAGGATCGGCACAATAGCACACGTTCATGCCGATCAGGTTAGAACCATAGTAATAGCGGCCCTTCGGGTTCAGGTAATCGGCCGTCAGACGTTCCGCTGTCTGCCGGACCAAAGGCGCCAGGCCATCCCGGTCCGTCACCGCCTGGCCCCAGTCCGTGCTCCAGGCCACCAGCGCACAGAGCCCGACCGCATGAACGCCGTGCGCCTCTTCCGCCGCCACAAAGGCCGACGCCAACCCGGCCATGGCCGTTCCGGCCAGCAGCCGATCCAACTCTGCCACGGTGGCCCCGCTCGGCTGAGCCCAATCAAAGTGCTCGTAATCGTAGCCACTGTCAGAGACGAACCGGTACGGCTCACTCAGGTAAGCCGCAACCCCCAGCACCAGCCCGTCGGCCAGGTGCTGGCGCACCACGGGATTACCCAACTGCGCGGCGTCGCCGTCCGCAGCCAGGTCGCCGATCTCCACCTGTGCGGCAGGCATCCGGCATGCCCGCAAGACCCAGTGGTTTGCTACATATTCACCGGCGCCGGCCACCCGCAGCCAGGGCTCCACCTGCCGTTTTGCCTGAGTCAACAAGGAACGGGCCAGCACGTCACCCCGCGGCGCCGTGGGATATCGCCAGACCGACAGGCCATGTCCGGCGTGAAGCGCTACAAAAAGTCGGTCCTCTCGATCCAGGCTCCGGCGAATGCGGTTGGCGAAATCGGACCGGGCCTTCAGGTCCTCGGCCTCCTGATAGGGCTCCCCCTGCGGGGCAAGGTCGACATCCGCCCGATGTGTGAAGTGAAACCTCACACGGCCTCCGAATCCGGGTTCCAGCCGGGCGATGCGCTGTGCCAAATCCAGCGTCAGACGCTTCTCCATCAGGCCGCTGTGCGATAGGGCGCCCGGGTCCCGTCCACCGTGACCGGGATCCCAGATAACCTTGGCTGCAGCCATCCCTGCCACCTCTCTCGGAAGGCTCCGTTTCACCCTATGCACTCCAGGCAGGGGATGCCCCCATGCAAACAGAAGAAGAGACGAGAGTGAGGTGGTCTCCTTGCTGATTCGCGAACCCGTACAAGGCGACATTTACTTGACAGAGAACGAAACCCGGGTCCTTGACACCCGGGAGATGCAGCGCATGCGGCACATCAAGCAGCTGGGTACCACCAACCTGGTCTACCCCGGCTGCGTTCACACCAGGTTTGACCACAGCCTGGGGGCGCTCGCCACGGCACACCGCATGATGGAGAGCCTGCGCCTGGCCGGCTTCCGACTGGATAAGGCCGATGCGGAACTGGTCCGTCTGGCGATCCTGATTCACGACGTGACCCATATTCCCTACGGCCACACCTTCGAAGATGAGCGGCAGATCTTCCCCCGCCACGATGCCGGTCCCCGGCTGGATCACTTCCTGGGGCCCGCCACCGAACTGGGCAGGCTTCTGGCCGAGTTAGGCGTCCTACCGGCGGTGCGCGGAATCCTGACGGGACACCCGCCGATCCCCTGGATGGGCGACATTGTCTCCTCGACGGTGGATGCAGACCTGCTGGACTACCTCCGCCGGGATGCGTTCTTCTCGGGACTCCGGCTGGATTACGATGACCGGGTCCTCTCCTACTTCGAACTCGATGACGGCCACCTGCTGGTCAACATGGTCAAGCACGGATTGGACCGCCCCGCTGCCCGCACGGAGATCCTCCACCTGCTGCGGATGCGCTACATGCTGACGGAGCGGGTCTACCTGCACCACGCCAAAATCGCCGCCGGAGCCATGATCTCC
>JBLNEM010000137.1:0-3112 GCA_050262655.1 Mycobacterium leprae | reverse complement strand
ACGTGGCGCCCGCCCAGGCCTGCTACGCCATCAGCCAGTCGGTGCCGCCGGAGATCGCCGTCTTTGCCGAGCCGCTTTCGTGTATCGTGAACGGCACGCAGAAGGTGAAGCCGCAGCCGGGTGACCTGGCGGTCGTGCTCGGCGCAGGGCCGATCGGGCTCCTCTTCACGCAGGTCATCAAGGCGGCCGGTGCCCGGGTGCTGGTGGCCGAGGTCAACGTCTTCCGGCAGGAGTACGCCCGGAGGGCGGGGGCCGACTGGGTGCTGAACCCACTGGAGCAGGACACCGCCGCGTTCCTCGCCGCACAGGGCTGGGACGGGGCCGATCTCGTGGTGGATGCGGTCGGGTCGCTCGTCCCCGAGGCCGTGCGCTTGGCCCGGCGCGGCGGGGAGGTGCTGGTCTTCGGCATGAACCAGCAGTCGGAACAGCGCCTCCACCAGTACGACATCACTCGTCGGGAGGTCACGGTGAAGGGGACGTACATCTCCCATTTCTCCTTCCCGCGGGTGGTGCGCCTCCTTGAGTCCGGTGTCCTGAGCCTCGACAGGCTCATCACCCACCGACTCTCCCTGAGTGAGCTGCCGGCCGGATTCGAGGCGATGCGGCGGGGCGAAGCGGTCAAAGTGGTCGTCACGTCGTTTTAGCTAGCACAACCGAAGCGAAAGGGGTAAAGACATGAGCGAGTGGCAGCTGCCGCCGGCGGGTCACATGGAGTCGGCCGACGGGGTGTACCTGCAGAACATGACCTGGCATGAGATCCAGGAGCGCCTGAAGACCAACGACATCCTGATCATCCCGGTCGGTTCAACGGAGAACCACGGCCCGATGGCCTGCATCGGCGAGGACACCTTCCTGGTGACGCGAATGGCCGAACTGGTCGCCCAGCGCACGGGATGCACCGTCGCCCAGCCGGTGTGGTATGGCTCGCATCCTTACCATCACATGGGGATGCCGGGCACGGTCATCGTGCCGGAGGAGACCTTCTGCGGTCTGCTCAAGTCGATGATGGCGGGCTTCTGGAACATGGGCTTCCGCAAGATGATCCTGCTCAATGGGCACGGTCAGGAGTACGTGATCCCCACCGCCATCCACCAGTTCGCCAAGACCTACCAGGTGCCGGCGGTGATCATCAACCTGAACTGGTACCACGCCATCCAGGACCAGTTCAAACTGGTGCCGGACGGTGGACCCTGGGAGACCCCGTTTATCCACGCCGATGAGGTGGAGACCTCCTGGTCGCTGGCCCTCTTCCCGGAGTTCATCAAGATGGAGCACGCCGTCGACACCAGGCCGCAGGGGTTCCTCCCCGACGGGCACGTCGACAAGGCCGGCAACCTGCTCCACCGGCCCATCGCCTGGTACGGCCAGGTGGGCTGCGGGCCGATCGAGCTGGCGGCGACGCCGGAAGGCTGCGTGGGCAGGGCGACTGCGGCCCGGGCCGAGAAGGCTACCCCGGGCGTGGTGAAGCTCCTGGACTACATGGTAAAGCTGCATGACGACATCCGGGCCACCTTCCCGCCGGGCGTGCTGCCGCCGATCGAGAAGGTCACCCAGCGGCCGCAGGAAGAGGTGGAGGCGGCCGTGAAGGGCCCGCTCGCGCCTGGTGGGCGGAGCATCTACTCGCTCCACTATCCGCCGGCATGAAGACGGCGGCGGTCGTCTCCCTTAATCCGGCCAGCTTCGAGGCGGTCGCCCTGAAGGACGACTGGCGGGGCGGGATCCGGCGGGTGGGAGAGCTCGGCTTCGACGGGGTCGAGCTGCACCTGCGCGACGCGGCGGCCATCCCCACCGCGGAGCTGTTGGAACTGCTCGCGGCGACTGGGCTGCCGGTGCCGGCGCTCGGCACAGGCCAGGTCTACGGGGAGGACCGGCTCTCGTTCGCCGATCCCGATCCTGCAGTCCGGCGGGCGGCGGTGACGCGGGTGCGCGGCCACGTAGCGTTGGCCGCTCAACTCCCCGGCCGGCCGTGCGTGATCATCGGGCTGGTGCGGGGTACGGTCGCGCCGGGCCAAAGCCCGGACGAGGCCCGCGCCTTGGCCGTCGACGGCATCGCCGAGGTCGCCGCGGCCGCGTCCGAGACCGGCCTGCGCTTGGTGGTCGAGCCGATCAACCGGTACGAGACCAGACTCGGGAACACCGTGGCGGAGGTGTTGGAGCTCGTGCAGCAAACCGGCTGCGACAACGTGGGCGTGCTCGCTGACACCTTCCACATGAACCTGGAGGAGGTCGACCTGCCCGCTGCGCTGCGGAAGGCCGGGAGCCGGCTGTGGCACGTGCATTCGTCCGACTCCAACCGCTGGGCGCCCTTGCAGGGGCATCTCGACTTTCCCGCCGTCATCGGCACCCTGCGGGAACTCAATTACGACGGGTATCTATCCTGCGAGATCCTGCCGAAGCCGACGCCCGAGGCGGCGGTCCGCCTGGGCGCCGAGGGTTTGCGGCGGCTGTTGGAGAGGGGAGAAGGCCGGTGAAGGTAAGAGTTGGTCTAGTCGGCGCCGGTCACATGGGCGAGGTGCATGGACGGCTGCTGGCCGGTGACGACCGGGTCGAACTGGCCGGGGTCTTCGATCCGTGCCAGGAGCGGGCGGAGCGACTGGCCGCCACGCTCGGCACGGCCGCGGTGAGGAGCTTGGGCGGACTGCTCGACCGGGAATGCACAGCGCTCTACGTGCTTTCGCCCAACACTCGCCACCGGGAACCGGTTCTGGCGGCGCTGGCCCGGGGGGTCCACGTCTTCAGCGAGAAGCCGATGGCCACCTCGCTGGCGGAGGCCGAGGAGATCCGGCAGGCGGTGGCGGCCAGCCCTGGCCTGGTTTACCAGCTAGGCCTCAACCGCCGCTTCGCACCGGTCTACCAGGCCATTAAGGAGATCTGCGACGAGGCCACGCTGGCGCACGTGAAGATGAACCGGGGGGAACTGCTGAATCCGGCCTGGGTGGGCGATACCTCCCTGACCGGCGGCTTCCTCTACGAATCCACCTACCACTTGCTCGACTTGGTCCGGTGGCTCTTCGGTGAGGTCGAAACCGTTACGGTGCAGGCCAGGGCGGTGAACTACCCGGAGCACGACAACTTCGCCATGCTTCTTTGCTTCCGCTCGGGCCTCTCCGTG
>JBLNEM010000136.1:0-5805 GCA_050262655.1 Mycobacterium leprae | reverse complement strand
ACGAATAAGGCCGGGCGGAACTCCGCCCGGCCTGACGCTTACGGATCGCTTGCCATCACCATGCTCCTGAACTCGGCGAAGCCAATCACCCGGCAATTGGCGTGTGCCTCTCGCACTCGTTTGGCAAAGCGGCGGTCTTCGGTGACCAGCACGTCCACCTGCCAGGAGGCCGCCGCCCCGATCAGGGCGTCACGCAGGTGCTTTGGCGAGGGCATCAGGGTACGGGGGTCCACTGCGCCGGGGGGCGCTGCCATATCCAGGCCGTCGTCGGCGGGGACCACCTGGCGCAGGATCGATTGGGCGACCCGGCGGCGACGGGCATCGGGCATTGCCTGGAGTTCTGCCTCCTGGACGGGGGTGGTCAGCAGGGTGATGGCACCGGCTTTGCTGAGGGTGTTCAGGAGGGAGACCATTCCGGGGGTGCCGAGAATCCGGTCAAATACGTTTGTATCTAGCATGAATTTCATATGCATACCCCTTCCGCACGGTATGCCTGTTGAACCGGACTTCCCCTATTAGCTTACGCAACAATCGCATACTCGCCCCAACCTATACAAAAACAGACCGAACGGCCAAGCCGTCCGGTCTGTTCCTATATCTGCAGCGCGCGCTACCGGTTCCGATTGTCCCGATTCCGATTCCGGTCGCGGTCGTCGGCCAGCATCCCGTCGTCCACGTTCCGGTGATCGTTCCGGTTGTCGTTCCGGCTGTCGCGGTTGTCGTTCCGATTGTCATTACGGTTATTGTCGTTCCGTACGTCCTTGTCCACTGTGGCAACTCCTTTCTTGTCTGGCGGCGGGACCCCCCGCCGCCAGACATTAGAGTGCACAGAGAGGGGCGAGGTTAGTCGCCGTGGAGCAGCTCCTATCTGGTGCTGTTCCGCCGACGGTTCCTGTCCTGTGCGGTACCTGCTTCGACCGCAGAAGTCGCCTGGCCCATGGTGCCAGCCGCGTTCGTGGCACCCATGCCGGCTCCGGCATCGTTCCGGCCTGCCGCATTGGCGCCCGTGGCGCCGGTGTTGCCAAACATGCTGCCCGTGGCCTGCGTATTCTCCACGGCCTCATCGGCCATAGCGCCGCCGATGGCTGCACCTGCAACGGTGCCTACAGGACCCAGCGCTGAGCCGATTACGGCCCCAGCCGCACCGCCGCCTACCCAGGCTGCGCCTTCAGCTACATCGGGGCCAGCACCGCTACGGCGGGGAGTCGGGTTCTGGTTCCGGTTCGTCTTGTCATCCATTCATGTCGACCTCCTTTCCGGTCTAGCTTTCGCCATAGACGAAAAGGGTATTACGGCGACCTACTGGACGATCAGGGTACCAATGGCACGGCCGGAATCGCTGCTTTGAATCGCATAACGCCCTGGCCTGGTGGGGGTGAACTCAATCACCGCCGAGCGCCCTGGCATCACTTCCATCATAACAGGCGTGCCGGCCATGCCATGCATGGCGTTGCGGTCGTACTTCACCATTTTGACGAACCGTACCGGCAGGTTGGGCACCGATACGTCCCAGGCATGGGTATCCGCGTTCGCCAGTTCCAGCCGGACTTGCTGGCCAGCCTTCACCTCGATCTCGCCGATTGTGACGGTCGAGGGATTGAGGGCGACCGGTACCGTAACCGTATTGAAGGGGTTGGCGTACCAGATGGCCAGCCAGACTGCGGCGGCCATCACAGCCAGCCCCAGGGCCTTGAAGGGGAGCGCACTGCGGATCGACTCAGGCCGACGGGGATCGTACCGCTTGAGCAGCAGCGAGTTGGAGACGACCGATACCGAACTGAAGCCCATGGCGCCGCCGGCAATCATCGGACTGAGGAGGCCGAACGCCGCGAGCGGAATGCCGATGATGTTATAGATGAACGCCCAGAAAAAGTTCTCCTTGATCGTCTGCATGGTCTGGCGGCTCAGGCGGATGGCGGTGGCGATACCACGGAGGTCGCCGTTCATCAGGGTCACCGCGGCTGTTTCGATGGCGATATCGGTTCCCGTGCCGATAGCCATGCCCACGTCAGCCGTGGCCAGCGCCGGGGCATCGTTGATGCCGTCGCCGACCATGGCCACCACATACTTCCCGCCGTCCTTCAACGCTTCGACATGGGTCGCCTTGTCGCCCGGCAGGACTTCGGACAGCACCTGGTCCACACCCACCTGCCGACCGATCGCCTCAGCGGTTCGCCGATTGTCACCGGTGATCATGACCACTTTCAGCCCAAGCTTATGCAGGTCGGCAATGGCCTCGCCGGAGGTCGGCTTCACCGTATCGGCGACCGCCAGAATGCCCGCCAGTTCCCCGTCCACCGCCATCAGCATGGCGGTTTTGCCGGCGCTCTCAAGTAGCGCCATCTGGCGTTCCACGTCGCCTACGGCCACCTCTTGCGCGGCCATCAGCTTGCGGGTGCCGATCGCGATCTTGTGACCGTGGACGATCGCCTCCAACCCATGCCCGGGAACTGCCTGGAAGCTTTCCGGCACGGGCAGCATGCTGTTCTGCTCCTGGGCCGCCTTGGCAATCGCCTGACCCAGTGGATGCTCAGAGCGGCTCTCGGCTGCGCCGGCCAGAACCAGAAGACCGTCGCGGGAGAGGCGGCCAAGGGGAACGATATCGGTCAGTTCCGGCCGGCCCCAGGTGATGGTGCCGGTCTTGTCCAGGACCACCACGTTCACCTTGTGGGTCCGCTCCAGGTGCTCGCCGCCCTTGAACAGGATACCCACCTGAGCGCCCTTGCCCGTGCCCACCATGACGGCTGTCGGGGTTGCGAGACCGAGGGCGCAGGGGCAGGCGATGACCAGGACGGCGATGGCAGCGTGAATCGCCTGGGTCCAGTCGTGGAAGGCAATACCCCAGACCAGGAAGGTGATCACGGCGATGGCAACTACCGCCGGGACAAAGACCTCCGCAATCTGGTCGGCCAGCTTCTGGATCGGCGCCTTGCTGCCCTGCGCATCTTCGACCAGCTTCACGATCTGGGCCAGTGCCGTCTCCTTGCCCACCCGGGTAGCCTCGAAGGTGAGGGCGCCATTCTTGTTGATGGTGGCACCCGTCACCTGGTCGCCGGGTTTCTTGTCCACCGGCAGCGATTCACCGGTCAGCATCGATTCGTCCACGGCCGAGGCACCGGCGGTAACCACGCCGTCGACGGGGATGCGCTCGCCGGGCCGGACGATGACCGTTTCGCCGACCTGCAGCTCTTCTACGGGGATTTCGGTTTCGGTACCGTTCCGGAGAACCCGGGCGGTTTTCGGCTGCAGGCCCAGCAGCTTCTTGATCGCCTCGGAGGTACGGCCCTTGGCAATCGCTTCAAAGGTCTTCCCCAGCAGGATCAGCGTGAGAATGGTGGTGGAGGCCTCAAAGTAATTCTCGCCGCCCAGCCAGAAGGTCAGCACCACGCTGTACAGGTAGGCGGCGGTGGTCCCGAGGGCGACCAACACATCCATGTTAGCGCTGCCCTGGGTCAGGTTCAGCCAGGCGCTGCGATAGAACTTGGCGCCTACAACCACCTGCACCATGGTAGCCAACGCAAACTGAAAGGCGGGGTTCATCAGGAAGGGGGCATCGATATGCAGCGGCATCAGGATCATGTTCGCCAGGATCAGCGGCAGCGTACCTACCAGGCTGATGCCGAAGAGGACGAGCATTTTCCGGAGTTCGCTCTTCCGGCGCTCCGCATCGGCGTCGGTGTTCTCGGCCGACACCCGGGCGCCGTATCCCAGATCCTTGACGACGTGGATCAGGGCCTCGGGGGTCGTGCCCACATACTCCACCTGAGCCTTTTCGGTGGTCAGGTTGACGGTGGCTCTGGTGACGCCGGGGGTCCTGTTCAGCTTCTTCTCGATGCGGGCGGAGCAGGCCGCACACGTCATGCCCGTGATATCGAGGGTTACCCTCTCCTTGGCTACGCCGTAGCCCAGGTCCTCAACGATTTTCAGCAACTGGTCCGGGGTCACCTGGGCCGGATCGTATAGCAGTGTCGCCTTCTCTGTCGTCAGGTTGACCGTGGCATCCGTTACGCCGGGGGTGCGGCCGAGCCGCTTCTGAATACGACCGGAGCAAGCAGCGCACGTCATGCCGGTCACGCCGAAGTCCAATTTGGTAGGTCCGCTCATGCTCAATATCCTCCGTCGACGGCGTAGGGGTTCTGCTACCCCTACGGGGTATATGTTATGGCACAAGTGTATCCCGATGATACAGCTTCGTCAATAGGATTTGCGGGTCTTTGTGCTGCGTATACCCCGGTGGGGTTCCTTCTAAATGACAGAGGCGCAGGTGGTTGCCTGCGCCGCCGCACTTTGGCTCCGGCACTACCAGCCGCAGCCACCGAAGAACGGTTTGCCGAACGGTTTGAAGAACGGGAAGAAGGGTTTGCCGAACGGCGTCGAAGCCACGGTAGCGTTGGGAATCGCAGCGCCATACCCACCGCCGACACTCGCTGGGTAACCGAAGAACACAATACACACCTCCCACCGTCAGATTATGTCAGCTACGTCCGGAGGGTCCCCCGAATCAAGCAGCCCAGTTTTCGACAAAAAAGTTATGCGTCAACGTATTTTAGGGATATGAAAACATTAGACGAAGGAGTATGATAATAACGGTGATATCCACAAGCGAGGGAGCCGGACTCCACGCATAAGGTGGGAGCAGAATGCCACGAACCCTTGTCGAACATCTTCGCCCGTCATACATGCGGCAACTATTGACGCAGGGCACCGGCCTGGTTGAGATCGGGGAGCCTCTCCCCGGGCTGCCGGCAGCGCCCGAAGTGGTATCTGCCGCGGTCCGCCGGTCTGTGGAAGCCGAAATGCACGCCGTCATGAACCAGGTAGCGGCGCGCTTCACGTTGGAGGCCGCTGCGTCCGACCGGATGCCGATGGATCTTGGGGTCGGATTCCACCAACTGCGCTGGTCCACCGACCGCCTGGTCGCGTCCATGCTGACCAACTCGGGAGTAGTCTTCAACCTCCAGCATGCCCGCACCGTCGATGAGTACACCCTTGGTCATTCGGTCAACGTCTGTGTGCTGTCGACCCTGTTGGGCATCGCACTGGGATACAGCCCCGCTGAACTGCAGGAGCTGGCGATCGGCGCACTGCTCCATGACATTGGGAAGATCGCGATTCCCCCGTCGATCCTTCAGAAGCCGGGGCGGTTGACTCCCGCCGAGTTCCGGGTCGTGCAGACGCATACGACGATCGGCTGGAGCATTCTGGCCGGCCAGCGGAGTATAGGGGAGACGGCCCCGGTCGTGGCGTTGCAGCATCACGAGTCGTGGGACGGGGGCGGTTACCCCCAGGACCTTGCGGGAGAGCAGATTCACCCATTTTCCCAGGTGGTGGCGGTGGCTGACTGCTTCGACGCCATGAGTTCGGACCGGGTCTATCATCAAGCGATGGCGCCAGCTGTGGCGATGCACGCCATTCTGTACGGGATGCCGGGGAAGTTCCGGACCGATGTCCTGGAGGCGCTGGTCCATACGGTGGCGCCTTATCCGGTCGGAAGCGTGGTCGAGATCACCGGCGGAGCTCAAGCCGTAGTGACGGCCGTGGAGCGGGGACAGACCTATCGGCCGCGGGTGCGGCTGCTGTCGGATCGGTCGGGCGCACGGGAACTGGAACTGTCCGGGGAACCGGACCTGACTATTGTGCGGACTCTCCGCCTGCCAGGGCCGGACCGAGGTGACCGGCTCGCAGACGAACTGACGACTTCATGTAGCGCTGAATAGGCTGGAATGCGGAGGGGCACCACACGTTTGTGGTTGGACGACCCGGGTATTAGTCCGCAGGGGGTTTGGTCGGGGGTGTGGTTACTGT
>JBLNEM010000135.1:0-4142 GCA_050262655.1 Mycobacterium leprae | reverse complement strand
CAGCGGGGCGGTCCTGCTGGTGGGGCTGGTCAGAGCCTTTATCCTGGCGCTCTTCTACGACACCACCGGGCGGATGGAGTGGCCCTACGTGGTGCAGATGCTGACGGTGGTCGCGGCCCTTCTGCCGGCGCTGACCGGCAGCATCCTGGCCTTCACGGCGGCCCACCGGCGGGGCGAAGTGTTCTTCCTGCATGCCGGGCGGACGACCTATTACCTGGCTGCCTATTGCACCGGCGTGCTGGCGGCTCTTGTCTGGATGGGGCTGATGATCGGTGCGCTTGCGCTGGCCCGACCGGTGGATGCGGCGGCCGTGAACTGGGCGCTATTCGCCGCGGCCGCCGGGCTGAATGCGCTGCTGGCGGCGGGCCTCGCCACACTCTTCTCCCCGCTCTGCGGCGGGAACCGGGAGGTTGTGATCGGCCTCATTCTGCTGATTCTGGGCTTGAACGGCTCCTGGGCTGAGCGGCTGAGTGTGCCATGGCTGCGCTCGTTCGGCTTCCTGGCACCGCCGCTGCTGGCCAATATCCACGCCGTCGGCGGCCAGGCAGCGCTCCGGCCGGGTGCGCTCCAGAGCCTGATCTACCTGGCGGTGCTGCTGGGGCTGGGCATCCTGCGCTTCGCCCGGCGGGAGTTTGCCCGCACCTGAGGGGGCCGCTCCGCCCGTAGGACTCCTCCTCCATTCGGAGGATGGCAGCCTCTGCCCATCGACGAGGCAAAAGTTCCCTCTCGCTGCTGATGTTTCAGACTCTTCGTCCTGGTATATTCAGGTCAGAACCTAACCGGACGAAAGAGAGGGCGATCTGAACATGGCAATCTGGCAGCTGACGGATGAAGACGTTGAGGCAGTAGTTTCGCAGCTACAGGCTGGCAAGAGCAAGAGCGAGGTCGCCGAGAACCTCGGGATCAGCGTGGAGATGGTAACCTGCGCCGTTCGCAAGTGGCCGTCGATCCACAAGCGCCGCAACATGGCCCGGCTGATCTGGGGTATCTAGCCCCTCCTAAATACATCGCCCGCACGCCTTCTACTCGGCGTGCGGGCTTCTTGTTCTGCTTCGCCGCCACTTTCGCCCACGGCTTGCCCGGCGACGCGGCGCAGCAGAACCGGAACCGGCTGCCTTCGATGGCGGGGGCAGCCGCTTTTCTGTGCGCCTTTATAGAGATGTCGGAACATTTGCAGGTGTCACCCTTCCGCATGACGAACTAGATCGACGTCAAGAGAGGGGGCAAGCGCCATGCCAGAGAGCGCAAAGCCATCGGTTTTCATCAGCTACAGCCATGACTCCCCCGCCCATGGGGCGGCGGTCCGGGAGTTGGCGGCGGAGCTGCGGGCGAACGGCATCCCCTGCGTGACCGATCAGGAGGTGAAGCCGCCGCGGGTGGGCTGGCTGCGCTGGGCCAGGCTGGAGTGCACGAAGGCCGCCTACGTGCTGGTGGTCTGCACCAAGAGCTACGGCCAGCGCTTCGACCGTGAGCCGTCGAGAGGCGCCGACTGGGAGGGCTTCGTCCTGACCCGGGAGCTGTACAACCGGGGGGGACGCGGCGAGAAGTTCATTCCGGTCCTCTTTCGGCGGGGGGACGCCGCCCATATTCCCGATCTGCTGCAGGGCCTTACATATTTCGACGTGAGCCGGGCGGAGGAGCGGATCAACCTCTGCCGGCGGCTGAGCCAGCCTCCCGCGGGGAGAGTCGAGGCGGTCGCAGCGCCTCCCCCGGCGGTGGCGCCGGTGGCCAAATCGCCACACGCCGCCTGCCACAACCTGCCCGCCGCCCGCAACCGCCTCTTCACGGGGCGGGAGCACGACCTGGAGCGACTGGCGCAGAAGGCGTCGAAGGGGCGTCCGGTGGTGATCACCCAGGCGGGTACCTCGCTGGGGGGCATCGGCAAGAGTCAGTTGGCCCTGGCCTACGCCTACCAGCACATCGCCGACTACCGGGTGATCTGGTGGATTCGGGCCGATCACCCCATGGTGATCGCCGAAGACCTGGTCCAGTTGGGCCAGGCGCTGAGCCTGCCGGGGGCCGATGGCCCGGATCAGCCGGCGGCGCTGGCGACGGTGATGGGCTGGCTGCGAACCCATGGCGACTGGCTGCTGATCTACGACAACGCCGATGCCGGGCCGGAGCCGTTGAAGCCGTACATGCCGCCTTCGCCGTCGGGGCATCTGCTGATCACTTCTCGCTGGCAGGCGGGATGGCAGGGGGCGGAATCGGTCGAACTGGATCTCTTCCCGCTCTTTGAGGCGGTCAGCTTCCTGCTGAAGCGGTCGGGGCAGACGGACCGCAAGGCGGCCACCGCCGTGGCTTCTGCCCTGGGGCTGCAGCCGCTGGCCCTGGAGCAGGCCGGCGCCTTCTGTGCGCAGCATCAGCTGCCACTGGCGGACTACCTGGAACGCTTCCGCCGGCAGGAGGCGAAGCCTCTCCCGGAGGCTGCGGTCAAACCCGGCCTTGCGGCAGCCCTGGAGCTCTCCATCACCAGACTGGAGCGGCGCTCATCCGCAGCAGCCCGGGCCCTGACCCTGGCTGCCTGCCTGGCACCGGATCATCTGCCGGAGGCACTGCTGGCAGCGGCAGCGGGCGACGCGGCGTGGCCCGCTGCCCGGGAACTGCTGCTGGGCGCCGCACTGCTCAGCGAGGGCAACGGCAGCCTCTCGATCCATTCCGTCACCCAGTGGGTCGTGCGGCAGTGGATGGGTGCCGTCCAGCGGCGGGCTGCGGTCGCTCGGGCGCTTGCCGCCGTGACGGCTGCGTTTCCCGCCGAAAACGCCACTCCCAGCGCCTGGCCGGCGTGTGGGCAGTTGCTCTCCCATGCGCTGGCGGTCCTGGATCTGGCCGACCTGCACCATGTGGAACCGCCGCAGTACGCCGACCTGTGCAACCGCATCGGCGGCTACCTGCACAACCGATCGGCCTATGCGGCTGCGGCGATGATCAAGGAGAGGGCGGCGCGCTACTACCGGGCGCGCAACGACCAGACGGCGCTGGCCTGGATCCTGTTGAGCAGCGGCCTCACCGCCGAGCACCTGGGTGACTACGGGCTGGCACTCCGGCAGTACAAGGAGGCCCTGGCTCTGCGGCAGCGACCGGATGCCCCGCCGGTCAACTGGGACGCCCGGCTCTGGTACCATGTGGGAGTGATGCTGCGACAGACAGGCGCCAAGGGCGCGGTCCGATACTACGGCCGGGCGCGGCGGCTCCTGGCGAGGCAGCTGGATCTCATCGAGCGCAAGGGGAGCGCCGGCGCCTCCCTCGCCGCCGGCTTCGGCGATCTGGGGCGCACCCTGGTCGGACTGATGGCGCTGGCCCGCCCGGGTTCCCGTGCCATGCGGACCTATGGGGCAGAAGCCGCGCGGTGCCTGGAACGGGTGGTCGATCTGGGCATGGGCGGGGCGGAGGTTAATCCACTCTATCTCTGCGCCGCCGCCGCCCAACTGGGCCTGCTGCACGAGCAGCTGGGCGAACCGGAAGAGGCCCGGCACAGTTATGAACGGGCGCTTCAGGCCTTCGCCGATGCCGACGCCGGGCCGCATCCGGCGGTGGGGAAGATCCTCGCCAAGCTGAGCTGGCTCAAAGCCGATCAGGGCGACCTGCCGGCCGCCAGACAGTATATGGTGAAAGCCCTGCTCCACGCCGAACAGTACCGCCCCGAGGGCCACCCGGACATCACGATGTATCGGGAGCGACTGACCAGCCTCTCGTAAGGCCAACGACGCCCGCACGCTTGGGCAGCAAGCATGCGGGCGTCGTTCTGCTGTTTTGCTGGGGGGCTGTGGGGCAGGCGCTACCCCACCTGTTTGGCCACGAAGTCGGTTACCTGCTTCACGCTCTTGGCATCCCGGCTGTAGAGCCGGTCCACCAGTTCGCCCTGGCGGAAGACGAGGAACGAGGGAATGCCCCTCACATCGAACCGCTCCGATACGGCCGGGCTCTCCTCGCTGTTGATCTCGGCGAAGGCCAGTCCCGCAAACTGCTCAGGGAACTCGTTGTAGGCCTTGTCGATGCGGTGGCAGTCGGGGCACCAATCGGTATAGAACTTCACGACCACGGTGCGGCCATCCGCCCGCAGGGCTGCGTCGAAGGTAGCGTCGGTCAGGTGCTGCATGGGTTGTCCACCTCTGTTGCTGCGTGCTCTGCCCCTTTGGACT
>JBLNEM010000134.1:0-21971 GCA_050262655.1 Mycobacterium leprae | reverse complement strand
GCTCCGCGGGTGTTTAAGATACTAAAATTGCGCTGGGGTGGGGGGGCTTAGCCCCCCCCCCTCCACCGTTCTGCTGTTGGCCTATCAGGCAGTGACGCCTACCACGTCGTACCCGGCGTCGGTTATGGCGTCCTTCATGGCGTCGATGTTGGCGCCTTCATGCTGGACGACGGCCTCACCCTTGCCCAGGTCTACCTTTACGTCTCCTACCCCTGCTACGCTCTTCAATGCGCGAGTCACGCTCGCGATGCAGCTGCCTCAGTGCATGCCTGCGATCTTCAGGATGTTCTGTGCCACGTTGAATCTCCTCCTGTAGTAGCGGTAACTCCTTAACGCTGCCAAAGTGTCACCAGTAGTCTACCCACCAGGACCAGGCTGACTAGAACACCAGCCTGCAGGTAGTACACCGGAAGCACCCCGTTCAGCGATTGGGGCTGGAAGAAGGTGTTGCGGACGCTCAAGCCATACACGGCCAGGGCACATAGAGCAGCGCCCCAGGTGACGATGGCAGTGGCCGACAGTCGCAGCCGGCACTGGGGCCACAATCCCCAGAGCAAGGCAAGCGTCCCCCAGATGAACTGGGTCCTGGCGTCATCCAGAAAAAAGACGTGCCACCCAACCGCGATGGCCAACAGATTGCCCAGGAGTGGCAATAACAGCAACACGCTGACCACCAGACGGAAAACCAGGCGGGTTCTCTCTTGCTCACCCGGCACCCTGACTCCCCCTCTTCCTGCGATGGTGGGTATGCGAAAAGGCGGACCGCATAGGGTCCGCCAGGCCTACTTGACAAACTTCTCGAGCACATCCATCAGCTCGGCAACGGATTCGTCGCCTTCGCCACGGCGGACGGCGGCCTGCATGCAGCCCCGCGCATGCCCCTCCAACAGGATCATGCCTACCTTGCTGAGTGCAGCCCGCACCGCAGCTACCTGGACCAGCACGTCTACACAATAACGGTCATCATCGATCATACGCTGAAGCCCGCGAATCTGACCTTCAATTTTCTTCAGCCGTTCTTGCAGCCCCTGCTTGTCCCGCACCAGCGGAGCATCACTCTGATGGGCCTGATCCTGCGCCAAGACGCCGCCTCCCCTCTGTACCCCATGGGGGTAGGTCTCATTGTAATCGCTTTATTGCTCGTGGGCAAGCCGGTTGTACCAGGCCTGGCCCACCAGGAAGAAGCCCCATACCGTGGAAAGAATGACGGCATCGATCTTGGCGAAGTTGAACTCAGACAGGTAGGGCAACGTTGGGTAGGTCATCAGAACCTTGTAATCGACCAGGTCCTGGAAGTACATCCAGAGCAACGCCGTGATGGCGGGCCCCAGCTTCGGCTTGTAGTAGATGGCGAACAGAATGCCCTGGACCCACATGGCGGCATGGGACAAGGAGAGTTGAATGAAGTCGAACTCCCAGCCGAATTTGATACCGGCTTCCGGCAGCACGGTAGCGGTCCAGAGGCCGTACTTCATGTTGGAGACCAGTGCGATCGCCAACAACACCTGCATCCCCGTCTTGCGCCAATCGACACGGGCGAGTACCAGGGCGATCCAGATGCAAAGCAGAAAGGTCGAACCGGGGCTATCGGGGATAATCGGCCACTCCCAACGAGGGCTGGCCATGAGCTGACCGCCGTACCAGTAGAAGCCGTAAAATGAGCCCAGCAGGTTGATGATCAGAAGAGCCCACAACCACTTCCGGTCGTGGGTAATCGCATAAGTAAGCTTCTTCAGGCTCATAGTGGGTATCTTCTCCTTGCGCTGGCGGTCTCAAGGGTGGGGGAACCGGCGCCCATGTCAAACTGGTCACAGTATACCATACTGAGCACATTCTGGTATCCACAATGGGTGCCAAATCCCACTTACTGCCGTTCCGCCCCTGCCCGCAGCTCCTGGAGGATCTCCCGGGCCACAGTGCGATCGTCAAACGGAATCTGCTGTCCGCCGTAATACCACGTCTGCTCGTGGCCCTTGCCGGCTATGATCACCAGATCGCCGGGATGTGCCTGGGTCAGGGCATGCCGAATGGCCTCGCGCCGATCCAGCAGCACCGTATGGGGCCAATCGCCCAGTCCGGCCTCGATCTGCCGGGCCACATCGGCCGGCTCCTCTTTCTTCATGTTGTCGCTGGTGATAACCACGTAGTCTGCCCCACGGGCCGCTGCGCCCATTTGCGGCCGCTTCCCCACATCTTTTCCGCCTTCGGCGCCAAACACCAGGATCGAACGCCCCTGTGGGTTCTCCGGGCGAAGTGTCACGACCTTGGCGAGAGCATCCGGGTTGTGCGCGAAGTCGACGATTACCTGAAAGGCCTGCCCTTCATCGATCAGCTCGGCGCGGCCGGGCACATGGTGCAGACTCTCCAGACCGCGTTTGATCCCGGCCAGCGGCACCCCCGCCAGCCAGCCCGCTGCTGCGGCCGCCAGTGCATTTGAGACGTTGAAGCGCCCGGGGAGTGCCAGATGAATCGCCGTGGGCGTGCTACCTGGCAGATGGAGCGTGAACCAACTGCCGGTTGCTGCTGCGACCACGTCGGTCGCGGTGACATCCGCCGGCTGCTCCAGACCAAAGGTGATCGTGCTTGCCTTTGAATCGTCCGCCAAACGCATCACCTGCGGGTCATCGGCGTTCAGGATGGCCGCCTTGGGGCGGCCGCTCTTGTTGCCGGTCCGCAGCCCGCGCACCAGCCTGGCCTTGCTCTCCCAATAGTGCTCGTAGGTTTGGTGATAATCGAAATGGTCCCGGGTAATGTTGGTCACGATCGCCAGGTCCAGATCGGCGGGATCTACGCGGTTCATGGCGAGGGCGTGGCTGGAGACCTCCATCACGACCCAGTCGCAGCCTTCCCGCACGCCCCGGCCCAGCAATGCATATAGATCGGCCGATTCGGGGGTGGTCATATGACTGGGCTCGGGTTCCCCGGCAAATTGGTTGAAGACCGTCCCGATTAGCCCAACTGGATGCCCCAGTTCTGCCAGCACCGAGCGGACATAGAAGGTCGTGGTCGTTTTGCCGTTGGTGCCCGTGATGCCTACCAGACCCAGCGCCTCGGCGGGTTCGCCGTAGAAATGGCGTGCGACCTGGGAGAAAGCGTTGCGGGCATCCGCCACTTTAATCTGCAGAACCGGCAGCGGCAAGAACTCCTCTACCAGGAGCGCCGCTGCGCCGTGCTGAACGGCTTCCGGTGCGTAAGCGTGGCCATCTGTGTTTGTGCCGCGAAGACATGCGAACAGTTCACCCTTTTTCACCGTCTTAGAGTTGTATGCGAGTCCGCAGATCGACCCGGCCGGGGTCTGGTTCACCGCACAACCAGGGAGGATGCGGACTACAGTATCGAGTTCCACCGCTTACACAGCCTCCTTTGCCCACTTACTGTTCGCTGTAGGCAAGCGCCCGATTCCCTTGAGGGCGCAATACGACTTTACATTTTTTTGCAGGAATCGCTGAACCAAAACCGAACACTTTTCCGTCTCCAGGAAAAAATGACGATGCTGAGAAAAAGGAGTGAGATGGGTGCAGGAATACGCCGCACTAAACCGGATTACGGAGAACATCGAGAAAGTCATCGTGGGAAAGCGTCGCGAGATCCAGTATGTGCTTGTGGCTCTCCTCTGCCAGGGCCATGTGCTCATCGAGGACGTGCCCGGTGTGGGCAAGACCACCATGGTTCGGAGTCTGGCCCGTTCCCTGGGTTGCGAATTCCGCCGCATCCAGTTTACCCCCGACCTGCTGCCCTCCGATGTAACCGGCATCAACATCTTCAACCAGAAGACCGGTGAGTTTGAATTCCGTCCAGGGCCGGTCATGAGCCAGATTGTGCTGGCCGACGAGATCAACCGGACGTCGCCCAAAACCCAGTCGGCCCTCCTGGAGTGTATGGAAGAGGGCCAAACCACCCTCGACGGGGTCTCCCGCAAAATGCCCCGCCCCTTCCTGGTACTGGCCACCCAGAACCCCATTGAGTATGAGGGTACCTTCCCGCTGCCCGAAGCGCAACTAGATCGTTTCATGTTGCGGATTCGCCTGGGCTATCCCACCTTCGACGAAGAGCGTCTGGTGGTGGAGCGGACCAAACTGCCGCCGCTGGAAGATCTCCAGCCGGTACTGTCGGCCCGGGAAGTGGTCGACCTGCAGGCGGCGGTGAAGGAGATCTACGTGGACAGCAGCGTAGCCGACTATATCATCGAGATCGTCCAGGCCACACGCGACCACCAGGACATCTACCTGGGGGCCAGCCCCCGCGGTTCCATCGCCCTTTACCGGGCCAGCCAGGCGTTGGCCATGATTCGGGGACGCGATTACGTCGTGCCCGACGACGTGAAAGAGATGGCCGCCCTTACGCTGGCTCACCGCATTATCATCAAGCCGGAGGTCACCCTCCGGGGAGCGGGCGCCGAGCAGTTGATTGCCGAAGTGTTGACTCAAGTCAGGGTCCCGACGGGGGTCAAGTCCTATGCGGCTAAGCATGCGTGACTGGCGCCTGCCGGCGCTGGTCCTGGTTAGCTATATCTTCGCCCGCATGAGCGAAGGTCGCCTTCCCTACTTCAGCTTCTACCTGACCACAATCCTGCTGATCCTGACCTATCTTTGGATACGACACGCACTTCGGCGCACGGACTGCCTCATTTACGTCGAGAGCGATCGGTCCGAAGTGGGCAAGAGCCTGGGGGTGAGGGTGCGCATCGACAACGAATCGGTGCTGCCGCTCTCCTGGGTCGAGGTGGACGACGCCACCGGACGGCAACTGGTGTCAGTCGACCTGCCCCATCAGGCCACCTCGGTTCCGATGTGGGGAAGCAGGATGATCAACTACAAGCTGACCGCCCGGCGGCGGGGCCACTATGTCGTGGGGCCGATTCGCCTCACCTTGGGCGACCCCTTCGGTGTTTTCGTCGGCCAGAAAGATTGTCACAGCAAGAGCACCATCACGGTCTACCCCAGGGTTCATGCCATCGAGGGGCTAACTGTACCCCTTTCGCAGCCCTTCGGCCCGGTGCGCACCCGGGAGCGGGCGTTCGAGGATCCCTCGAACCAGGCGGAGCTGCGGAAATACCGGCCTGGCGACAACCCCCGGCACATTCACTGGAAGAGCACCGCCCGGATGGGCGACCTGATGCTGCGGGAGTACGAGCTGAACGCCACCACCCAGATGATGCTCTTTCCGGACCTTTGTGAGTCAGCCCAGACGGGTGCCGCCCAGAGCGACGTCTCCACCGAAGAGACAACGGTGGAGATCGCTGCCTCCCTGGCAAACCTGGGTGTCAGGCACCGGGTTGAGGTGGGTCTGGTCTGCCACGCACAGGAGCGCTTCGCCGTCATGGCGGGCCAGGGACAGCGCGCCTTCCGGGAGATCCTGGAGGTCCTGGCCCGGGTGCAGGCCCACGGCCACCTGCCGATCGAGCAAGTGCTGGAACGGGAGGCGGCCCATCTTTCCGGGAAGTCCACCATGGTGGTGATTACCCCGCGCCTGACCGCTCGGCTGGCCGATACGCTCATCCGGTACCGGGCCAACCATCAGGTCATGCTGGTGCTGCTCCGCCGTGAATCGTTCCAGCCCCCGCAAGAACTACCGATTGATGACCCCTCCGCCGGCGAAGCGGCGGCCTCCCTGGAGGCGCCCGCCGGACTGCTCAGCCTCCTACTCCTCAGACATGTGTCGGTCTACCTGGTCGGTGCAGGCGATGACTTGCGTCGACTCGGCGACCTGCGCCTTACCACCGGCAGCGAGGGGGTGAAACTGTGGCAAGCAGCCGCCCAGCTTTCCGGTACCAGATAACGATTCTCCTGACCGGGCTGGCCATGATCGCCGTACTGCTCAGCTCGCTCACCGGCTTCTGGCACCTGGAGATTGGCACGGGCTCACTCCTGAAGTACACCTTCTGGACGCTGCTCTTCGCCTGGATCACCTGGCTCAGCCCCATCTCCGCAGCAGTGCTCACTGTGCTGGGCGGTATGACCGCCTACGCCGCATATAACACCCCTGACCTTGCGCGCTACTTCCAGCAGTTAGCAGGCGCGACCGGAGCCCTAGCCCAGGAACTGATGCGGTTGAACTTCCAAGCCAAGTTTGACGGCATTCTGGGACCGTTCTTCCTCTGCGGCGTCGCCTTGCTGGCCAGCTTGCTGCTGGTGTGGGAGACCTTTACCCGGGGCCGCCCGTTCTGGAGCATCGTGCTGGGGATGGTCGTCTTCGGCACGGAGTGGGCCTGGTTTTACGATGCGGCGGCTTCCTCCGCCATACTCTTCGCCGTGTTGGTGTTCATGATCTGGGCCGTCGGCCAGGCCGCCGTTCGGGATGCGCGGTGGAACGCCACAGGGCGCAAGGTGGGCAATCGGATTTTGCTGTTGGTGCCGGTCGCCGCCATTTTTGCCACCGCCTTCATCGCGGCCCTTCTGCCCGACCACTATGAACCGATCAACACCGGTGTGTGGGGCGAACGGTTGCAGGACGCCATTCCCGCTCTGAAGAACATGCGGGGCGGCGGTGTCGCAGGCGGCAGTGGCCGCTTCTCCCTCAGCATGACCGGGTTCAACCCATCGACCTTGACACTGGGCGGCCCCGTTAAGCTGGACGACACGGTTGCCCTGCATGTCACCGTTGACCAGCCGCTCCAGGAGACGCTCTACCTCCGTGGCAACACATTCACGGAGTATACCGGGCGGGTCTGGGAGCGGGGGGAGATCCCGATCGTAAACATGGGCAGTGACGACAGCGTGGCGGTCCAAAACACCACCGACATGCTCTCCCGTTATCTGACCCTGCAGATCAGCCACGACCTGAGTCTGGGCTACACGCTCTTCAGCACGCTGGAACCCCTGCGGGTCCAGAATGCCCTGGGGACACTCCGAACAGACGCAGACGGCAACCTCTGGTCCGACCGGGTAGTCCGGCGGAACTCCCCATACGAGGTGACGGCCCGCGTACCCGAATACAGCGCCGAGCAGATCCGTCTGTTGGGCACAGGGGCGCCCCAAGAGTCGGACCAGATCTATCTGGCTGTCCCATCGATGACGCCGGCTCGGGTCAAGGAGCTTGCCACAAAGCTGACGGCGATGGATCAGTCCTCCTACGATAAGGCGCTGACGCTGGAGCGCTATCTACGGCAGTTCCCGTACGACCTGAATGCGAGTAGCCCTCCGGGGGGCCGCGATTTCGTCGACTACTTCCTGTTCGACGCCCAGCGCGGATACTGCATTTACTCGGCCAGCGCCATGACCGTCATGCTGCGGGAACTCGGCATTCCCGCCAGGCTGGTGCAGGGCTTCGGCATTCCGGCCGCCGCCGAATACACCAAACGCTCTGACGGCAGGGTGACCTACGCGGTGAAGAACGCCTTTGCCCATGCCTGGGTGGAGGCCAAATTCCCCGGCTACGGATGGGTCACCTTCGATCCCACGCCGCGGACCGACTTGCCGGTCATCGATCGCTCTACCCTGATGCCCAAAGCCGAGGAGCAGACAGGAACGGTAAACACGGGCGATCCGACGGAGATTGGCAAGCGTCCCGGACAGGGCATGAAGGAAGTGCCCGAGGACGTCGATATCGCCGCATCACCGGCCAAGCCCGCAAAGACGACCTGGCCGTGGACTTTGGGCGCCCTCCTACTAGTGGTCGGCCTCCTCTATCTGCTCTATCGCCGGCTGCAAGCCCAGGAACGGCTTGTGGCCAACGCAGACCCCCAATTGGTCCAGGAAGTATGGACGAAGACTGATGGTCTGCTGGCGCTCTTCGGCTTCGCTCGCAAGCCGCATGAAACCCCACAGGAATATGCCGCGGTGGTGGGCGGCGAGTGGCCGGACCTCAAAGAGCCGGTGGCTGAACTGGCCGCCGACTACAACCAGGTGCGCTACGGCCCGGCGGATCGCCCGGCCTCGGGTGAAGCTGGGACACGAACTCGGGGCTTCTGGGAGAAGTTGCACGGAACCCTTTTCGACCGCCTCGGCTGGCGCACTTATCTGTGGCGGCGACTGCGGGGACGGGTATCGGCCAAAGAGGCCATGAAGAAGCGCTCGTAGGCTCACGCCATACGAAAGACCCCCGCCGGCTTGGTGACCGGCGGGGGTCCGTCTTATCCTCAGGCTCTCTTCTTGCGGGCAAACTGGGCCATCACGATGCTGACCTCGTAAAGGGCGTAGAGCGGTACGAAGAAGATCATCATGCTGATGACGTCGGGCGGCGAAAGAATGGCGGCGACGATCAACAGCACCAGAATGGCGTACTTGCGCACCCTTCTCAGGAAAGAGGCCGTTACAAAACCGATCCTGGCCAGGATCATGACCACCAGGGGCAGTTCGAAGACAATCCCCAGCGGGTTACAGAGCCCCATGATGAAGTCCAGGTAGTTCTGCGGCGTAATCTGGTTCTGGATATGGGCCTGGGTTGAGGTGCCCAGGAAGAAGTTCCGGGTGATCGGCACGACCACGAACCAGCCAAAGGCCCAACCCACCAGGAAGAGTCCCGTGGCCATTGGCAGGCCAATGTAAAGGATCCGCCGCTCACTGGGACGCAGGGCCGGCAGCACAAAGGCCACCAACTGGTAGAGCACGAAGGGGAAGGCAATGATGATCCCGCCGATGATCGATAGCCGGAACTGGGTCATGAAGGCTTCCGAATACGTGTGCTGGACCAGGATTACGTGCCCCTGCTCTGCCGTGGACATGAGATAGTTAAAGATCGGCTGCGAGAAGGAGAAAAACCCGACAATGCCGACGAAGACTGCGATTGCGGCCCAGATCACACGGCGCCGCAGTTCGGCCAGGTGCTCTACAAGCGGTTGGGCTTTGTCGATCATGCCTCAGCGCCCCACCTCTGGTCAGAATAGGAGATTCCCAATAAAACGGCCGCCACACAGACGGGAGCGGCCAGGAGACACAAAAAGTGTAGCCTAGTATGCAGATAACCGTCAACCCGGCATTTGACCGAGCGGATTCTGCCTACGCTTGTGTCTTCTGGCCGCTGTGATTGTCATGGGTGAGCCAGGCCGGTTCCTGGCGACTAGCCCAGTTCAGGCGGATTGGCCACCAGCTTCAACAGCAGTTCGGCGGCCGCGGTCAGATCTGCGGTATGCACCATTTCACCCGCGGTGCTCCGATAACGGGAGGGGATGTCCAACACGGCGGTGGCGATTCCCTGGCCGGCCACGCTGACCACCTGGGCATCGTTGTGCTCGGTGGCGGCGGTGGCGATCTCCCGCTGCATGGGCAGGTTATGGCCGGCGGCGGTCTGGAACACCCAGTCCGCCATGCCGCCGTGGGCCATGTAGGCGCCGTCCTTCAGCTTCAACGCCGGGCCCTTCCCCAGCTTCACGTCCACCCGAGGCGCCCCGGCGTAGTCGCCGGCGGTGGTCACATCGACCACAACCGCAAACTCCGGATCGAGACCAAAGGCGGCCGGACCGGCGCCCCGTGGGCCGATCTCCCCCTGTGCCGTAAAGACAAAGGCGACGTCGTGCTCAACCTTGCCCATCCGGCTGGCCACTTCCAGCAGGACGGCGCAGCCCGCCCGGTCATCCATGGCCGGACCCACCATGAAATCGCCCATCTGCGATACTTCGCCCACCAGCACACACATATCGCCGAGGCGGACGCGCTGAAGTGCCTCCTCCTTGTTGGCGGCGCCGATGTCGCACCAGAGCTTCTTGAAGTCGATATCCTTGCCTTCGGCCACGGGCTCGTGCTGGAGCACACCAGTTGTGCCGCTGCCCCACAGCACCCGCTGCCCGATGGCATGGTGCGCCTTGAAATTGCCGACGGGGGCCAGGTAGATCATGCCCTTGTCGCTTACGTTCAGCGCCATCGCCCCAACGGTATCCATGTGGGCCGTCAGCATGAGCCGGCCCTTGCCGCTGCCCCGCTTCAGGGCGATCAGGTTGCCAAACTTGTCGGTCCGGACTTCATCCACATGGGGGCCAATCATCTCCTGGAGCGCCTGGGCGATCTTGTGTTCACGGCCCGAAGGCCCCCAAATGGCGGCCAGCCGTTGCAGGTTTTCAATCATGGTGGTCATGGGCGGAATTCCCCTTTCTCAACGCTTTCCAGGAAGTGATGCACCAGCGCGATGGCCCCGTTCAGATCGTCCAGGTTCAGCAGGGCCGCATTGGTGTGAATGTACCGGCAGGGAGTGGCGATGGTGCAGGCGGGGATGCCGCTGCGCTGAAGGGCAATGGCCCCGGCGTTGGTACCGCCCGTAATCAGCCGCCGGTGCTGATACCGAATGCCATGGGTGCGGGCCACATGCAGGAGTTGCTCGAACACCTGCAGGTTGGGAATGCCGGCGGCGTCCATCAGCGAGATGGCCGGTCCCTCCCCCATGTTGGTGATCGTCTCGAACGGATCGACGCCGGCCCCGTTGGCCGAGCCCGTCCCTTCGAGAATGAGGGCGACATCCGGGTTCAGGTTGTACGATGCAACCCGTGCGCCCCGGAGCCCCACCTCTTCCTGGGTCGTGAAGGCGCCATATAGGGTCAGACCGGGGTAGCTGTACTGCTGGAGCACGGTGGCCACTACCGTGCAGCCGGCCCGGTCATCGAACGCCTTGCCCTTTACCACCTTGTCCGAAAAATGCTCGAAGGTGGTGGCGAAATAGACGGGGTCGCCCAATTCAATGCCAAGGGCCTCTACTTCCTGGCGGCTCTTGCAGCCAAGGTCTACATACATCTGCTCGAAGGGGATCACTTTGCCCCGCTCCTCGGCGCTGGTCAGGTGCCAGGCCTTGGCCCCCAGCACCCCCGGAATGCGCCGGGTGGTCAGCCAGACCATCCGGCCCGGCAGCACCCGGTCATCGAGCCCGCCCACTTTCTTCAGCTTCACATAGCCATCGTCCAGGATCGCCCCCACGCAGAAACCCACTTCATCCGTGTGGGCATCCAGCATCACCTTGATCGGGCCGTTGCCCTTACGCACGATCAGGTTCCCGATGGCGTCGGTCCACATCTCATCCACATAGGGCGCTAGTTCCCGCTTGAGCAGGTCCCGTACCTCGTCTTCACACCCGGACACGCCGCAGGCATTGCTCAGTTTTTCTAGTAGCATGTCAGATCCTCCACAAAGGCCGCGTCGATACGGGCCACCACGTTGGCCAACAGGCGGCCGGCCGCCCGAATGTCAGCCAGATCGACGGTCTCCACCGGCGTATGCATGTAGCGCAGCGGGATGGAGAGTACGCCAGTGGCCACGCCGCCACGGACTACCTGCATGCCCCAGGCATCGGTACCGGAGGAGCCGGGGAGCACTTCCAATGCGTACTTGATCCCCAGTTCGTCCGCCACCTGGCGCATCAGCTTGGCCAGCTTCGGCGTGCAGTTGGGACCCACGCCAATGGTCGGCCCATCGCCCAGCGGGAAGGAATCCTCCTCGCTGCCGGGGTGCCTGGCAAAGGTCACATCCACGGCGATGCCCACGTCCGGCTTCACGGCGAAGGTGGTGGTGGCTGCGCCCGGCAGCCCGCCGAACTCCTCGCCCACCGTCCCCACCGCGTAGAAATCGGCGGTGTGCCGAATCTGTTTCAGTTCATCCAGGGCCACCGCGAGTGTGGCAACGCCCGCCCGGTTGTCCAGGTAACGGCTGCTCACCCGCTCCCCCTGGAGCCGACGGAACTCATAATGCGGCAGCACCGGCGCCCCCAGCGGCACCAACGCCCGCACCTCATCTTCCGACAGGCCCGTGTCAATATAGAGATCCTCCGGCGGCAGCAGCCTGGTACGCTCGGCCGGGGTGGTCACATGGGGCGGCTTGGAGCCAACCAGGCCGGCGATCACCCGCGTGCCGTGTACTTCGACCTGCTGTGCCATCAGCAGGCGCCGATCGACACCACCCACGGTCGTAAAGCGGAGGAATCCGCCCGGCTCGATCGCCGTTACCATACAGCCGATCGAATCCATATGGGCCGCCGCCAACACCTTGGGCGGCCCGGACGGGCGTAACCCCGGCCGCTGCACCATCGACTCGGGCCCGGGATGCGGGAGCGACCGCAGTTCCACTGCCGACGACTCGCCCCGCTTCAACCCGATGTAGCTGCCGAGCCTGTCCACCTTCGCCTCATCCACCATGGGGGTCCACTGGCTGAGCAGCAGGTCGGCCACCGGTCGTTCACGGCCGGTGATGTTGCTTACCCTGGTCAGGTCAGCCAGATGCGTTGCGAGATCCAACTTCCCTCGCCCTTTCCTACGTTGTCGCAGTAACTCTGCCTATGTAAGTTTATTCGAGATACGCAAGAATCACTCCTGGTTTTCGGCGGCAGGAAATGGCAGTGTCGGGCGAGCATCACCAATGGCAAAGCACCCGCCTCGCCTGTAAAGGCGGGGCGGGTGCTCCGGCGTAATCATCCTAGGAGTGGTTCTGCCAGTACATCAGGAACGGGTACGGGTTGATCGCCGTGCCGTCGGACAGGTAGATGCCGAAGTGCAGATGCGGCACGAAACTGCCAACGTGACCCTCGGTTCCCTCACCGGTGCGGCCCACATAACCGATCACCTGGCCCTTCTGCACATGGGCGCCCGGGTAAATTCCGGCGGCATAGTGGTCGAGGTGGGCGTAGTACAGGCGGAAGCCCGGGTGGTCGTCCAACTGGATATTCACCCGCCAGCCGCCCAGCGTGTTCCAGCCATACCGCTGTACCGTGCCGGCAGCCACGGCGTGGATCGGGGTGCCTTCAGGCGCCAGCACGTCCGTCCCCTCATGGCTCGTAGTGGCGCCATCGAAGTGACGGGGATCGCCCCAGTCATTCACCACAGGCTCGTAGCTGCCCGCCGCGAACGGGAATTGGTAGGACGGGTCCAGGAGGATACGGGCGAAGCCAGGCACCGCAACACCCGAGTGCGAAGCAGCAACGATCGGAGCGCCCTGAGCCGTCAGATTCAGTCGGGAACCGCTGAAAACAGGCTGCAGGTTCAGACGGGCGGCCAGCCACCAGGCAGGCGCCATCAGCCGGCCGTTGCTCAGGTGAGGAGCCACCGGCGCCCAGATCGGCTGACCGTCCTGGAAAGCCAGGTGAGATCCCAGGAACAGGGCAAGGTTCGACCCATGGTACGACAGCGTGGTGCGGTTGCCAACCGCCTGCCAGCTCACCTGAGCACCCACGGCGTCGCCGAGGGGACGAACGGCCACCATCAGTTGTCCATTGTTCATCTGAGCCTGGCCGTCGGCCACCGACACGGTGTTCACCGCCACCGTGTAACCAGCCGCCTGAGCCTTTGCGGGCAGGATCAGGCCAAGGGTAAGGGTAAGCGCCAGCAATGCGCTGAATAAAGTATTTCGTTTCATGTTGTTTAGTTCTCCCGTCATGATAGTTAGTTGCCACATCAGCTGTGGACTTTCGCCTCAGACAGGCAATCGATGTGGAATCGAATCAACATTTAACATGATAAACGATAACGTTAAATAAGAACACCCCTTTTGCCCAGGAAACATGAATTGGCAAAAAGGGGTGCGAAAAGGGCGCCTGCGAAGGCGCCCCCGGTGGTTAGTCGTAAACCCGCATGCCTGATAGCTCCAGCACTTCTCCGGTGCCCAGGCTCAGGCGAGCCTCGTATTTCTGGTTGGCCGACGCTCGCATCCGCAGCACGGCGTAAGGGTGGGTGGATGCGCCCGGGCCGGGCCGGAGTATGCTCAGGACCCGAACCCCGTCGCGCCGCTGACCGGCGCTGCCCACCTGGAGCACCTCTACCCGCATTCCCGGCGCCGGGCATTGCCCACCGACCAGAAGCAGGTAAACCGCCTGGTCCTGCTGCCAGAAGAACAACCCGGGCAGGTCCCTGGTGCGCTCGTAGTAGCTCTGCAGGACGGCCGGGGCCTCGGACAGTTCCACCTGACTGTAATCGCTGCCACTGCCCTGGGGGCCACAGCCGCTCAGCACGCCCACCAACAGCAGCAGGCAAAGCCCGAGGATTGGGCTCTTTCTCCACATGACGGCTCACTCCCGTCTGCAAGTACTCCGCAATGCCTCAAGCATTGCTTCTACTGGCTTGAACGGTTCGGAGCCGTCATCGGTTTTCCCGCCGCCGTGGATTTCGCTCAGAGTGAAGCCTGGGAGAGAGACCGCTCTCTGGCCAGAGAGACCAACGTCTCGGGATCACCGGCTTCGGACGGGAACGTGGCAATGCCGGTCGCCACATCCAGCGAGAGAGGCGGGTCCTTCTCCCGCAGGGAACGGACGACGTTCCAAATTCGAGCCTCCACCACCGAGGCGCCCACCGCATCGGTATCCGGTAACAGAACCACCACCTGGTCCTCGCCGAGGCGCGCCCAGATGTCCGATTCACGCATGATCTTCAGCAGACCGCCCATCAACGCCGGTACCGCCCGGCCATCCATCTGGTCCAGCACCCGGCAGACCACAATGGAGAAGTCGGTGCCGTTCCGCTGGCTGCGCTTCAGCTCCCGCCGCAGGAAATCGGCAATCGGCCATGTCAGGTTGTCGTTCTCCCCCTGACGGGCGCGCTCGTGCTCCAGCAGTGTCTCCGTGACGCGCCGCAAGAGCATATCCGCCCCGAACGGCTTGCCAATAATGGTAGTGGCTCCGGCCGAGACCATTTCGATCAGCATATCGCGCGGCGGCTGCTCGGTTACCACCAGCACCGGCAGGAAGGGCAGCCACCCCATGCGCTTGAGCCAACGAACCAGGTCCAGGCCACTGGAGTCCGGAAAATGCAGTTCGGTCAGCATCAGGTTCACAGCGCCTCTCGGCAGGCCCGCCAGTTCATGCATGGCCTCTGCCGGAGTGCTCAACTCCATGATCGAATGCCCTGCAGCCTCAAGAATGTTGCGCATCCGCTTCCGATCAATGGGCGATGGGTCGACAATCATAATCTTCCCCATCTGTTTCCCCCCCCATCTCTTCGAGTTGGGGTTCGGCACCATGTTGAACACTTCCTGCTCCATTTCGTTCAAGTGTGAAACCTTCTTATTGTGATGGGATGTCGGGCCAGAGAAAACAAAAAGCCGCCACTGCCGAGGACTGCTGTCCCTCAGAGTAGCGGCTGCCTTCCAGCCTGCATTCTCCCCCGATTATTCATGGCTGTCAGGCTCCAATCCGCTGCAGACGCCGACGGCCAAACGCCAGGCGCAACAGGTATTCGGTCCTGTCCGCCGCCGACCGGATTACATCCGACTCGGCCACGCGCATCTGGGCCACGACTCCGCCGATGACGCCGGGAGCATCGAACACGTTCTGCTGCTCCATATGCCGCAAAGCTTGTCTCACATACCGAGCCACCACGGGCGACAGGCACGCCAGTAATTCATCCAGGTTCATGTTCGATCACACCCTTCCTATTCGCTTCTGTATAGACTAGACGACGCGCATCCGGCAAATGTTCCCTGTATCGCGCGGTTTGTGCAAAAGATAAGCCCCCGGCCTTGTGACCGAGGGCTGTCGTCTTATTCAGATAGGTCATAAGTCCCAGGTGATGAGGTCTGCCTATGCGTTTGGACCGGCCAGGCGCTCATCGCCCGACCGCCGTGTGATCTTCTGTTCGTCCATCCACTCCAACAGGGGCAACGCATATTTCCGGGTGGTGCCCACCAGGTCTCGGAATTCCGCCACCGTGATCTTCCCGTTAGCCCGCAGGTGTTCCCGGGTACGGTTTGCGGCTTCGTTCAGCATCTGTGCGTCCATCACCAGGTCTTCACCCAGGCGGACGCATCGCCCCTGCTCGATGAGGTAGACGACGACTTCATCGGTCTCCTTCGCCTTGAAGCGCTCCTTCAGTTCCGCCACGCTGGGGGGATTGAACCCACCGGCCTGTGCCGTCCGGCTGATCTCATCCGCCAGTTTGACCTGGGCCGGGGAAAGCGTGGGGGTGTGGTTCGGCCGGGCCACCCGCTCGTGCTCCACCGCCAGTTCGCCCGCGGTTGCGGCCGCCGAAAGAAGGGCGGTGAACTCCTTGCCGCCGACGCCCAGTTTCCGCCGCACCTCTTCCTTCGCGGGCCCCTGCCGAAGCGGATACTGCCGGTAGAAGGCGTCCAGGACCTCAACGACCTGGGCCAGGAAGGCGCCAAAGCCCTTCCGGTGGATCAGCAGGCCCGCATCCAACTGCCGCACGTCGGAGGCCAGATGGGGCATCTCGGCGGCGATCGTTTCCGGCGGAATGCCCGACCGCTTTGCCAGTTCGGCGGTGGTAATCGGGAGGATGCCGGCCTTCGCCAGGGTTTCGGCCAGCACACCGGCAAGGCCCCCGGTCTCCTTGACCTTCAGCTCCGCAATCGCCTGCTGCCCCTGGGATTTCTTGTACTGCGCATGGGGTTCAACTACCACGCCGCCCCCCATGGTGTGAACGGGGCTGTAAGAGCGAATGATGTAGTGGTCGCCCCGCCCCACGACCAGCGGCTCCTCGGTTTTGATCTGCACATAGGCTGATTCACCCGGCTGCAGTTCGTCCCGATCCAACAGCAAGACCCGGGCCAGCACTTCGCTGGAGCCGGTATGCAGATGGACCCGCACGCCGTGCTTCATCGCCTTCGGCCAGGAGTGGAGCAGATGGAGGCGCGTGGCGATCGAATCGGTTGCCCGCAGGAAACCGGGGGCGCACAGCACGTGTCCCCGCTTCACGTCGCTCCGCTCGATGCCGGCCAGATTGACGGCTACCCGCTGACCAGCCTCTGCCCGCTCGGTCTTCTCGCCATGAACCTGGAGGCCCCGCACCCGCACCTCCAGGCCCAGCGGCAGCAGTTCAAGCTTGTCGCCTTCCCGAATGGTGCCGCCAACCAGCGTGCCGGTCACCACGGTGCCGAAACCGGGCCGCACGAACGAGCGGTCCACGGGCAATCGCACAAAAGCCGTGACATCCTTCGCTTCGGTCTCCGCCAGCATGCTGTCCAGCGTCTGCACCAGGGCGGGCAGCCCTTCGCCGGTCACGCTGGAGATCGCCAGCATCGGCGCCTTCTCCAGGAACGTCCCCTTGACCGCGGTGCGAACGTCCTCCTGTACCAGTTCCAGCAAGTCGTCGTCGACCAGGTCCTTCTTGGTCAGTACAATAATGCCTTTCTTGATCTCCAGTAAGCGCAGGATATCCAGATGCTCCTGGGTCTGCGGCATGACGCCTTCGTCGGCGGCGACCACCAGCAGGACCAGATCAATGCCGGTAATGCCGGCCAGCATATTCTTGATGAACCGCTCATGGCCGGGCACGTCAATGACCGCGGCGTTACGCCCAGTGGGCAGCTTGAACTGGGCAAAGCCGATGTCGATGGAGATGCCCCGCTCCTTCTCCTCCGGGAACCGGTCGGTCTCCACCCCGGTCAGCGCCCGAATCAGGGCTGACTTGCCGTGGTCGACGTGACCGGCCGTTCCGATGATCAGGTGTTTCAAAGGAAACTTCCTCCTACTGCAGCCTTGACACAAGTGTAGCACATCGGCCGTTTGACCCGCTACGACGACCAGCCCGCCGCGACACGTGTCGCAGCGGGCCGGGGAAGAAGACCGGGTTCCTTATGCCTTATGCCCCAGGCTCTTGGACCAGTCCTGGGTCGCGGAGCCTTCCAGATAGCGTTCGCAGTCCAGGGCCGCCATGCAGCCGGAACCGGCCGCCGTGACCGCCTGCTTGTACCGATGATCCTGCACGTCGCCGCAGGAGAAAACGCCAGGTACGCTGGTCAGGGAAGTACCGGGCTGGGTGGTCACGTAGCCGGCCTCGTCGAGGCCAACTTGGCCCTTCAGGAAGGCGGTGTTGGGCTGATGACCGATCGCCACAAACATGCCGTCGGCCTCCAGCAGCCGCTCCTCGCCGGTGGCGTTGTCCCGGACCTTCAGGGCGGTGAAGCCCCGGTCGCCGGCGACGACTTCCAGCGGGGTCACGTTCAATGCCCACGAGATCTTGTTGTTTTCCCGGGCCCGTTCCTGCATGATCTTCGAGGCCCGCAGCTCGCTGCGACGGTGCACGAGAGTCACCTCGGCAAACTTGGTCAGGAAGTTCGCTTCCTCCATGGCCGAGTCGCCGCCGCCCACCACCAACACTCGCTTGCCCCGGTAGAAGAAACCGTCGCAAGTGGCGCAGGTAGAAACGCCGCGTCCGATGTTCTCCTTCTCCCCGGGAACGCCCAGCAGTCGGGCGGAAGCGCCGGTGGAGATGATCACCGCTTCGGCCTCGATCACTTCCGTCTCGTCGACGGTGATCTTGAAGGGCCGCTGCGAGAAGTCTACGGCCGTCACCCACCCGGAGCGGAACTCGGCGCCGAAGCGCTCAGCCTGGGCCCTCATGTTGTCCATGAGCTGCGGCCCCATAACGCCCTCCGGAAAACCGGGGAAGTTCTCCACTTCGGTGGTAGTCGTCAGCTGACCGCCCGGCTCATTTCCTTCGATCACGAGGGGCTGCAAATTGGCCCGGGCCGTGTAGATCGCGGCGGTCAGTCCCGACGGTCCGGTGCCCATAATCACGACTCTGCGCATCTGTTCTCCTCCTAGCAACGATCCCCTGGTAATGGTCCCCCCACTATGTGAGCATACACCCTTTGGACGTTATTCGTCCGTTCAGGATATGCCTGTCTCCGACGCGACAACCCGGAGCCTCACGGCTCCGGGTTGTCATACCCGTCGGAATCATCCAGGTACCCGGATGCTCCAGTTGGCGGCAAGAGCGCCGCCGGAACCCTTGGGCCCGATAGGGCGCACGGCCTGCCTTGCGGGGAAACCGGCTCCACCTGCGTTGGTCGAGCAGCGGCTTCGTGATTTAGCATCTCCCGGTGGGCCTGGCTTATGCACGGGCACCCTTCTTCTCGTCCACCTTCCGCATCGCCTTGGTCTGGGTCGGGTTGGAGAGTTCAAAGAGGGACCAGAACTCCTGCGGCATCGCCGTGCTGACCGGCAGGCCCAGTTCCTGCAGCGCTTCAACGTGCAGCGGGTAATCGTGGGTCCAGCGGCCCTCGGTCAGCATCGTTGCCACCTGCATCGCCTTCTCGTCGTCCATCCGCTTCCGCAGCAGGTTGAAGGCCATCTGCTGCAACTGCACGTTGGCTCGCTCTGCCATGTGCGCATACATGATGGTGTCATCCTGCACGGCGCCATGCTCTTTCTCCCGCAAGACCCGCAGGTAGGCGCTGGCCGGGAAGTTGTTGATCTGCGGATCGATCGGTCCCAACATGGCGTGCTGGTCCATCAGAATCTGGTCGGCCGCCAGGCAGAGCAAGGTGCCGCCGGACAATGCGTACTGCGGCACGATCGCCGTTACCACGGCCTTATGTGCCTGAAGGACCCGGGCTATCTGTTCGGCCGCGATGACCAGGCCGCCCGGTGTGTGCATCACCAGATCGATGGGCTTGTCACCGGCCTGCCGGATCACCTGCATGATCGCCTCACTGTCTTCCAACTGGATGTACCGCTGGCTCAGTGCGGCGAGGAAGCCGGAAGGCTGCCGGTGGATCATGGTGATCACCTTGGTGCCCCGCTTCTTCTCGATCTGGCTGATCAGGTAATTGAACCGCCACGCCTTGACCCAACCCGTAATCGTGGGGATGATGGTCACGAACAGCACCACAATCACCCACAGCCAATTCTGGATCGACGCCGCCATGCTGCCGCCCTCCTCTCAGGGGTTGCCATCACATCCGACCGTCCCTAAAACATAAACCTGTCTCTATGTACGTATCGAGAGATGATTTCGTTCGATACCGGGGGGCAACGTTCATAAAAGCCCCCCCATCCAATGCCAGCAGATCCGCCCCACGTATTTCAGTATGTAAGAAATTATACGTTTAATTGATAGTCTATTGTATTATATAAAAACACGGTTTATAATCGATATGTGGCTCTGTATTCAGACACTGCCACACATATACACAGGTAATGCCATTGGGCGAGCGCTAGCCCTCTGTTTGCCCGTGCACGTGTGGCCTGTACCGCCACAAAATACAGGTAGAAGGGAATGGTCACGAATGGGTAGAAGAAGGAAATCCGGCTGGCTGGTCTCACTGCTCACGCTGTGTCTGCTCTACCCCGTGTCAGTGCTCCCGGCGCAGGCAACCACCTCGGCACCGCTTTTCACCACCAGCCACTACGTGAACAACCTGACCGGCAACTCCGATACAGACACGGGGTATTGGTCCCGCCAGGGACAAACCGATGCAGCTACCGGACGATCTGGCATCGTGGTGCTCGACTTCGGCGCCGAGACCCAACCGCCTTACCCGACTGCAGATTGGACCCACTGGTCTACAAAGGACAGGAGCGGCTACACTTGGTCTTTCAGCTATGACCTGAGTATTGCCGAGGCCTATGTCAAGGGTTGGTACGGCAGTTCCACTTCGAGCCAATCACTGCTAATTGGCATGGGGACTAACAACAGCGGGTTTGTTGATTCCACAGGCGGCACAGCATGGGCGGATCTATCCGGGAACTTCGCAAACTTTATCACACAGAACAACTACACCTCGCGAGTGGCAGCAAAGTCGGCGGACGATCTGGAGGTTGACTGGAGTCCAGAGTCCAACGGAGTCAGTTGGATGCAAGGATACTCCAACGAATACGCGGCATATGCTTCAGTGCCCGCTATCTATGATCACGGTGATGCCGCAGGATGCCCGACCTCTGGCACAAATGCTTCTACCGGAGACGCAGCATGTCAGGGACAGTACAATACTTGGCATCAGTCAACCCTTTACCAGGTTGCCTATGGCCTGGCTGCCTCCTACGCCCTACCACAAATGTACACGACCAACGGACAACAGGCGCAACAATGGCAGCAGATCAGCCTCTGGGGTTACATCAACAAGGGTAATGCGATCGGATTTGCGCTTTCTGGCGCACTCACACAATCGCAGGCCTGTACGGATCGTGGGTGCCCAACTGGTACGAACAACACCGCAGACCAAGGCTGGACCCAGCTTTATAATGCTGTCAATTGTATCTCCCCTGCCTATGCTACGTGCAATACCACGAGTGCGGTTGGCTACTCCGTCGACATCAAGTGGAACTAATTCAGAGGAGTGACAGACATGAAGCATCGCTCTGCGATCCTGGTGGGCTTATTAGTGGTTGCGTCAGCATTCGCTGCCGTACATGCGGGTGCAAAACCGCCCATTCAGCGTGTTCCAGCCCTTGTCGCAGACTGCAACCCGACTGACCTTCCGGCAGAGAAGGCCGACCTGGTGAAGGCAAAGTGCGCCGCATCGGCGCCCACCGGTGATCCCGTACTGAACCCTGCCATTGCCATGCATGATGAGACGCCCAAACCTTCGATGGGAATTGACGACTTGGGCGTGCAGGGCCAACCCTGGGCAAACGGACGGTTCACGATCAGTAATGCATGGTTTGGCAAGGACATCATGGTATTCGCGGCAAGCCTATATGAAGCGCCGGACAAAGGCGCCATCATCCTGGTCTCACGCACGGCGACGCCACAGATTCTCGGCACGTTCACTACGGAAAGCGGCGGTATGTTGCGGATCACCTCGGCCACCGGGAACGTCTTGGGATTGGTGGCCAAGGATGGAACCTCCTACTTGTTTGACATCGACAAACAAGTGTTGAGCCGGCGGTAGAACCACGGCAAGGCAGCAAAGACGGCCTGTTACCGATGGGCGCAAACGCCCGGTGCGGTAACAGGCCGTCATCATTGATCTTTCATGCCTTTCAGTTCCCGCCGGTCGCGCTTCACGAGCCGCTTGAACTGCTCACCTACCCAGTCCAGGAAGGGGCCGTCCCAGGGTGGGCCCCCCGGCCAAAGCGTGTCCACCTGCTCCTTCAGTTCCAGGTCCCAGCGACCGTAGAGGCTCATGAGCGTGGCGTGCAATTCCCGCCCCTTCACGGCGTCCCGATCGCCCTGGTTTTCGCCGCCCCACAGGAAGGCGTCATCGCAGATGTAATAGTTGCAGGTGGCCGCCCGGCGTTCCGGTGGAATCGTGCATCCCGTGGATCCGTGGTAGACGCACTTGGTGGGCCAGACGCCGGCGTTGGATTCCTGGTTCGCCACCCGCTTTAACAGGAGGCCACGGGGACCAGGCCGCAAGGAACCGGCCGCTATCTGCGCTAACAGCCAGTCC
>JBLNEM010000133.1:0-7238 GCA_050262655.1 Mycobacterium leprae | reverse complement strand
GAGCCAATGCCGGGGAGGGTGAACTTGGAGTCGCCCAGGGTGAACATTTCGCTGGCCATGAGGAAGAACCAGCCGCCCGCCCAGGACATCATCGAATTCCAGACCAGCCCCACGGCCGACGAAGGCAGTTCCAGGGTGCGGAAGCGCTGCCACCAGTTCATCTGCTGGCTGGCCGCAACCTCCCTTAACTCTGGCGGGATCGCCTTCAACGAATAGTAGAAGCTGAAGGTCATGTTCCAGGCCTGGCCGGTGAAGATCAGAATCACCGAGGCCAGTTCCGGTCCAAGGCTGCCATGGGGGAAGAGGGCGACCAGCGCCAACACCACCGACGGCATGAAGGAGAGGACCGGAATCGACTGGAGGATGTCGAGGGTCGGGACCATGAATCGCTCGGCCCGGGCGTTGTACGCCGCTATATAGCCGTAGACGATCGTGAACAAGAATGAAAGCACGTAGGCGCCCATCATGCGGAGCACTGAGCGACCGACGAGATAAGGCAGGTGGCTGGGGTCCAGGTTGACGCCGGTGCTCGTGTAGAGATCAGGCGCCTTGCCCCCGAGGTAGATCAGCCCATAAAGGGTGGCTACCAGGCCGCCCGCAACCAACACGTCGGCAACAATCCGGCGCGGCGGGACGTTGGTATTCATCTGCATTGCTATTCCTCCCTTTTCGTCGGCCACTGCCATCGCTTGTAGTACCGGACACCTGGCTCCACCTCCCTCTTCGCGGCAAAATAAAAGCGACCCACCGGATGCATGGGGGGTCGTCACAAAACGCCCTCCCGATCGTTGAGCTTTGGCACTGCATGACGTAGAGGAACCACCCTCAGCCACCTTAAAGATAGCCTTACTTCGGCCATCCCTGTTCTACCCATTTGGCGTCTTTCGACGTTTCCGGGCAGTGGCTTGTGTTCGTGCAGACGCCTCACCTAACAGGAAAGTCACTTATCGAATCTATCGTATGCCACAGTGGGGGAAACTGCAAGCGGGTCTTCTCATTTATGCCAAGAAATCTTCTGCCCTTGACAGGGTGGTCGGCGATGGTCGAGTTGCGCATCCTGAACCACTCCGCTGGTCATCGACTTGCGACTCTTCTGCGAACGCACTAGAATACTAGGTAGAACTGGTAGGAAGAGGGGAGGCGATGGGGTGAAGGGGCGCACCTGGATGGCCGCCGGCCTGTTGCTTAGCTGGGGCTTATACACATACTTCTTCCCGTCGACTCCACACTTGTCGCCGCTGACCCATTTGGCACTACCGGCCGGACCGGTGGTCATTTTCGCCCCGCATAGCGATGACGAGACGCTCCCTACCGGCGGCCTTATTCAACAGTTAGTGGCCGACGGCGCGCCGCCCTACGTAGTACTGGTGACCCCGGGCGACGCTTTCACGGTTGCCGCCGAGGCAGCCTATCATGTGGTTCATCCTTCCCCCTCCGTGATGCAGCAGTTCGGGGCCCAACGCCTGGCCGAAAGCCATGCTGCCATGACCCATCTGGGCGTGCCGGAGGATCACTACATATTCCTGGGCTTCCCGGACCAGACGTTGAACCGGCTCTGGTTGGAGTGTTGGCAGCCGACCGCCCCGTGCACCAGCCGTACCACTGATGCACAGGCGGTTCCGTACCCGCAGGCGCTGCGCCCCGGGGCGCCATACGCCGGACAGGAACTGCTGGATCAACTGGTCACGGTGCTGCGTCAGGTCAAGCCGGCGCTGGTGGTTTATCCGCATCCCAACGAAGCACACGTAGACCACTGGGGGCTCTCGAATTTCGTGACGGCCGCGCTGGAGCAGTTGCGACGGACCGACACGGATTGGCGTCCCCCAACCGAGTGGTATTACCTGGTTCACCGCGGAGACTGGCCTGCGCCCAAAGGCTATCGGCCCAACAGCGGGCTGCTGCCCCCACCGAAGCTGGCGGGCGGCATGACCGTGTGGCGTTCCGAGCCGCTGACGGCGGCACAGGAGCGCAAGAAGGCCGAGTCGGTCGATCTCTATCACACGCAGACGCGCATCCTGCGCCGGTACATGGAATCGTTCATCCGCACCAATGAACTGTATGGCAGCATCAGCCGGGTGCAGGTGTCGCCCACCGGCCCGGTCAGCCATACGGGCAGTACGGCCCCTCCGTGGGGGGACCTGGACTGGGCAGAAGTGATCACCGATCCGCGTGCCGACACGGTGGCCCGTGAAGTTGAGCGTGGCGCCGACCTCCTGTCCGTATGGGCCGCCTCGGACGGGCGCACCCTGTATCTGGCGGCGCAAATGGCGACGCGCCCTTTGAAGCCGGTCGATGCCCGATTCTCCCTGCGGAGCTACAACCGGGATGCCGGCTGGTCGGAGTTGACCAGCAGCCGGGTGCTGCCGGACGGCACACACGTCGTCGATCCAAAAGTGCCACCGGCTATCGGGGCCGCCATAACGAGCAGCGCACAGGGAACGTGGCTGCGGTTTTCAGTGCCTCTGGGCGCGCTGGGTAACCCGCAGGCCCTGATGGTCAACGTGGAGACCAGGGTGAACAATGTCCTGATCGACCGCTCGGCCTGGCGCCCGGTATCGTTGGACGGGAGGTAACAGCAGAGATTGGCGTACACATACCGGCCGGCTCGTCCGGCCGATTTGCTGGCCGTTGCCAGGATATTTACGGCAGCATTTCCAGAAACCATGACTCACTATTTTGATCTGCCGCCGGGCGGCCTGCCCCATCTGTCGCCGGACCGCAACCGGATTCTGCAGATGGTGGCCGAACCATTTCGGCTCTGCCTGAAGAGTGAGCCCGATGCCTTCCTGGTGGCCGACGGTGAGAAGGAAGGCGTCGTGGGCTACATTTTCGCACCGGCCCATACCAATCGCCTGTGGCGGGTGGCACTCTGTCATGGCTTTCTGTTCCGTTGGTTCTGGCGCTGGGTGACCGGCCGGTATGGCATTGGCCTATCGCCGGTGAGGGCCCTGGCGGTGAACAAGCTGGACTTCCTGACCAGCAGCCACAACCGGGAGAAGGGGCCGTCGGTACAGGCGCGCATTCTCTCCATCGCCGTTCATCCGGAGCATCAGGGGCAGGGCATTGCCACCGCTCTTTGTCGCAGGGGGCTGGCACGGCTCGACAGCCTGGGTGTCCGACCCGTGCGGCTGGAAGTAAGGCCGGAAAACCTGCCGGCTGTCAGGCTCTATACGGGTCTGGAATTTCGGCAGGTGGGAGAGACGGCGGACAGCCAGGGGACGTGGCTGATCATGTTAAGGGGGTGAGCCTGGCTGGCTCACCCCCGGTTCAGCTAGAGGACACTGAATTTCAGTTCCCGCACCTCGTTCCCGTTCAGCAGCACGATCACCTTGTAGGCGCCGCTGGGGAAGGTGGAGGTGGCTGTCAGACTGAAGGCGGCATAGCGATCGCCGCTCTGTGCGAACGTCACCTCGGCACTGTCGATTAGGTTATAACTGCCGTTCCCATCCTTGTCGTAGAACCATCGAGCGCCAACCCTAGTGCCTTTGTCCGGGTGTAGTACCTGAACCGACGCGTAGAAGGTTTTCGCCTCTTTGGGAAAACTGGAAAGAGCGGTCTTGGCCGCCTTGGAAACAGCATCGACCTCGTCGGTCAGAGTTACGGAGCCAATGGCCGTCTCTCTCCCGGAGAGTGCGCAGCCGGCAAGGCTTCCGGCTATCAGTAGGAAGCAGAGGAGCAGAAGCGGCAGGCGGATTTTCATGGTGAGACCACTCCTTTATGGCGATGCCGGGGAGGGTATCTTAAGATATATTTCAACGATCGGAAAACGTTTTCCTTCCGGATCTGTTTTCGAAGCAGGAATATCTACAGGTGTAGCACGAAGGTATTATAGCGGGAGTCACCCGACCGGGTTGCTATAGTAGTTACCTACAACTCGGTCATCCAATTCTTTCTCACCAGGAAGGGAGGAATCGTTCCGTGACTGCTGTCGTGCAAACTCTCTCGAATATCGAGGATGTCGAGGCCGTTGTAGCCCAGTCGCATCAGAAACCCGTTATGATTTTCAAGCACTCCACCGATTGCCAGATCTCCGCCAGTGCCAACAGGGCATGGGAGGAGTTCCTGGCTTCGCCGGAAGCGGAACGCGTGACCCCGGTTTTTGTGCGGGTGATTGAAGACAGCCAGGCATCGCAGGCGCTGAGCGACCGGATCAAGGTGAAGCACCAGAGCCCACAGGCGATCCTGGTCCAGAACGGCAAGGTTCTGTGGCACGATGCGCACTGGGGCATCACCCCGGTGGTCCTCAAGGCGGTCCTGACGCGCATCAAGTAGGCTCGGTCCTGGAGGTCTTGGTATGAGACAGTTGCTGAACCTGGCCGATGTTGACGCGATCCTGGCAGATTCAGAGCGCAGGCCGGTGCTGGTTTTCAAGCATTCGACCACCTGACCGATCTCTGCAGCGGCCCACCGTGCGTGGGCAGAGTTCCTGCAGTCGGCAGAAGCGCAGCGGATTGAGCCTGCATGGGTGCGTGTCATCGAGGAGCGGCCCGTCTCGCTGCACCTGGCGGAACGGATCGGGGTACAGCATCAGAGCCCACAGGTGATCCTGATTCAGAGCGGCAAGGCCCTCTGGCATGACTCACACCGGGCCATTACAGTGGATGCACTGAAGGCTGCGGTCCATAGCGTGAAGTAGAAAAAGGGCGGTCTCCCACCATGGGGGACCGCCCTTCGTGTTCCGGTGGCAGCTTAGTCGGCGCTGGCGCCGGTGACTGCCACATCCTCCTGCTCCTCGAACTGGAGGCGCCAGAGCTTGTAGTACAGCCCCTGCTTGGCCAGCAGTTCGGCGTGCGTCCCACGCTCCCGGATCTTGCCCTTGTGCATGACCAGGATCTGGTCGGCATGCTGGATGGTGGAGAGGCGATGGGCCACGATGAACGTGGTCCGGCCCCGGGTCAGTGTCTTGAGTGCCCGCTGGATCACCGCTTCGGTCTCCGAGTCGATCGATGCGGTGGCTTCGTCGAGCACCAGAATGGCCGGATCGAAGGCCAGGGCCCGGGCGAAGCTGATCAGCTGCCGCTGACCGGCAGAGAGGGTGGCGCCCCGTTCCACCACCGGTTCGGCGTACCCCTTGGGCAGCCGCCGGATGAAGGGATCGGCCTCCACGGCCACTGCCGCTTCTTGCAGCTTCGCATCGGTGATCTCGTTGTTGCCGAGTCGGATGTTGGTCTGGATGTCGCCTGTGAAGAGGAAGACGTCCTGGGCCACGAGCCCGACGTTCTTGCGCAGTTCGGCCTGGGCCGCATCCTTCACGTTGACGCCGTCCACCAGCACTTCGCCCTGCTGCACGTCGTAGAAGCGGGTGAGCAGGTTGATGATCGACGACTTGCCGGCACCGGTGTGGCCGACGAAGGCGATGGTCTGACCGGGTTCGGCCTTGAAGCTGACGTCCCGCAGCACCCATTCCTCTTCGTCGTAGGCGAACCAGACGTTCTTGAACTCGACCTCGCCACGCACCCGCCCCAGCGCCTTGGGTTCCGCCGGATCGACCACCGCCGGCTGGGTATCCAGCAGCGTAAAGAGCCGTTCCGATGAGGCCATGGCGGACTGCATGATGTTGAACTTCTCGGCCATTGCCATGAGGGGCTCGAAGAAGCGGCGCACCAGCGTGACAAAGAGGTAGAGGGTGCCGAAGGTGGTGATGCCGCCGATGACCCGCCCTCCGCCGTACCAGAGCACGGCAGCCACGGCCATGTTGGACATGATGTCCAGCGGCGGGCGGAACACGGCCCAGACCATCAGCTGGCCCCAGGAGGCTTTGAAATACCCTTCGTTCTCTTCCTTGAACTCGGCAAAGGTCTCCTTCTCCCGGGCGAAGAGCTGCACAACCTTCATGCCGTTGATCTGCTCCGCCAGGAAAGCGTTGATGCGGGCCAGTCTGACCCGAACCTTGCGCCAGGCCTGGAAGGCCTTCTTCATCAGCATCTGGGTGTACCAGCCGACCACCGGCACCAGGATCAGGGCGACCAGGGTCAGCCGGGCATCCGTCTTGAACATGACGATGGCGGCCCCGATCAGCACGAAGAGGTCGCGGAAGAGGTTGACCAATACACTGGTGTACATCTCGTTCAGCGCTTCGGTGTCGTTGGTGACTCGGGTGAGCAGCCGCCCTGCCGGGTTGGAGTCGAAGAACTTCAGGTGAAGTTGCTGCAGGTGATGGAACACCTGCTTGCGGATGTTATAGACGATCTGCTGGCCGGTGTACTGGAGCAACTGCACTTGACCGTAGTTGATGGCAAACCCCGCCACCAGGCAGCCGCCCAGGATCCATGCCAGTTGGAACAGACCGGCCTGTGCCGCCGCCGTGCTCATGTTCAGGAGATGGCCTTCGGCGGGCTCCAGGTAGTTATCGATGGCCAGCTTCAGCAGATAGGGCTGGACCAGATCCAGCGCCGCCGACAGACCGACCAGTAGCACGCAGAAGAGCAGGGGCTTCCAGAAAGGTTTCGCATACGTCAGTAGCCGGGCCATGAGCTTGGGGTCATACGCTTTCTCCTCAAGCTCCTCTTGTTGGAACTCAGCCATATGATCCTCCTATGCTTCGTTCGCGATGGCCTCTTCGAGTTGCTGACGCTGGTGGGTCCGCCAGTAGCGGCCGCCCAGGGCCAACAGCTCGTCATGGGTGCCACGCTCCACAATACGTCCGTTGTCGAGGACCAGAATCTGATCGGCAGCCTTTACCGCTGCCACCCGGTGCGAGATGACCACCGTGGTCCGTCCGGCCATCACCGGCCGGAGGCCGTTCAGGATCCGCTGTTCCGTGCTGGTATCCACGGCCGACAGGCAGTCGTCGAGCACCAGCACCGGCGCTTCCTTCAGCACGGCCCGACTGAGGCCGACCCGCTGGCGCTGACCGCCGGAAAGGGTGACGCCCCGCTCTCCGACCATGGTCTCGTAGCCGTGGGGCAGGAACTCCAGAATGTCTTGCTCCACCTGGGCGGTCTGGGCGGCGTGGCGGATCTGCTCTTCGGCCCAGTTGCCGGGGGCATAACCGATATTCTCTCCGACCGTCCGGCTGAACAGGAACGACTCCTGCGGCACGAACGCGATCGACTGCCGGAGCATCTCCAGCGGGAGTTTCAGTACGTCGATGCCGTCCATGATAACGGTGCCTTCCGGCGGGTTGAAGACTCGAGCCAGGAGCGAGACGAGAGTCGTCTTGCCACTGCCGGTCTTGCCGAGAATGCCCAGCGTCTCGCCCGGCCGGACCGTCACGTTGAGTCCCGAAAGCGCCGGCT
>JBLNEM010000132.1:0-14628 GCA_050262655.1 Mycobacterium leprae | reverse complement strand
AGTCAACAGCCCGGTGATCACCCGGGCTTTTAGTGCGCCTTCCCTCGAACTTACTGGCCACGTGGCGACCTGCGGGGTCTGGCGCCCCGTGAGCGGGCCCGGCTGATGATCGAGAAGTGCGCCCATCCGCTGTACCGGGATGCGCTGCGGGACTATGTGAAGGATGCCGAGAAGTACAGCGGGCAGACGCCGCATGATCTGAGGCAGGCTCTCTCCTGGCATCAGCGGTATGTCGAGACGGGATCGATGCGATAAGAGTGAGGCAGACCGAGGGGTGGGGGCCCCTCGGCCTGCATTTTTGTCCGAAGCGGCTTTCCCGGCGGTGTATTAGCAGGATGTATGGGCCTGAAAACCGAAGGTGATGAACATACGGAGGGGAAGCCATGCGGATAGGTGAACGGAAGCGTGCAGAATGGACCGAGGCCAGTGAGCGCAAGCGGCAGATCTGTGATGCCGCCATCACCGTCTTTGCCAACCGTAGCTACGGCACTGCTACCACAACCGAGGTGGCACAGCAAGCGGGCGTGTCACAGGCTACCGTCTTCAAGTACTTTGCCACCAAGCGAGAACTCTTTCTGGCCGTGCTCTCCCTGACCACCGACCTGGTAGAGGAGCGCTGGCAGGCAGACGCAGATGGACAAGCTTCACCCCTGGCCGGGTTAAGGGCCATCGCCCGTACCTATGCAATGATGGCCGCCACGCAGCAGGATGCCTTTCGCGTGCGCATCCGCGCCGTCGCCGAGTCGGATGATCCGGAGATTCAGGCCGCGGCCCGGTCCTCCTACGAGCGGTTGGTCTGCTTCGTGCAGGGGTTGGTCGAAGCGGCCCGGGCTCAGGGCGAACTGCCTGCTACGGTAGATCCGAGAGCAGCCGCCTGGTACTTCCTTTCGGTTGGACAGGGCTTCAACCTGAATCACTTTGTCGGTTTCGGCTGGGATGAGACTACATTGGAAACGATCATCGCCGACCTGTTTCGGGGCATGGGCGTGAACTGAGAAAAAACGAGAAGCTCCGGCGCTGCCGGAGCTTCTCGCTTTATACTAGTTGTTCGCCAGCGGATCGTCGACGGTGCCGCCCGCCATCTCCACTTCGTCCTGGGCACGGCGGTCGCATTCCGGGCACGTGAAGGGGAACTTGTCGCCCCGGAGCGCACGCTCGTATTCGCGGGTGCCGGGGGGAACAATGCGCTCCTGTCCGCACAGGATGCAGTGGCGGACGATGTGGTCGTGCTTCTCGACGTTGTCGCGGTCAGACGGCTGCATGTGGTGTTGCGACCTCCAAAGTGCTGCGTTGTTTTGCTGCGAAGATCTGGTGCGATGGTAGCTATATTGTAAAGGACGTTGCTTATTGTGTCCATGCTGTTTCCCTACCCGGTGTTGCTCCTCCCGCCTTGAGTCGCATAGGATGGGCCAGATAGGGAGTTCAGCGGGAAGGGGACGCATATGAACCAGTTACTCTCCGGCATCCTCCCGGGGCTGGCCCCGGGGTTGCTGGCGGGGGGCCCGGCTTCTGAGGTGCCCGCGGGGGCGCCTGGCGGAATGGTACTGCCGGGCGGCACCAAAGAGAACCCGCTGGCCATCGGGGTGCTGCCCGGGCCGCCGTTCATCACAACGCCACTGAGCCATATCCGTCAGGTTTCAATTATGAACCTGGAGGCTTCCAGACAGAGCGTGGTGCCGGTTTCGATTGTGGCCGAAGTGGATGCCTCTAACCTGGTGGCCGCACGGGCCGCCCTCAAGCCTCAGTTTGAGCGCTCGTTTGGGATACCCCTTACTTACACGCCCTTCTTTGTCCGTGCCACCACCAGGGCGCTTCAGGCGTACCCGATCATGAACAGCATGCTGACGCCGCAGGGGCACATCATTCCCCGGCAGATCAACATTGGTGTGGCGACCCAGGCGCCGGGGGGCGTTCTTCTGCCTACCATTCAGAACGCCGAGTCGAAGGGGATTGGGCAAGTCGCACTGGAACTATACCGCATCAGTCAGCTCGCACCCACGGGACAGTTGGGGGCGTGGGAGATGGCCAACCAGACCTTCATCATCACCAACACGGGGCGCTTCGGCGTCACCCTGTTTGGCACTCCGGTCATCAAACCGCCCAACGTCGGCATCCTGGCCTTTGAGGCGATCAAGAAGCAACCGGTAGTCCTGGACGATGATCGGATTGTGGTACGCCCCATGATGTATGTGGTTCTGACCGCAGATCACCGTGCAGTGGACGGCGTTGAGATGATGGGCTTCATCGGCAAGGTGAAGGAGTCGCTGGAGAAGCTTCGGCTATGAGCATGCAGCCCGGGGGTGTCGTACCCCCGGGCTGTGCGATTCGAATGGGTCAGACCCCCGACTCAGGCAAGGGCTCTGCTCGGGCGGCCTGTTCGGCCGCGTCAATCTCCAGCTGAATAGCGGCCTCCATCGCTGCCTCGGCCTCTTTCGTGAGGAGATGGGCCGAGCGGAGATACGCCTCTACCTGGGGGAGAGGGTCTGAGGCTACCAGAGTCGCCAGTTCCGCGGCGGTACGGTAGCGGGTGTGTTGATCGTCGCTGGTGTGCGACTCCATCCGCGCAACCTGTAGTTCCAGGAGTGTGGGACCCAAACCGGCTCGTGCCCGCTCCGCCGCTTTGTGCGCGGCCTGGTGGACGGCGAACGGGTCGGCGCCATCAAGGCCGATGCCGGGAATGCCGTAGCCGGCGGCCCTGGCCGCCACGCTGCCGCCCGCGGTTTGTCGGCTGGATGGCGTGGAGATGGCCCAGCGGTTATTCTGACAAACGTAGAGGACCGGCAGACGGTGTAGGGCGGCGAAATTGAGGCCCTCATGGAAATCGCCCTGTGAGGCGGCGCCTTCGCCGAAACTGCAGTAGACCACCACCGGATCACCCCGGCGCACCGCCGCCAACGCTGCACCCGCTGCCTGCGGGATCTGCACACCCACCGGTGCGGAGCGTGCTACGATGTGGTGCCGGCTGTCACCCCAGTTGTAGGGCGTCTGCCGGCCACCGGACGCCGGGTCGGTACGGCGGCCGAGGGAGGAGCGCATCAGGTCAAGCGGTGTACTGCCGGCGATCAACACCACGGCCAGATCCCGGTAATAAGGGAACCACCAGTCAATCCCCGGGCGTAGGGCCAGCGCCACGCCCACTTGGGCTGCTTCATGCCCCTTTGGGGAGAGCGAGAGCGGAATGGCGCCGCTGCGCTGCATCAAGGAAAAACGTTCATCCAGGCGGCGGGTCAGCAGCATCCAGCGGTAGATCGCCCGGGCCTGATCGTCGGTGAGGCCGGCGCTCTTGTGGTCCATCATGACAGCGGTTTGATCAGCATGTAACGCTCGAGTTGGCAACCGTCGGCCCTGGCATGGCGTAGGGAAGGGGCATTGTGTGCGGCGATCATCCGACGTACGGCCTTCACACCCAGCCGCTTCAGGTGGCTCTCCCCGGCGGCGGTCAGTTGGCTGCTGATCCCCTTGCCACGCCAGGCCGGTTCAACCCAGATGTCGATAAACAGCCCGGTGGGCATGCGGGTCAGTTCATCCGGCACCACCGTCACGACCAGATAACCCACGGGCATACCATTCTCCCGTGCAACCAGTACGGCGCTGCCCGGTTGGGACAGGCTATGCTGCAGCATCCCCTGCACCTGGGCGGCGACCACCGCAGGGGTGGTCTGGGCCTGTTGTTGGGGCACCAACTGTGCCCATCCGGTTGCCACGGACCGGTCCATTAACCAGGGCGTTTCCTGGGGCGTGAGCTGCCCAATCTCCATGTACGGCCACCTCCATGATATCCCACAAGTATGCGGATCTTCGTCCGGCCGCCCCAGCGCTGGCAGGGGGAATGCTTACGATCGGTGAAGTGATCAGCGTACAGCAGCAAAAACCGGGGAGGACAATCGCACAGTGAACTCAGGCAGCCCTTTTACCGATTATGTGGGCATTGAGATCCTACAGGAGGAAGGCGGCGTCGGCAGGGCCTCCATGGCCCAGCGGCCGGAAATAGGAAACCGGAACGGCGGTACACACGGCGGGGCCATCGCTACGCTTATCGACGTGGCGCTGGGTCGGGCCGTCTCGTCGCTCCTGAACCCGGGGCAGTGGTGCGCCACCATCGAACTGAAGGTGAACTACCTGCTGCCCGCGGTGGGTGACATGGAGTGTACCGCCACCGTCATCCGGATGGGGCGGCAGATCGCCGTGGCGGAGGCCGACGTCATCGACACCGCCACGGGCAAGCTGATCGCCAAGGCCCTCAGCACATACATGGTGCGGGAACGGTAGACGGGGGGGACGCGCGGGGCTCTGGCGCATACGATGGCTGCAGGAGATGATGGACAGAGGGGGAGCGGTGCATGAACCTGATTCCCCAGGGAGCGCCAGGAGCGCCCGGCGGCATGACGCTGCCGGGCGGTACGGTTGATAACCCTCTGGCAATAGGTATGAGTCCGTGGCCACCGACAGTCACAGTGCCCCTCTCGATGGAACGGATGACGTCGCAATGGAGTCTGGAGAGCAACCGAGCCATGGCGCCGGTCACCGTGGTGGCTGAAGTGGATGCCACACGGCTCTTTGCCCTGCAGGAAGCCATGCGGCCTCGTGTCGAGGCGACCACCGGCACCCCGCTTTCGCTGGATCCGTTCCTGGCCCGTGCTACGATCCGGGCGCTGCAGGCATTCCCGCTCATGAATGCCACGCTGACTCCGCAGGGGTTCCTCGTTCCCCGCTACGTCCACCTCGGCGTGGTGCGGGAATGGCCCAAAGGCCTGGCAATGCCTGTGATTCGGAATGCCGAGCGTTACGGGGTGGCCGATCTGGCGGTCGAACTCCACCGGCAGCGGGAACGGGCCCGTCTGGGTCAGTTATCCTCGGCCGACATGGGCAGCCAGACCTTTGTCATCGTAAACAACGCCCGCTGGCGGCATTCCCTGTTTGGCACCCCGCCCATCCAGTCGCCGAATGTGGGAATCCTGGCTTTCGAACCGGTCGTCCGGCGGCCCGTGGTGCTGGACGACGACCGGATCGGTGTAAGGCCGATGATGTACATCACGCTTTCAGCCGACCACCGGGCGGTGGACGGAGTCGAGATCATGGGCTTCGTGGGCAAGGTGAAGGGTCTGCTTGAGAACGTCGATCTGTAGAAGAAGCACCGCAGTAGCGGTGCTTCAACTTTTTTGTCGCATGGGTCCTACCTGAGCATACGGCATAGTATGGCTCGTGGTGGATCACGTCGGGTAGAGGAGGCGTCCAGAGGGCGACCATGCGTATTGTCGACCTGACACTAAGCTTTAGCGCCGGCATGCCGGCCTATGGGGCATCCTGGTATCCCAGTTTCGAGTTGCGGTCGATCATGACACCCGAAACCGACCCGGCGGGGCAGGGGAGGCGGTTCAGCCAGTTTCTCATGAACCCGCACAACGCCACGCACGTGGATGCACCCAGCCATTTCGTGCCTGGTGCTGCCGGTGTGAACGAACTTGACCCGGCCCTGTTCTTCGGTCCTGCTCGGGTGCTGGATCTGACGGCCAAGGGGCTGCGGGAGCCGATTACCGGGGCGGATCTGGCCGCAGCCTGCGGAAACGGCCCTGTAGGCGATCCAGCCGGGGGGCGGTTGCTGATCCGCACCGACTATCTGGATGGGCACTGGGGTGAACCGGAGTTCTGGCAGAACCCGCCCTACCTCACCCATGACGCAGCGCTCTGGTGTGTGGCGCAGGGGGTACGGCTGGTCGGACTGGACTGCCTGACCGAGGAGCCCGGCGACCGTGCGTTCCCGGTGCATCGCACCCTGTTGGCAGCGGGAATCCCCATCCTGGAGTACATCCATAACATGGCTCAGCTGCGCCAGAACCGGGTCTGGCTGTGTGCGATGCCGGTCCTGGTAAGCGGGGCGGAGGCGACACCCGTTCGGGCGGTGGCGCTGGAAGGGGGCATGTGGATTGACGACGCATAAGGCGCCCGTTCGCCCCATGCCCTTGCCGGAGTGGACCGCAACGGATCTGGTTGCAGCGCTGCCGCAGGGGCCGATTGCGCTGTTGGATGGCCTCTCCTGGGAGGGCCGCCCCTGCACGCTGGTGGCGTGGGACCCGGTGGCCAGGGTGACGGAGCAGTTGGATGCAGCTTTACGGCTCCCGGACGGACAGCCGTTACCGACGGGAATTCCCCCGCTGTCAGGCGCAGCGGTGGGGCACATCGCCTGGGATGGTGCCGCACACTTCTGGCTGCCCGGCGCGGCTGCGTTGTTCGATCCGCAGGCCGGACAGCTCTGGCTCAGGGGGAACCTGCCATCCGGGATCGGTCAGCAGGGCGGCGAAGGTGCTGGGACAGGTGGAGGACGCACCACGGCCCGCCAGTTGTGGGACTGGTCCGGATTCAACGCCGCGGTGCGCGCTGCACAGGTGCGGATGGAGAAGGGAACGCTGGCCAAGGTGATCCTTTCGGTGCCCTGGTCGGCGCCCTGCAATGGCACGCCGCTTGCGGTCTACCAGCGGTTGACGGCCACTTCGCCGCCCGGACTCCGGTACATTCTCCAGGGAGAGGAGACCGACGGGGCCTTGATTGGCGTGTCGCCTGAACCCTTCGTGATGCTCACCGGGCACAAGATCGACGTTCATCTGCTGGCCGGCACCCGCAAGGCCGCCGGTGACGCTGAGCGGGAACTGCTCACCAGCAACAAGGACCGGCGTGAACATACCATAGCGGTGGTGCAGGCCCGCCGGGACCTGGAGTCGGTCTGCATGGACGGATCGGTCTCGTTGGAGGCGTTCCTGACGCTGGAGCGTCACCCCGGTCTGGTACATCTGGCATCGCACCTGTCCGGCCTGCTGCGGGATGAGGTAACTTCGGCGGACCTGATTCGCGCCTGCTTCCCGACCGCAACGGTCGGGGGGATTCCCCGGGAGGCTGCTGTCACCTTTATCAACGGCGCCGAACCGTCGCCCCGCAACTGGTACGCCGGCGTGGTCGGTGCGTTGCTGCCGGGGGGAGACCTGCAATTGTGGTTGACCATCCGCAGCCTGCTGCTGAAGGAGGGCACGGCTTTCGTCCGCACCGGCGCCGGGATTGTCCGTGAGAGCAATCCGGCAGCGGAGTGGCGCGAGTGCATGAATAAGGCCCGCCACACCCTGGCGGCCCTGGGAGCGGAGGTGGGGGTCGATGGCCCCGGAATTCATCTCTCCTGAGTACGATCTTCATGTGCAGGCGATGGTGGCCTGGCACTTCGACCCCGCAACGGGTTCACCGTACTGGCTGCGGCGGGCGGCTACCCTGGGTTTTGATCCGTTGACGGAGATCCGGGGGCTGGCCGACCTCTGCCGCTTTCCGGCGGTGGCCGACGAGTGGCGGAGTGTGCCCGCTGCAGACCTGATTCCCCGCGGCTGCCCGGGACCTTTCGACGTTTGGGAGTCGGGGGGGACCACCGGCGCGCCCCGGCGGGTGGTGGACTCGAGGCACCGGGCCAGGGGGCGGGAGCATCTGAGCCATGTGCTGGATCAGTTTGGCTTTCCCCCGGTGCGCCCCTGGATTCGCGCACTGCACGACGATCGCCAGGTGGGGGGCTGGCTTCTGATCGGGCCCAGCGGCCCGCACCTGGTGGGCACCAACGTGGGACGGCTGGCGCGGGAGCGGGGCGCTTTGCGCTATGCCGTCGATTTGGACCCGCGCTGGGTGAAGCGGCTCTATCGTGAAGGACGCCTGCAAGAGGCCCGGAGCTACATCGCTCATGTGGTGGAGCAGGCCCTCACGGTGTTGCGGACTCAGCCGGTAGAGGTGCTGGCCGTTACACCGCCTCTGCTGGAGGCCCTGTGTGCCAACCCCGAAGCCTACGACCTGCTGCAGCAGAAGCTGAAAGGGGTCATCTGGTTCGGCACCAGCATGACCGATGAGAGCTTGCGGCTGATGGAAGAAGAGTTGCTGCCGGGCGTTCCCATGGTAGGGTGGTACGGCAACACACTGGCGGGCATTGCCTGCCAACGGCCTCGGACGGCGGCGGACCCGTTCCGCTGCATCTTCCACCTGCCGGGACCTGGGAGCATTGCCCGTGTGGTGGAGCCCGGCAATCCAGCCACCCGTGTGGGCTATGGTGAGGAAGGCCAGATCTGCATCCACGTTCTGCATGAGGAGATGTTTCTCCCGTGGCATCTGGAGCGTGATCGGGCCGTCCGGGTAAAGCCCGAGGGATCGCTGGTGGGCGATGACGTGGCGCACGTGGCGCCGTTTACCGGCAGTGGGGCGGCGGTCGAGGGGGTGTACTAGGTGCAGGAAATAGGGCTGTGGCGGCGGGGACAGAGCCATAACAGCCTGGATACGGCCCAACTCCTGGATTACAGGGGCGAAACCCTGGCCCGGGTGGCACAGACGCCAGCGCTGATCATCAGCCGGACCGTCGCCGACCTCCGCCGGGCGGCACCCTCCCCGGACGAACCGCTGGCCGACCGCCTACAGGCCATCGCCCGCGCTGGTCAGTTGTTGGAAGGCGGAGCGCCGGGCGGGTGGAGCCTGCAAGAATACAGCCGTCTCGTGGCGCTGGCCACAGGCACACCTGTGACGTATTGCGCTGAAGGCCTGTTGGAATTGGCACGGGGCATGAGCCAGATCGATCAGGCCTTACGTTGGCAGACGCCGGGCGGAGATCTGACGGTGTTCGATTCCCGTGACGTGCAGCTGCCGGACGGCCGGCGATCTGCCTGGGTACCGGTCGGGCAGGTGCTGGGCTTCATCGCTCCGTCTAACCACCCGGCGGTTCATCTCACCTGGGTGATGGCGCTGGCGATGGGGTATACGGTGCTGCTTCGCCCCGGAGTCGATGACCCGTTCACCCCATGGCGGCTCATTCATGCCCTGCAGGAGGCCGGTTTCCCGTGTGAGCGGGTCGCCATGCTGCCGGGCGGCCATGAACTGGTCTCTGCCCTGGTAGAGGCCACAGACCGCACCGTTGCATACGGCGGTGCAACACTTTCCACCATGCTCGGCCGTGACAACAAGGTGCTGATGAACGGTCCCGGTCATTCGAAGGTGTTGGTGGATGCCCCGCTCCCCAATCTGGCGGAGTTCCTGGTAACGGCTATTGCCCATCATGGCGGCCGCAAATGCACCTGTGCCAGTGCGGTCGTGCTGCGTGGCGACTGGCCCGGGCTCACGGCAGCAGTCGACGAGCGGCTGGCGGCCCTGCCATTGTTGGACCCGCTGGATCCAAGCGCCGTGGTACCGGCATGGAAAAGCGAGTCGGCGTTGCGCCAGACACCGGCCGAACCGGCCGTGGTGGATGGGCTTCTCTTTGCCCGACCGGCCCTGCGTCTCTGTGTGGATCCGGCCCAACCGCCGTTCGGTCAGGAGATCCCTGCTCCCTGGGCGACCGCGGCGGCCCTACCGGTCGGGGCGGACCCAATGGCGGTGCTGAAGGGCTCCCTGGCGGTGACGCTGCTGTCGACCGATTCCGCCCTGCGCCGCAGGGCCTTGCTGGAACCATCCATACAGAAGCTCTTTGCCGGACCGATTCCGCCCTGGCATTCAGAGCCCGGTGCCCCGCACCATGGCCTGCTCTCCGACTTCCTGTTCACGCACAAGTTCAGCCCTGAGGCGAGGTTGCCGCAGGGCGGCGGCCCGATGAACTGATGCGGGACCTTTTACATAAAATGAGCCAGGAGGTGACTGCGATGTTCTACGGCTTTCCCGTAAGCAAGATGGGTGGCTGGGGCGGCGCGATCCCCAACGGTATGGTCGGCTCCTGGCCTGGCTTCTACGGCATCTAAGAAAAACTACCGACCCTGTAATTAGTGCTCAGTCTCCACGCCTCGGCCGGAGGGCCGAGGCCATACACAACGATAAGAGCACGAAAGCGCAGGAGAACGGCAATGAGGAGGCAGCGATGGTGCCCGAAGAGCTGCTTGTCACCAAAGAGGCCGGGAAGACCCGGGTCGTATCCGTCAGCCCGACCGTCGCATTTGGCGCCGGCTCCCCTGTCATCATCGCCGGGCCATGTGCCGTTGAATCCTATGATCAGATTCTGCAGACCGCCCATGCGGTCAAGGCTGCAGGTGCCCATATGCTCAGGGGTGGGGCTTTCAAGCCGCGGACATCGCCCTATTCCTTCCAGGGGTTAGGCGAAGAAGGCCTCCGCCTGTTGGCAGAGGCCCGCACCGAAACCGGGCTACCGGTAGTGACCGAGGTTATGAACGATCAGGACATTCCACTGGTATCCGCATACACCGATATGTTTCAGGTGGGCGCCCGCTCCATGCAGAACTTCCCCCTGCTGAAGGCGCTGGGGCGGACCGACAAGCCGGTGCTGCTGAAGCGCGGCCCGGGGGCGACGATGGATGAATGGATTCATGCCGCCGAGTATATCCTGGTCGGCGGCAATGACCGGGTCGTACTGTGCGAGCGCGGCATTCGTACCTTCGAACCTTATACCCGGCACACCCTGGACCTGGGTTCCGCCGTGGCTGCCAGGCAACTGACCCATCTGCCGGTGATCGCCGATCCCAGCCACGGTAGCGGACGCCGCAGCCTCGTGGCGCCGCTCGCCAGGGCGTCCCTGGGGGCTGGGCTGGACGGAATCATCGTGGAAGTGCACGTGAAACCGGCAGCGGCCTTGAGCGATAGGGATCAGGCGATCACGCCGGACGAATTCCAACAGCTCATGCGGGAATTGGGTCTTTGCGGCGGGCAGGGGCAGCACCGGCGTATGCCCGTTTGACACATCGGGCGGATGGATTGACATAAGATAAGGCGAGGAGGTGAGCATGATGTTCTACGGCTATCCGATCAGCAAAATGGGCGGATACTACGGTGCAATCCCGAACGCCATGTATGGCTCCTGGCCGTTCGGCAAGTATGGCATCTAAATAAATAGGATCGGAGTCCCCCAGGCCGTCCGCGGTCCGCAAGGACCCGGCGGCTACATAACAGTGAAGAGACCTGTCATTACCGGCGTACGGGCCGTGATGGACAGGGCTTTTTTCTTTTTATGTCACCGCGTTGAACAGGTAGCCGACCGCAATGATGCTGACTGTAAGCACCGCGACAAAGATCCCCAGCAATTGCGGGCGCATCACTCGCCGCAGGATGATCATCTCCGGCAGGCTGAGGGCGGTGACCGCCATCATGAAGGCGAGTACGGTACCCAGCGGGAGCCCCTTCTCCATCAGCGAGGTGACCACTGGAATGATGCCGGCCGCATTGGAATAGAGCGGTACGCCGACCGCCACCGCCAGCGGTACAGCCCACCACTTGCCAGGCCCGGCATGCACCGCCAGCCAGTCGGCCGGAGCGTAGCCGTGGATGAATGCCCCCAGCCCGATGCCGACCACCAGATAGGGGGTGACCTTCTTCAGGATCTCCTTCGTGTAGGCCCAGGCATCGGTATGGCGCATGCGCCAGGTCGGCCGTTCCAGCGTCGCTTCCCCTACCTTGATCTGAAACACATAAGGTTCGATATACCGCTCGGGTCGAAATTGCCCCAGGACCCATCCACTGACGACGGCAATGGCTAACCCGGTGAGTATGTACAGCAGTGCGATCCGCCAGCCCAGCAGTCCCAGCAGGAGAATGGCGGCCACCTCGTTCACCATGGGCGAGGAGACCAGGAAGGAGAAGGTGACGCCTAGCGGCACGCCTGCCTCGACGAAGCCGATGAAGACGGGGACTGCCGAGCAGGAACAGAAGGGCGTGACTACCCCCAGCAGGGCCGCCGCCACGTTTCCGATCCAAAGGCGGCGATGGGCCAGCAGCTGGCGGGCCCGTTCCGGCGGGAAGAAGCTGCGGAGGATGGAGACCAGGTAGATGATGAGGGTCAGCATGACCAGGATCTTGAGCATATCGGCCACGAAGAATTGCACGGCACCGCCCAGGTGAGTTTCGGGCGTCAGGCGGAACAGTCGAAAGGCAATCAGTTCCCCCAGCCAATCCGTCCAGGTAAACATGGGCCTATACCAGCATCGTGGTCAGCATGGACTGGAGTTCGGCCACCGAGGGCACCCGGCCGCTCACCACAACCTTTTCGTTTACTACCAGCGCCGGGGTCCGCATCACCCCGTAAGACATGATGGCGGCCATCTCCTTCACGTGCTCAACCTGCACTTCCACGCCCAGATTCGCCACAGCCTCCAGCGCGTTCTTCTCCAGGGCATTGCAGTTGGCACAGCCGCCGCCCAGCACCTTGATCGTCGTCACGACAACAACACCTCCAGTCGCAATCTTGTCACAAGCGTATGCGTCTTCCGCCATAGACCGCAAGCTGGCTTCGGTACTTGGTACGAGAGGCCGAATGGGCGATTGACATGGACAGCTATATAAGCCTATACTTATGCGAACGGAGGTGAGCCATGGTGGACGAGGTGGTTGCGTTTCTCAAGGTGTTGGCCGATCCCACCCGCATGAAGTTGGCAAAGCTCCTGTTGGATCAGGAACTGTGCGTCTGCGAACTGCCGCCGCTGCTAGGTATCAGTCAACCAGCCGTTTCGCAGCATATCGCCCGGCTGAAAGCGGCCGGACTGTTGCAGGAACGGCGAGCGGGGACGTGGACCTATTACCGGGTCGATCGCGGTCGGCTGGCCGGCGCCCTGGATGGGGTGAAGGCCTGGTTCGACGCCGATGCCACGGCTCTGCCCGAGATCGCGCCGCTGGTTGACCGGCGCAATGGGCTCGGCCTATGCTGTGATGCGGGAGAGGAAGGCAAGAAATGAGACTGGCTGTATTCAGCGATATACACGGGAACATACAGGCGTTGTCCGCGGTCCTGGCCGATATCGCCGCACGGGGAGCGGATGTGCTCTGGTGTGGCGGCGATCTGGTGGGCTACGGCGCCAACCCCGGCGAGGTCGTGGATCGGATCCGCAGCCGGGGCATCCCTACCGCCATGGGGAACTATGATGACGCCATCGGCTATCACCGCATCACCTGCGGGTGCGACTACCCGGACCCGGCGGCGCACGAGCGGGGGCTTCAGTCGGTGGCGTGGACCAAGGCGCACACCACGGACGAGCAGAAGCAGTACCTGCGGAGTCTGCCCTACCGGCTTCAGCGGGAGTTTGGTGGTCGTCAGGTGGTGTTGGTGCACGGTAGCCCGGCCCGCCTGAACGAGTATCTGACCACGCAGGTAACCGACGAGGTGCTGGACGGCTACCTGCGGGGTACCGGCGCCGACGTGCTGATCTGCTGTCACACCCACAAGCCCTATTGCCGCAACGTCGGTTCCGGTCTCGTGGTGAACGCAGGCAGTGCGGGCCGGCCCAAGCACGGCAAGCCCGTTGCCACTTACGTGTTATTGGACCTGCTTCCTGAACGCGTGGACGTGACCGTGGTAGAAGTGGCCTACGATTACGAGGCAGCAGCCCGGGCGATTGAAGAGGCCGGCCTGCCTGCTCCGTTTGCCCAGCAGTTGCGGGACGGCAGAGGCTAGAAGGAGGTTGAAGTTGATGGACCAGAAGAGCGGCAGCGCCCTTTCGCTGCTGGACCGGTTCCTGACGCTCTGGATCTTCCTGGCGATGGCGGTGGGGGTCGGTATCGGCCACTTCATGCCGGCAGCGGCGAAGGCCCTGGACCGGCTCCAGGTGGGCGACGTCTCCCTTCCGATTGCGGTCGGCCTGATCTGGATGATGTATCCGGCCCTGGCCCGAGTCCGGTACGAAGAGATGGGCAAGGTCTTCAAGAACGGCCGCCTACTCGCCTTCTCGCTGCTCCAGAACTGGGTCATCGGCCCGGTGCTGATGTTCCTGCTGGCGTGGCTCTTCCTGAGCCGGTACCCGGACTATATGGTGGGGGTCATCATCATTGGCCTGGCACGCTGCATCGCTATGGTGCTGGTCTGGAACGGCCTGGCCAAAGGCGACAGCGAATACGCCGCGGCGCTGGTGGCCTTCAACTCGGTCTTCCAGATCCTCTTGTACTCGTTCTACACGTATGTGTTTGTAACGCTGGTGCCCGGCTGGCTGCACATCAACACCGGCGGCGCAGCCGTGCATGTCTCCATGTGGGAGGTCGCACAGTCGGTGCTGATCTACCTCGGTATTCCGTTCTTCGGCGGCATGTTGACTCGGGCCATCGGCGTCCGTCGGCGGGGGCGGGCGTGGTATGAGCAGCGCTTCATGCCGAAGCTGGCGCCCACCGCCCTGATCGGCCTGCTCTTCACCATTGTGGTGATGTTCTCCCTGAAGGGCGAGATGATCGTCGCCCTGCCGCTGGATGTGCTCCGGGTGGCGATGCCGCTGCTGCTTTACTTCGGGCTGATGTTCTTCGGCTCGTTCGGCATTGCCAAGGTGGCCGGCTTCCGCTACGCGGAAACGGTGACCCTCTCCTTTACCGCCGCCAGCAACAATTTCGAACTGGCCATCGCCGTGGCCGTGGCGGTTTTTGGCATCGGCTCCGCTCAGGCTTTTGCGGCGGTGATTGGGCCGCTGGTGGAGGTGCCGGTGATGATCGGCCTGGTGAACGCAGCGCTGTGGCTGGGGAAGCGCTTTGAGGAGGGGACATCTCACGTACGAATTTCAGCAGGTGAATGAGCAGGTCTACGCACTGGCGCTGTGGGACGAGTCGTGGCAGGCACACAACAACTGCTATCTGGTCAAGACGGCCGCCGGCCCTGTCCTGATTGACTGCGGAAAAGCAGAGCATGGAGCCGAGCTGGCCGAGGCACTCGCCCGGCTG
>JBLNEM010000131.1:0-4100 GCA_050262655.1 Mycobacterium leprae | reverse complement strand
GCGGCCGGCGGACCGGGCGCAGTGAGGACGAGGACGAGTTGGAACTGGAAGAGAAGCACTCCGTGAAGGCAGACTGGAAAGATGTCCTGGCCTTGACCATTGCAGCCTACCAGATCCTACTGCCCCTCCTGGGCGTCATCGTCGCGGTGCTGCTGCTCTTCTTGCTCTTCTTCAAGCTCTGGGCTCATTAAAATTTCATGTCGCGATCGAACCCCCGTCCCTTCTACTGCGTACTTTAAGGCAGCAGAGGAGGCGGGGGTTATGCTTTATGTCAGCGGCCGGATCGATGGGCACCGGGTAGGCGAACTGCGGGCCGCAGACGGCGTGACGATCCACTACCGGGAGTGGCGCCGGGACTCGCCGAAGGCGACGGTCCTCTATCTGCATGGGCAGGGGGATCACAGCGGTCCCTTTACGGCCATGGGGGATCTATTCCATGACCTGGGCTACAGTGTTTATGCCCACGACCACCGGGGGTTCGGGCTCTCGGGTGAGAAGCGGGGTCACATCTATTCCTATGATCTGTTCCTGGCGGACGCGGCGGAGATGCTCTCGTATGCCGCACGGCAGAATCCCGGGCGGCCGCTCTTCCTGGTGGGCCTCTCCATGGGGGGCCATCTGGCCCTGCGGCTGGGCAGCCATCTGAACGGGCGGGTGAACGGGGTGGTGGCGCTGAGCCCCGGATTCAAGCTGCGCCGCCTGCCCTCCCTCGCCCTGGTGGGGCGGACGGTCTTCTGGGCGCTGGCCCAGCCGGAACGGTACATCCCCGAGGTGCCGCTGGACGTGGTGACGACCCGCAACCCGGCACATGCGCAATGCGCCGCAGCCGACGATCGCTATGTCCGGAGCTATACCGCCCGGTTCTACCTGGAGGCGGTGCGCTCCATCAACCGGGCGAAGCGGGAACTGCGGGAGCTCCAGGCGCCGGTGCTGATGCTGCAGGCCGGCGACGATCAGCTGGTCGACCCGGTGGGCAGCCGGCTCTTCTTCGACCGGATCGGCTCGTCGGACAAGAGCTTCCGCATGCTGCCGGGGCTGCAGCACAACCTGGTGGTCGAACCGGAGATGCCATCGCTGGTCACGGCCATCGACCGGTGGATCGCAGAGCGGGTATAGGCGAATAGGCAGCGCCCCGGGGCCATGGCGGCCTCGGGGCGTTTTGTTGTGAGCTACTCCAGGTGTAGAGCCGCTTCCGCCCAGTCGTTGGCGGGGGGTGAGCAGGCGAAGTTCCGGCAGACGTAGATTGTGGGGCGCTCCTTGTAGAGGCTCTTGCCCGCCCAGATCGGCGCATCGTCACGAGGTGCGGCGATCCGGGTCAACACCAGGTTGGGCAGATAGCGCCACCCCAGTTGGGCGAGCCAGTCTTCCGGCGTCTCCCCTATCAGCGTCACTTCGGTGGGGCTGCTCTGGTAGAGGTCCAGCGCCTGGAGGAGGGAGGCGGTGGCGGAGGGGTAACGCTCCATCTGCGGCCAGTGGGCGCTGAAGATCGCCTCGGCCACCTCCCGGAACGCCTCGTCACCGGTGAAGGGATGGAGCCGCAGCAGCGTGGCGGCCATGATCCCGGTGCCGGCGGGGGTGGAGGAGTCCAGGTCATCCTTGGGGCGGTGGATCAGCGGCTCCGCTTCGGCGGCGGTCACGTAGAAAGAGCCCTGGCCATCGTAGAAGCGGGCGAGTGCGTCCCGGGTGTAGCGGATGGCCGCCTGCAGGTACTCGTCGTTGAAGGTGGCCTCGTACAGGTCCAGCAGGGCGGCGGCGAAGTAGGCGTAGTCCTCAAGGTAGCCGCCGATGGCGGCGTCGCCCTCCTTGTACCGGCGCAGGAGGTTGCCCTGGCCGTCGGTCAGATGGGAGAGCACGAAGCCTGCCGCCCGCCTGGCGGCGGTGATATAGCTGGTTTCACGGAGGATCCGCCCGGCCCGGGCGAACGCGGTGATCATCAGTCCGTTCCAGGCGGTCAGGATCTTGTCGTCCCGGCCCGGCGGCACCCGCTGCTCTCGCACGGCCAGCAGGTGTTGCCGACCTACCCGGATCTTGGCGAGCAGTTCGCTCTCCGGCACCCCCTGCTCCTCGGCCAGCGTGGCGGTGGGGACGGCCCGGTAGAGCACGGTCTTGCCGGTCTGCTCGAAGTTGCCTTCAGCGGTTACCCCATAGCGGCGGCAGAGCAGGTCGCCCAGTTCGTCCCCTGTGGCCGCCAACACCTCGGCCCGGTCCCAGACGAAGTACTTGCCCTCATCGCCTTCAGAGTCGGCGTCGGTGCTGGAGTAAAAGCCGCCGTCGGGGTGGGTCATCTCCCGCATCACGTACTGGAGCGTCTCTTCGGCGATCTGCCGGTAAAGCGGCTCGCCGGCCGCCTGCCAGGCCGACAGATAGACCGGGGGCAGGGTGGCGTTGTCGTAGAGCATCTTCTCGAAGTGCGGCACGGCCCACCGCGCGTCGACCGAGTAACGGTGGAAGCCGCCGCCCAACTGGTCATAGACCCCGCCTTCGCCCATCTTCCGCAGGGTCAGGAGCGCCAGGTCGCGGCACGGCTCGTCGCCGGTGCGCTTCCAGGCCCGCAGCATCACATCCAGCGCGGTGGCGTTGGGGAACTTGGGGGCGCCGCCGAAGCCGCCGTGCCGCCGGTCTGTATGGTCGGCCAGGGCGCGGGCCCCCTGCACGACCAGGTCCTGCTGCAGCGCCTGCGCAGCGGCTCCCGGTGAGGCAGCCGGCGTCTCCCCGGCGGAGAGCGCCGCCGTCCAGTTGTCGGCCACCTTGTCGACCTCGCCGCGCTCCTCCCGATAGGCCCGGGCCAGCGATTCCAGCACCTGCCGGAACCCGGGCCGGCCATACCGCTCGGCTGGCGGGAAGTAGGTGCCCACATAGAAGGGCTTCTGGTCGGGGGTGAGCCAGACCGAAAGCGGCCAGCCGCCGTGGCGGGTGACGATCTGGCAGATCGACTGGTAGATCTGGTCGAGGTCGGGCCGCTCCTCGCGGTCCACCTTGATGTTGATGAAGTGCTCGTTCATCACCGCGGCGATGGCGGGCTCCTCGAAGGATTCGTGGGCCATCACGTGGCACCAGTGGCAGGCGCTGTAGCCTACGGAGAGGAAGATCGGCTTCTCCTCGGCTTTCGCCTTCGCCAGGGCTTCGGGGCCCCAGGGGTACCAGTCTACCGGATTGTGGGCGTGCTGCTGGAGGTATGGTGAGGCCTCGTGGGCGAGGCGGTTGGGGGTGGCGGTTTCTGGCATGGGGGTGGCCTCCATCGTGACGGTTGTGGTTCTTCAGTACAGAGGGACTTGGGGGGTATTATGCCCAGCATTCGAGCCGACTGGCTGGGAGAGCGTAGGGAGGTTCAATGCGACCGAAGATTGAAGGGATTTGCATCGGCGTTCATGAAATACCCCTCCAAGTAAGTTGCTGGAGGGGAATGTGCTAAATATCTTGACGACAGGATTTGTACATTGGGCGCTACCAGTTTTGACGTGGACGGTTATCCCGTCAATTTGCCTGCTCGCTGTGAGCGCCGCCTGGGTGATTGTGAGCCCAAACCCCGCGGACCCATGGCGGGATGTGTTGATCCCTTCAAACGGGGAATACGTCCGAGCTAGTGACGGAGAGGAACTGTTTCTTCGGGGTTGGGTACCGCCTGACGGACTCGCCAAGGCAGTGGTTCTCGGCTTACCAGGGCTTGGGCAGCACGGCGGCTACCATCAACCAATGGGAGAGGCGCTGCAAAAAGAGGGCATCGCTTACTTCACCCTCGATTTGCGCGGCAATGGCCTTACTCGCACACCCCATGGGGATATTCCTTCACAGCAGCGAGTTTATGCGGATATCACCGAGGCTATAGGCCATATCAAGAGTCGCTTTCCCAACAGCAGGGTTTTCGTTTTGGGCCATAGCCTGGGTGGCGCACTCGCAACATCATGGGCTGCCCAGACTCAACCAGGTATTGATGGGCTGCTGGTTTTGGCACCCGCAATGACCGCGACGGCGGCCCCGGTGCCATGGACGAACTGGATCAAAGGGCCGGCTGCCTGGCTTCTCATGCGACATCGCGCCACGCTGCGGGTTGGAGATACCGGATATGCCAGAGATCGACTCCGGCAGATCGTTGATCGGGA
>JBLNEM010000130.1:0-14421 GCA_050262655.1 Mycobacterium leprae | reverse complement strand
GTGGGCTCCGGAAGTAGCTTGCCGCCGCCGGGCTAGCCCGTGGGCTCCCGGAAGCAGCTTGTCACCGCCGGGCCACCGCCGCACGGCCGACGCAAGCGTGCCTCCGCCGCCCGTCTCCCCTCGGGTCACCACCACTTGCCGCTACCATGGCAAGTCAGCCTGCACGAGGGGGCCCGGCGCGCATCGGCGGCACAAGCGAGAACCCACATCCTCCGAAGGGCGGTACCCCAGTGGTAACGCCCTTCCTGTCGATTTGACACCGTCAAAATAGCGCAAGGAGCCAATGTTTATCTAAAACTCACATAGTGAGAAGGTAATTCACAGTGCCATAAAGAACCAGTGCCATAATACATACAATTATGACCTAAGGAGATGGGGCATATGGCGAGGTATCGGGCCATTGCCGCCCTGGCCGACGCCGTGATACGCCTGCTCAGCGACTGCCACGACCCCAGGGAGTTTGACCAGCTGGAGTTCAAGGTCTTCACCGCCCGGGACTTCAACCCGGAGCGAGGCACCACGCCGCCGATCAAGTCCGGTGTGTCGCTCTTTCCCTATCGCCTCTTTGTCAACGGGGTGAACCGGAATCCCGGGGGAGGGCCAAGGCCTGCCCTGCCGATCGAGGTTCATTTCCTGCTGACGATCTGGGGCGAGAATGCCTTCGTGCAGAACAGCCTGGCGGGGTGGGTGATGCGGGTGCTCGAGGATCACCCGCTGCTGCCGGCCTCGCTGCTCAACACCACTCAGGTCAGCCCCTTCGCCGACGGCGAGCAGGTGCAGGTGGTGCTAGGCGACCTGAGCACCGAGGATCTGTTCCGCATCTGGGAGCGGTTGGCGCCGCAGCCCTACATGCTCTCAATTCCGTATGTGGCCCGCACCATCTGCATCGAGTCGCTCAGCCCCGAACTGGGCGGTCAGCGGGTGGTCGAGCGGCAGGCCGGCTTCGCCGTGGATGGCGGCGACCAGCGAGAGGGGGGGAACTGATGAACGAGCGGGACTGGAGCACCGGCACCTTTCCGGTACGCGAGCTTTACGTCTGGCGCAGTCAGGCGCTCTTCGGCATTCAGGCCCGGGACCGGGTGCTGAACCGCACCGTCGCCGAGGGACTCTCGGTGATGCTGTACGATACGTCGACCGGCGCCGCACCCCTGTCGCTTCAGCCCAACGGGGACGGGATCTTCGTGATCCACCGCCTCCCGGACGGCAGCACGCCGGCCTCCCTGTCGGCGGGAGCGCCGTACTGCCTGGAACTGCGGGACCGGCACGGGCGCTACCTGCCCATGCGCTATCCGCTGGGACCGCTGAAGGCCGGGGATGTGATCAACCTGGAACTCTACTCGGCGCCGGGTCACGCCCTGCCGGCCGGGGTCGCCGTGCTGCGGGCCCAGTTCGAAGAGGCTGTTACCGGGGCGCCTGCCGCCTTCGCCGTGGCGGAGGTGACGCTGCCCGGCCGCCAGACAGTGGGTGGTAAGCCCTGGGTCTGGCAGGGAGTGGCGGACCAACGGGGCGTCATGGCGCTGCCGTTCCCCTATCCGCCCGTGGTGCGGACGCTGGTCGACCGAGTGGAGCAGAATTCGCTGCGCAGCGGCTGGACGATGCAGTTCGAGGTTCACTATGGAGCCGTGCGGCCCACGGTCTACGGCGATCCACCGGCTGCCAGCCGGGAGCAGCTCCTGGCGCAGGGGCGGGGGAGCATCGCAACGGGGAGCAGCGCGTTTGCCAGTACCATTCCATTCACCCTGAACTTCGGCCAGGAGGTGATTCTGAGCCCCACGGGGACTCGTGGGGAGCGGATTCGGATCCGTCCCGCAACCTGAAGGACTCCGTGACTAACACCAAGGAGGCAAGGCCATGCCTGAGTACCTGGCCCCGGGAGTTTATGTAGAGGAGACCAGCTACCGTGCCAAGAGTATTGAAGGGGTTGGCACCAGCACGGCAGGTTTTGTGGGACCGGCGCGGTTCGGCCCCACCACCGGTGAGCCGGAACTGCTGACCAGCTTTGCAGACTACGAGCGGATTTACGGCGGACTCGACCGGCTTTCCTACAGCGGGTCCGAGATCAACAACTACCTGGCCCACGCCGTGCGCGCCTTCTTCGAAGAGGGCGGACGCCGTCTCTACTTCGCCCGTGTCTACGAGTTCGATTCCTCGTCCAGCGTGGCGGGGAAGCCGTCCAACGTGGCCGATGGCTGTGCGTTCGCTACCGTGAAGGAGAGCGAAGCCGATCCATCCAGCAAGCATATCATCCTGTCGGCCCGCCATCCGGGCGCCGCCGGCAACCTGCCCGTCACCTTCGCCTTCCGGCTGGAGCCCAACCTGCTGCGGCGGGACCCGGTCAGCGCCACGGCGGTGCTGCGGGGTGCGTCGGAGTATGATCTGGTCTGGGTGCGGCCCAAGTCGCCCAGCACCGCAGCCGCGACCCTCTACTGGCTGAAGAAGACCGACGGCGGCTTCACCTTCTGCGACAACAGCGCCACCGAGCGGACCCTGGCGGAAGTGCTCCAGGCCGTCACCGGCACTGCGACCCCCGCCACCGAAGCCGACATGCCCGAGATGCGGATCCTGAAGGTCGACGTCATCGCCGGCCGCCTCGGCAAGCTCTGCCAGGAGACCCGCTTCACGGGTCTGGCACTGCATCCCGACCATCCGCAGTCCCTGAGCAAGAGCTTCGCCGAGACCCACGTCCAGCGCTCTACCGAGCTTTTCGTCCCCCTGACGCTGCACACCGCCCTGTCCAATGGCGTCGCGGTTGCCAATGTGCTGCTGGCGCAGGACAGCCAGGCCAAGGATGCGGGCGGCACCGTCCTGAGCGTGCGGGAGGCCCTGGCGGATTCCACCGCCGCCGCCGACTGCTGGTTCCAGGTGCGCCTGGCGAACGGCTCAGACGGCGTCCGTCCCACCGCCGACACCTACAAGGGCCAGGAGAGCGTCGGCGCCCGGAGCGGCCTCTGCGCCCTGGAGGACCTGGAGGATATCGCCATCGTGGCGGCCCCGGGCTGCACCTATGCCGACGGCACCGGCACCTACACCACCGACGCCCTGCAGGTGAACAGCTTCCTGATCTCCCACGCCGAGCGGATGCGCTACCGCATCGCCGTGCTCGATTCGGTGAACGGCCAGATCCTGAGCGACGTGAAGGAGCATCGGGCCCGGTTCGACTCCAGCCACGCGGCGCTCTACTATCCATGGGTCCGGGTGATGGATCCGATCACCCGCCAGGAGATCATCCTGCCGCCCAGCGGCTTCATCACCGGCATCTATGCCCGCAACGATGTGGATCACGGCGTACATAAGGCTCCCGCCAACGAGAAGATCCGCAGCGCCACGGGGCTCGAGTTCAACGTGAACCGCGCCCAGCAGGAGGTGCTGAACCCGCTGGGGATCAACTGCATTCGCTTCTTCGAGGGCATGGGCTACGTGGTCTGGGGCGCCCGGACCATCAGCTCCGACCCCGAGTGGAAGTATGTCAACCTGCGCCGCTACTTCGCCTACCTGGAGCACTCCATCGATGCCGGCACCGGCTGGGCGGTCTTCATGAACAACAGCGAGCCGCTCTGGGCCAAGACCAAGCAGACCGTGGAGGACTTCCTGTACAACGAGTGGCGTTCCGAGCACCTGATGGGGACCAAGCCGGAGGAGGCCTTCTTCGTCCGCTGCGACCGGTCCACCATGACCCAGAACGATATCGACAACGGCCGGCTGATCTGCCTGATCGGCGTGGCGCCGGTTCGACCTGCCGAGTTCGTCGTCTTCCGGATCGGCCAGTGGACCGCCAACAAGTCGTAATCTGACTCACGTGAGGAGAGAAGCAGATGGCAGTGCTGCGTGATAGGCCCTATAGCCAGTTCAACTTCCTGGTCGACCTGGGCACCGGCGATACGGTCACGGCCGTGGCGGGATTCCAGGAGATCAGCGGTCTCGGCATGGAGATCACCACCGCCGAGTATCGCACCGGCAACGATCCGAACAACTCCCCCATGAAGATCAACACCCTCTACAAGGTGCCGGACGTGACCCTGAAGCGTGGCGTCATCGGAGCGCTGGACCTGTTCACCTGGCTGAAGCAGGTGCGGGAAGGCAACCAGAAGTCGCTCCGCACGGTTACCATCTCCCTGCAGAACGAGGAGCACAGCGCTACGGTGCTCCGGTGGAAGCTGTCCAACGCCCGCCCGATCAAGTACACGGGCCCGTCGCTCTCAGGCAAGGGCAGCGAGCTGGCGATCGAGGAGCTGGTCCTCTCCTGCGAGCGGATCGACCTCGAATAGGCCGCGGCGTATGGGCAAGCGGCGTGGCATTCAGTTTGTGGTCAGTCCTCCCACGCCGGAAGACCGGCTGCCCCGGATGGATGTAGCGGCCTTTGTCGGTTTTGCCGCCGCAGGGCCCTTGCACACCCCGGTGCAGGTGGAGGATGAGGTCCATTTCCGCCAGATCTTCGGCCCCGACCTGCTACTTGCCCGGGACGAGGAGCAGGGCACGATCTGCGCCTTCCTGGGACCGGCGGTGCGCGCCTTCTTTGCCAACGGCGGAAGGCTTTGCTGGGTTGTGCGTGTCGCATCCCAAAGCGACGCCATCCCGAACCGCTTCGCCGTGCCGGGGCTGGTCTGGGCCACCCCGGACGGCAAGATCCGCGGGGCACAGGCGGTGGCCCGCTCCCCCGGGAGTTGGTCAGACGCCTTGCGGGTCGGGACGCTGCTGCGGCGCACCCCGTTGGGGGAAGCCCGGCTGATCGAACCGGCCGATTCGACGCACGATCCGCACTACGTGACGTTGGCGCTCGACCCGCACCGGGTGCCGGATCCGATCCGGCCCGGCGATCTGCTGCGCCTTGCCTTCGCTGGGGGCGAAGTGGCGTTCGTCGCCGCCCGCCAGGTGGCCGAGCCCACGGCGGATCTGCCGGAGCGTCGCCTCACCGGCGAAGCCTGGTGGTTTACCAGCCGCGCCCCGACATCCCTTGGCAAGGCCGCCGACCTGATGGTGGACGGCCTCGGACCGACCGGTGCGCAGCGGCTCAAGGCGCAGTGGCTCAGCGGCCCGCCTCGGCTGGCGTTCGCCGCCGGTACCGTGGTGCTGCCCGGCGTGACGCTGACGCTGAAGGTGAGCGGCGCCACCGGGTATGCGACGGTGCAGGCGATCCGCTCCGAGAGTCTGGGCGTGGTGGTCACCATTTCGGAGCCCCACTGGACGCTGTCGACCCCGCCGGCTGCAGGCAGCCGCCCCGTGCTGGAGCGGCTCACCTTCGACCTGATGGCCACCGACAGCCAGGGCGCCAGCCGCCTGACGGAGTTGGGTTTCGGCGGGGAGCATCCCCGCTTCTTCGGCGCGCTCCCCACCGACGAAGCCCTCTTCTGCGACAAGGCCGCGGCGGTCAGCGACGCGGTGACGCCTCGCTTCCCGCTGGCGGCGGAGGAGCGGCGTGAGGCGGTCTGCCTGCCGATCGGCATGGGGATCGTCTGGCAGCCCGAGGCGCTCGCCGGCGCCTTCGACACCGGTAAGCCTGCCCTGGAGCGGGACGGGTTGGTCAACCTGACCCCCGACCTCTTCGCCGACCCGGACCTGGCCCGGCAGGGCCCGGCCACCCTGGGCAACGCGATCTTCGCCCGGCAGGACGAGCATCAGCGGGCGGGCCGAACGGGCCCTGCCCTCACGGGCATTCACGCCCTCTGGCCGCTGGATGAGGTCACCCTGGTCTCGGCCCCCGACTGCCTGCACCGGCAGTGGGTGAGGGCCGAGCCCGTCGAGCCGAGCCCGTTGCCGGCCCCCGTGCTGCGGGGACGGAAACGGCTCACCTGGAACCGGGTGGCCACCGGCGCACGCTATCTGTTCCAGGAGTCGACCGACCCCACCTTCCAGCAGGCCGTGACCAGCAGCTATCCCGAGGTGGCTGCGTTCACCCCGGCTACCTCCGAAGCGTGCCTGCACAACCTGTACTACCGGGTGCGGGCCGAGTTGGGCGACCGGGTCAGTCCCTGGTCCAACACGCAGCAGATCACCCTGGCGCACTCGCCGTTCCGGCCCCTGCACTGGCGGCCGTTGCCCGCACCGCAGCTGGCCGACCCGGAAGTGTCGCAGGGCAGTTGCCGGCTCAACTGGACCCGGGGCGAAGGCACGCAGTTCACGCTGGAGTCGGCCACTGTGCCTGACTTCACCGATAGCCAGACGGTCTACGCCGGGAACGAGACCGGCGCCACCGTGGTCTGGGGCGGAGCGGGCGTGCTCTACTTCCGGGTGCGTGCCCAGGGCAGTCCCTGGTCCCGAACCGTAACGATCCAGAGCAAGCCGCCGTCCGCCGGCTGGGTCGTCCAGCGCGACAGCCGCCCGCCGATCGCCGCCGCGGTGCAGCAGGCGCTGCTCTGCATGGCCGAAGCCCGGGGCGACCTGATGGCAGTGCTCTCGCTGCCGTGGCAGGGCGGCGCCGACCGCCTGCGGGGCGCACTCTCCTACCTCGGTCAGCTGACCGGCGAGGCCGGTGCCGAACCCGAGCGCCGGCTGAGCTACGGCGCCATCTACCATCCCTGGCTGCTCACCGATGGCCTCCTGGTGCCGCCGGAGGGGGCGGCCACCGGCCGAATCGCCGACCGGGCCGTGCGCCGCGGCGCCTGGGTGGCGCCCGCCAACGAGGCGCTGACCGGTGTGGTGCAATTGGCCCCGCCCATCACAGGGAGTGAGGCAGATGCCCTGCGGGACCGCCAGGTGAACGTGGTGGAGCGCACGCCGCAGGGATTCATGCTCCTGTCGGCGGACACCCTCAGCCCCGACCGGGACCTGATGGTGATGGGCGTCCGGCGTCTGTTGATCCTGCTGCGCCGCCTGGCCCTGCGGGAAGGGCAGTCGCTGCTATTCGAGCCTACCAGCGATCCCTTCCGGCGGCTGGTCCAGCGGCGGTTCGAAGCGCTGCTGACCGGCCTTTACGGGCGTGGTGCCTTCGCCGGCGACCGGCCGGAGGAGGGATTCCAGGTGGTGACCGATGAGTCGGTCAACCCGCCTGCCGCCCTGGAGCAGGGGCGTTTCGTGGTGGAACTGCGGGTGGCGCCCTCCCGGCCGCTGGCCTTTATCCTGGTCAGACTGGTCCAGGCCGCAGGGGCCGAGCCCGTCGTGAAAGAGGTGTAACCCATGGAGCCATTCCGGCCGACCAGCGCCTTCAACTTCCGCATCGAGCTGGATGTGCCTGGCGTCACCAAGCAGGTCTGCAGCGCCGAGTTCGCCGAGTGCGACGGCCTGGAGATCAGCATGCAGCCCCGCACCATTCGGGCGGGCGGCCTGAACGGGCAGCAGATCCACCTGATGGGGCCGGTCTCTTACGGCCAGTTGACCCTGCGCCGGGGCATGACCAACAACGCCGATCTGTGGCAGTGGTTCGACCTGATGCAGCAGAAGGGCCGGCAAGGCATCCGGGCCAATGGCTCCGTGGTAATGCTGGCCCCCGACGGCAAGGGCACGCAGGCCACCTTCGTGCTGACCCGCTGCCTGCCGGTGAAGCTGAAGGGGCCGGCGCTGAACGCGAAGGATGGCCAGGTGGCCATCGAAGAGCTCCAACTGGTCTACGAGACACTGCGGTTCCAGCCGCCACAAGCGAACCCCCCCGGGAGGTGACGGACGGATGGGCAATCAGAACGCGACGCTTCAGCGGGTGATCCTCCCCAAGAAGAAGGGGGACCCCCCGCAGCCGGTAGAGGATAAGATCCCCGTCCAATTCAACCCGGAGACGCTGACGGTGACCTACGCCAACCAGATCGGCGGCGACAACCAGAAGGGCAGCTCCACGCAGCTGGCTGCCACCGGCACCAGCCGCCTCACCCTGGAACTCTGGTTCGACACCACCGTGCCGATGCAGGACGGCGAGGCCGAGACTTACGGTGACGTGCGGAAGCTGACCGACAAGGTAGCCGCCCTGATGCGGCCCTCCGACGGCGACAAGAAGAAGGACGCCAAGGCGGCGGTGGCCGGGGTGGAGTTCCACTGGGGCAACTTCATCTTCGACGGCGTCATGGAGTCGCTGACCGAGAAACTGGAGTACTTCTCCGCCGAGGGCGTGCCCCTGCGGGCGAATCTCTCCGTCAGCCTGGCCGCCCAGGAGCTGCTGACCCAGAAAGAGTTCGGCAGCGGGGCGGGGAGCCAACCGCTCCAGGCGGCCAAAGCCGGCGACTCGCTGCCCCAGATGGCGGCGAAGCAGGGGATTTCGGACTGGAAATCGATCGCCGAAGCCGCGGGGATCGAGAACCCGCGGATCCTGCCCGCCGGCACGCTGCTCAACATGTCTCCATCCAACCTGGGTAAGGGGTGATTCCGGTGCCGGTCAGCATTCGCGAATTCGAGATTCTGCCAGGCGCCGCTCCCCGTCCGGAAAATGCGGAGAGCCAGCAGTCGGCGCAGAGCGCAACGCCCCGGCCGCCGACGCCGCAGGAGATTCAGGACCTGATCCGGCGCGCCGCCGACCGCAGCGCCCGGCTCAGCGCCTACTAGGGGGTGGCTGCCGTGCCTGTGGAACCGCAAGCGCCCCGCTATTTCCTTGCGCAGCCGAGCCTGAAGGTGGCCGGCAACAGCCAACCCGATCTCGATGCCCAGATCCAGTCGGTGCTGGTAGAGGAGAACACCGACGGCCTCTACCGCTGCGAGGTGAGCCTGGTCAACTGGGGCACCACGAACAGCGGCGTCGGCTACCTCTACTTCGACCGCCAACTGCTGGAGTTCGGCAAGGAGTTCGCCGTCGCCATGGGGGCCGGCGACGGCGCCGCCACCGTCTTCAGCGGGCGAATCTCCGGCCTGGAGGGGCGTTTCCCCCGGGACGGCATGCCGCCGCTCTTGACCGTGCTGGCCGAGGACCGGCTCTTCGACCTGCGCATGACCCGGCGGACCCGCTCCTTCGAGCAGGCTTCGGACGAGGACGTGATGCGCCAGATCGCCAGTGATCACGGGCTGCAGGCCGATATCGACATCACCGGGCCGGGCACTTACTCGGTCCTGACCCAGGTGAACCAGACCGACCTGGCCTTCCTGCGGGAACGGGCCCGGGCGATCGACGCCGAACTCTGGGTCGATGGCAAGAGCCTGCATGCCCAGGCCCACAGCCGTCGCCGGGGAGCCGATCTGGCCCTGAACTACGGCCCGCAGTTGTGGGAGTTCGAGGCGCTGGCCGATCTGGCCGGGCAGCGCAGCAGCCTGACCGTATCGGGCTGGGATGTCGCGGCCAAGGAGGCGATCGCCGCCAAGGCCGAATCCGGGGTGCTGGGTAGCGAACTGGGCTCGCTGCAGTCAGGCAGCCAGGTGCTTTCCGCTGCGTTCGGCGACCGGCACGAGCAGATCGCCAGCCGGGTGCCGCTCAGCGACCAGGAGGCCCGCTTCGCGGCCGAAGCGGCCTATCGCCGAATCGCCCGCCGGTTCGTCACCGGCATGGGCCTGGCCCAGGGCGACGGCCGCATCCGGGTGGGTGCGCAGGTGACCCTGAACGGGGTCGGCCCGCTCTTCGGCGGCAGCTACTATGTGACCGAGTGCCGGCACACCTTTGACCGCGAACAGGGCTACACCACCCGCTTCTGGGTGGAACGGGCCGGCATAGGGGGATGAACGTCATGAACGAAGATCAGTTTGAGCGCGTGCCGCTGGGGTACGGGGGCCGCTTCTACGGCGTCTACCCCGCACTGGTCACCAGCATCACCGATCCGGATGGTCTGGGTCGGGTGAAGGTACGGCTGCCCTGGAGTCCGGACGGCAAGGGGGCCACCTATGAGACCTGGGCCCGCCTGGCCACTTTGATGGCCGGCAACAACCGGGGTACCTGGTTCATTCCCGACGTGAACGATGAGGTGCTGGTCGCCTTCGAAGCCGGTGACCCGCGCCGCTCCTACATGGTGGGTGCGCTCTGGAACGGGAAGGATGCTTCGCCCCAGCAGATGGACGGCGCCGGCAAGAACGAAGTGAAGGAGATCTGCTCTCGCAACGGAATCCGGATCACCCTGAAAGATAAGGACGGGCAGGAGAGCCTCACCCTGACCACCCCCGGCGGCCAGAAACTGGACCTGAAAGATGGCCCGGGGGTGATCGAGCTGCAGGACTCGGCGGGGAACTCCATCAAGATCGAGAGCTCCGGCATCACCATTCAGGCGGTCTCCAAGGTCTCGGTCTCAGGCTCCACCGTGGAGGTGACCGCGGGGCAGGTAACGGTGAACGCCGGCATGAGCAAGTTCAGCGGCGTGATCCAGTGCAGCACCCTCATCACCAATTCGGTGGTCAGTTCCAGCTACACACCGGGGGCTGGTAACATATGGTGATTCCTCATCCGCATCCGGCTCTATGGCATGGGCCCCTGCCGCTCTGGGCGCAGGGGGACGCAACCATCCGCAGCCGTCCGTCTCTGCTCCGTTTCGCCACCGACGAGTTCATGGCGGAACTGAAAGGGCGGCTGGGTGCAGCCCAGATTCACTTGGAAGATCTGCTGCTGCGGGCTGAGACCTACAAGGACCCGGTGGCCTGGTCGGGGCTCCCGCCCCAGTCCAATGGACACCCCAAGCTGTACCAGCCGGCCCACGGCCGCTTCTATCTGGTGGCCGCCAGCCTGCTCTGCGACATCCCGGGCGAGCCCGACCGGCACATCGAGCCGGGCGCCGGCGAGCGAGTCGGCTTCGTGCTGCGCCGCCTCGTCGCCAAGTCCCCCACCGAGTGGCAGGAGTATGCCTGGCTGCCGGGGGAGGGCTGGTGCGCCGTAGGCGGCAAGGAGCTGCCCGACAAGGAGGAACGCCTGCCGCTCTTCCCCATGCCCTTCCAGGAAGCAGGACAGACCCGGCGGCTCTACGCCGGCCTGGTGCCCACCGCCAGCAAGGAGAGCTACGCCGCCGGCAAGGCGGTGCAGAGCCCATTTGACGACATGGCCGCCAGGTTCGAGCAGCGGGTCCTCAACCTCTGGTCGGATACGGGCGCCGACCTGGAGGGCAGCGACGCCACCAAGCTATTGGACGCACTCGCTCTCTACCTCGGCGACTATCTGCCCGGGGTGTGGCAGGCGGTGCAGGGTGCCGGCGAGACGCTGAGTGCGGCGGAAACGGCGATCGTCGCCCAACTGCGGAGCGGCTCCGCACCGCTGGCCAACTATTTGAAGAAGCCGCCCTCCTATCCGTCCACCCTGGCGCTGGAGTATCGCACCTACCTGCAGCAGATGAAGCCGTACATCAGCCAGTACGCCGGGGCGCTGCCGCCCCCGCCGCCGCTGCCGAAGCTGGGGAGCGGCGAGCTGTACGGCATCCGCTGCGTCTTCGAGCGGCCCTGCGCCAACAACTGGCAGGGGGCGGTGCTCAGCGACCTGAGCGAAAGATTCAGCATCGCCGGCTTCTTCGATGCCGACGCCCCCCAGCGGCCGGTGCAGATCACGCTGCCCTTCGGCATCCCGAAGGAGGGCCCCAAGGGCGTGGCTGTGCTGGCCTCCACCGAGATGCGCAAGCAGTTGGAGCGCTTCCGCAGCATCAAGGACCTGAAGAGTTTTGACAGTGCCGCCGATGAGCCGAAGCTCTCCATCGGCATGGTCTGCAGCCTCTCGATTCCGATCATCACCATCGTCGCCATGATTCTTTTGATGGTGATGGTGAACGTGCTGAACTTCATCTTCTGGTGGAAGCCGCTCTTCAAGATCTGCTTCCCGATCAGCCTGAAGGCAGGTGAGGGCGAATGAACCCGGGACGCATCTACGGCCGCTCGATGGCCTTCCCGCCCCGTGTGGGCGATGACGGGCGCATCGCCTGGTCCGAGGGCCCGGCCAACATCCGGGAGTCGATTCAACTGATCCTGCTGACCGAACCGGGTGAACGGCTGCTCCTGCCCGCCTTCGGCGCCGGTCTTCGCTCGTTCCTCTACGAGCCGAACACGGTGGCGACCCGGCGCCTCATGGAGGAACGGATCGCGGGGGCCCTCTTGCGGTGGGAGCCTCGGATCCAGGTGGAGGAGGTCAGCGTGGCGCCTGACCCAACCGATCCGGAGAGTGCCGTGGCCGCCATCCGGTACCGGCTGGTGGCCGATGGGAGCCGTGAACAGGTGACACTGACGGTCAGTCTGACTGGCGGGGAAAGGGGTGGGGCCGGTGGCGCTGAAAGTACCCAAGCTTGACGCCAGGGAGTACCGGGAGATTCTGGACGAGGCCCTGGCGCGCATCCGGGTCCACACCCCGGAATGGACCAACTTCAACGAAAGCGATCCCGGGGTCACGCTGCTGGAACTCTTCGCCTTCATGACCGACAGCCTGAACTACCGGGCCAACCTGATCCCGGAGCGGAACCGCCGGAAGTTCCTGACGCTGCTGGGCATTCCGCTGGAGGCCGCCGCCGCGGCCCGGGGAATCGTCACCTTCGCCAACGAGCGGGGACCCCTGTCGGTCTATACCCTGGGCTCCGACCTGGCGGTCAAGGCGGGGCCGGTCAACTTCTGCACCGAGAACGGGCTGGACGTGCTGCCCGTAGAACTGCGGGCTTACTACCGCAAGCCCGATACGCCGACCCCGGAACTGCAGCGCCTCTACGACCAGTACTACAAGCCGCACCGGCCGGTCGGCGTCACCCCCCAGTTCTATAAGACCGTGCGCTTGATGCCGCCGATCAACGGCACCGACTTCACCGCGGTCAAGCTGAGCGAGACGGTGGACCACTGCCTCTGGCTGGCGCTGCTGGCCCGACCGAAGGATAACCTGGACGCGGTCCGACAGACCATCGGCGGCAAGGTGCTCTCCCTGGGTGTCTTGCCGGCGTGGCAGCAGCAGGAGCGGGTCCTCGGTCCGCACCGGAGTGCGGAGTCCCGGAACCAGACGCCGCTGCTCTTCGAGCGGCCCAACGTGCTCCCCGGCAAACCGGCATCCTATGTGCTGCTGCCCACCACCATGCGATCAGACGTGCTGGAGGAGCCGGGGTTGGTTGCGATCACGCTCCCTGAGGCTGCCCAACTGACCACCTGGTCGGTGGGGGATCCGCTGGTCAAGGGGACCGGCGCCTATCCGCCCGCCCTGGAAGACCCGGACGAAGAGGCGCGGGTGCTTACCTGGATCCGGGTGCGGCTGCCCAGCAAGGGCGGCACCGTCAGTCCGGATGCGGCGATCAGTTGGGTCGGTGCGAATGCCTGCGCCGTCACCCAGCGGATTCGGGTGCATGACGAGCGCCTGGGCGAAGGCACCGGCGAGCCCGATCAGACCTACATCCTGGCGAACAAACCGGTCATCCCCGGCTCGGTGCAACTGATGGTGGGTGGTGAACGCTGGAACGAGACCGACGACCTGATGGCCGCCGGACCCGAAGCGGTGGTGCGGGATCGCCGCCTGCCCCCGGGCACGCCCCAGCCTGAACCGGCGCCCAGCAAGCTCTTTGCCGTGGACCGGGAGGCGGGGGAGATCAAGTTCGGCGACGGCCTGCGGGGCATGCGTCCCCCGAGGGGCGCACAGCTCCTGGTCACCTACGATTATGGCGGCGGACAGCAGGGGAACGTGGATGTCGGCGCCATCAACAAGGGGCCGGCCCTGCCCCCCGGCGTCACCGTGGCCAACCCGATCCCCACCTGGGGCGGCGACGAAGCGGAAACCCCGGCGGAGGCGGAGCGGAACATCGCCCGGTACTGGAAGCACCGGGACCGGCTGGTGACCGCGGCCGATTGGAAGGAGATCGTGGAGCGCACGCCCGGCGTCGATCTGGGGCGGGTGGAGATTCTCCCGCTCTTCCGGCCCGGCACAGCGGGCGCGGTGGATGGGGCGGTCACCGTCATGGTGGTGCCCCGGTACAGCGAGCAGGGGCATCCGCCCATGCCCGACCGGCTATTCCTCGATCAGGTCTGCCGCCACGTGGAGCCTCGGCGGTTGGTGACCACCGAGGTACATATTCACGGCCCCGGCTACCTGCCGATCTGCGTCTCCGTGGGCATCGAGCTCGTACCTGGCTTCGACCTGCCCGTGGTGCGGGAGGCGGTGAATGCGGCGCTGATCAAGTTCCTGTCGCCCCTCATGGGTGGACGGGAGGAGACCGGTTGGCCGTTGAACCGCACCGTGACCGCCCGGGAGTTGATGGCCGAGGTGGCCCGGGTCGACGGCGTTTCGGCGGTGAACAACCTGCATCTGGGGGAGGAGAGCGGCGGCGACGTGCCGGAGATTCGGCTCACCGGCCTCTGCCTGCCCTGGCTCTCGCGGGTCGACACCCGTCAGGGCGATGCGGCGCCGCTGGATGAACTGCGGGGCGTGGCCGAGCCACAGGGCGGCGATGCGGCGGGCACGGAACTGACGCCGGTGCCGTCGATTCCGCCCGAGTGCAGGGGGTAAGGCGATGGACGTCAATCAGACACGCTTTCACCTGCTCCTCACGGAAGCCGACTGGATGGTGCCCGAGGAGGAGCGGTCCACGGCTGCCGGTTCCCTGGCCGGTTGGGACAGCGCCCTCTTCTGGGACGAGGAACGGGCCGAACTGACCCTCC
>JBLNEM010000129.1:0-2997 GCA_050262655.1 Mycobacterium leprae | reverse complement strand
ATCGCCGTGGCCGGTGCGGCCGCCATCGGGCAGTGGAGCGAGGGCGCCGTGGTTGCCTTCCTCTTTGGCCTCAGCGAGACGCTGGAGGGTTACACCATGGAGCGAGCCCGGCGGTCGATCCGGGCGCTCATGGATCTGGCCCCCCGCATCGCCCGGGTCCGGCGGCCGGATGGCGCAGTGGCCGAACTGCCGGTGGATGAGGTGCAGGTGGGCGATCTGCTGCTGGTGCGGCCGGGGGAGAAGATCGCCATGGATGGCGCCATTCTCAGCGGTTCCTCCAGCATCAACCAGGCGGCGATTACCGGCGAGTCGGTCCCGGTGGACCGTGGGCCGGGGGCCGAAGTATTCGCCGGCACGCTGAACGGCGAGGGCGCCCTGGAAGTACAGGTTACCCGGCGGGTGACCGACACCACCCTGGCGAAGATCATCCACCTGGTGGAAGAGGCACAGGCGCAGCGGGCCCCCTCCCAAACCTTCGTGGACCGGTTCGCCCGGGTTTATACGCCGACCATCATGGTGCTGGCGGCCATCATTGTTCTGCTGCCGCCCTTGCTGCTCGGCGCCGCCTGGGGGCCCTGGATCTACCGGGGGCTGGCCCTGCTGGTGGTGGGCTGCCCGTGCGCACTGGTGGTCTCCACGCCGGTCACGCTGCTCTCGGCCATTGCCAACGGCGCCCGCCATGGGGTGTTGGTCAAGGGCGGTGCCTATCTGGAGCAGGCCGCCGCAATTCGGGCGATTGCTTTTGACAAGACCGGCACTTTGACCGCCGGCCGTCCGGTGGTGACGGATCTGCAGCCGCTGGATGGCCGAACCCCTGAGGAACTGGTGGCGTTGGCGGCGGCCGTAGAGGCCGAATCCGAGCACCCGCTGGCCAGAGCGATTCGCCAGCGGGCCGAGGGGATGCCCGCCTTCTGCACCGCCACCCAATTCCAGGCCACCACCGGCCGCGGCGCAAGGGCCCTGGTGGATGGTGAATGGATCTACGCCGGGAGCCTGGCCTTCTTCCAGGAGCACCTGGGCCTGGCTTCCGTCCAGGTGGCAGAACTGGCGGCAGGGTTTGCGGCGGCAGGCAAGAGTGTGGTCCTGATCGGCAGCGAGAGCGCCCTCTTTGGCCTCATCGCGGTGGCCGACACCCCTCGGGCGGACAGCCGGGCGACACTGGCCGCACTGAAGCAGGCCGGCATCCGGCACACGGTGATGCTGACCGGCGACAACCTGGCCACGGCCACCGCCATCGGCGGGATCGTGGGGGTAGATGAGGTGCAGGCCGAACTGATGCCGGAGGGCAAGGTTGCGGCGATCCGGGCGCTGGTGGCCCAGTATGGCGCAGTCGCAATGGTGGGCGACGGCGTAAACGACGCCCCCGCCCTGGCCGCCGCCAACCTGGGGATCGCCGTGGCCGCCGGCGGTACTGACGTGGCGCTGGAGACGGCCGACATCGCCCTCATGGGCGACGGCCTGGCCCGGCTGCCCTTTATGGTTCGGCTCAGCCGGGCGGCGCTCACCACCATTCAGCAGAACATCGGCATCGCCCTGGCTTTCAAGCTGCTGGCGGTTGCAGCGGTCTTCCCCGGCTGGCTGACCCTGTGGCTGGCCATTCTCGCCGACATGGGCGCATCGGTGCTGGTCACCCTGAACGGGATGCGGCTGCTACGGCTGAAGCCGGAGTAAGGCGGAAAGAACAGGCCACCGCATTTGTCCCCCTTGCCCTGTCTGGTCACCGTATATACAATTTACGGTGACTACGGAGCGAGGGGGACTGCCTTTTTGGAACTGCTGACATGGATTCGTTCGCTTCGGCCCCGGCCCACGACATCGGATGAGGCGCTTTACCAGTTCATGGAGTCCCAGTCCGCCTACAGCCTGGTGGAGATCTACCAACCCTTTGACGCCACCAAGCGAGGCCACTGGAACGATGAAGGCGCAATCATCGACTTCCTGGTGAATGTAGGCGAGGGTGACCTGCTGGACTTCGGCCCCGGCGATGGTTGGCCATCCTTGCGAGTTGCTCCCCATGTGAAGAGCGTTACGGGTCTGGATGCATCGCCCAAGCGGATTGAGGTGTGCGAGGCCAACGCCCGGCGGCTGGGGATCACCAACTTCCGGGGTGTCCGTTACGTGGCGGGCCAGCCGATGCCCTTTCCGGACCAGAGCTTCGACGGCGCCATGGCCGCCAGTTCCATCGAGCAGTCGCCGGACCCGCAGGGCATTCTGCGGGAACTCTACCGGGTGCTGCGTCCCGGTGGTCGGCTGCGCATTCAATATGAACGGCCGGCGTGGTACATAAACAGCCCCCGACAGGAACTGGAGCTTTGGTCACTGGCCGATGGGGCTACCTTCCTCTACCTGATGGAGCGGGACCTGGCGGCGGAACGAGTCGGCTACTACACGGTGATCTTGAATGCGCCTCTGGCCGCGGTGAAGGCCCTGGTTGACGTCACGGGCCTGGCGGTCCCGGAGCCGGAGCGGCTCCAGTCACTGGTGCGGGATGCGATGACCTATACGCTATCCCTACCCAGCTGTAACACCTGGATGCGCTGGCTGCGGGAAGTGGGCTTCACCACCGTGGTGACGACGCACTGCGGCGGCGACTTTGCCGAGCGGGTGTTTGCGGCCCTCTCCGGCGCGGAACGGCTGCAGGATGAGCCGGCGGTTTTCGCTCTCCTACGCCCCGGGATCGCGGCGGCCACCGGCCTGGAGGCACCGCTCCACCTGGATTCGCTGATCACGGCCACAAAATAGCGAAAGGCCCGGCGCTCCCCCCACTGGGATTGCACCGGGCCTTCTGAGTGCGTCGCCTCTAGTGTCCGCACTGCCCCGGCATGGGCATCCCCATGGGGGAGTTGTACAGGGTCGGGTCAGCCGCGCCTTCGGCATCGATATAGGCCATCGCGCCCTTGTCCATTGAGCGGGTGTTGGCGTGATCGACGACCACATACCGGCCCGGTTCACGGACGGTGAACTCGACCCTGGCGGCGCCGCCTGCGGGAATCACGG
>JBLNEM010000128.1:0-6391 GCA_050262655.1 Mycobacterium leprae | reverse complement strand
ACCCCAACCAGAATGAGACCCCGGACGCCCTGGACCTGGCGCTGGCCAAGTTCGAGTACCTGTACGGCGACAAGGGCGCCGCCCGCACCACGGTTCAGGCTGCGCTGGCAGCCGGCTGGTATAATCCCACCGTGATCTATCTGGCGGTCCGGGAGAAGCTGGAGTCGCCGGGCCGGTTCATGCTGTTCAGCAACACGTCCCTGGGTCTGCGGCAGTATCTGGTCGATGCAGGAGGAGCGGTGGAGGCGCCGGCTGAACCGGCCGCCCCGGCAACGCCGCCGGCTGAGCCGGTCACCCCGGCAACGGTGAACCTGGAGGGGCCCCAACCGTTCACGGTTGTGGTTTCTCCCCCCATCCAACCGAATCCGCAAGGGTCTGACTGGGCCGCTCCAGTCGGTTTCACCGTGGTTCTCCTGGCGGGATTGATCGCCGCGTGGGTGGAGTTGAGACGCCGCTAGACAGATAAAGGACCGGGCAGCCCACCGCATGGGCTGCCCGGTTTGTTAGTGTGGAATGGTACGCTGCTGTGTGGACTCCGGTCTGGTTGCCGGCGCAGGCACCAGGATGCGCCGAGGGCGGTGCCGCTGCAGAAAGCGACCGGGGAACCTGGTGAGTTTGGCGATCAGCGGGGACACGCCCGCACCGCTCTCCCATGCATGGTGCGCCTCGATCATTGACTTGATCAGCAGCGCCGAAGGGCCGCTGAAGTGCTCCTGCCCCATGACACCGACACCTTCCTTGCGTCCCAGGGAGGCAAAGGAGCCGCGGTTGACCGGCACAAACGGCTCTTCCGGCTGGCCCCGCAGAGACCGAAGGATGTTCCTGGCGGCGGTCTTCCCCATCTGCACCGCAAACTGGGCGGTCGGGGCCACCTCCTTGCCGGTGGTCTGATCCTTCACCGCGGCCGAGTCCCCCACCATGTAGATCTCCTCATGGCCAACGGCACGCAGGAAAGCATCCGCCTTGGCCCGGCCGCGCGGCGTGGTCTCAAGCCCCGACTCGGCCAGGATATGACTGCCGCGCACACCCCCGGCCCAGACCAGCAGGTCATAATCCATCTGGTCGCCATTCTTGAAGGTGATCTGCTCTTCATCCACCGCGGCGATCGGGTTGCCGCAGTGCAGCGCCACGCCCATGCCGGTCAGCACGTCACGGGAGGTCCGGACCAGGTCGGGCGTAAAGCCGGCCATGATCTCCGGCCCCGCCTCCAGGAGACTCAGGCGGACCCGACCCGGGTACTGTTCCGCCAACTCCGATACGACCTCCACCCCCGTCAGGCCGCCCCCGGCCACGGCCACATGGGGGATATGCTCCGCCTCCTGCTGGTCGGCCAGCATGTTCCGAATCCGTTCCCGCACCTGGCCTGCGCCTTTGGCGGTGCCGATGATCATCCCATACTGGGCCACACCGGGCAGGCCGAAGTACTCCGGTTCGCTGCCCAGCCCGAAGACCAACTTGTCGTATCGAATTCGCTGGCCATCGGAGAGTTCGACCAGCTGCTCCTCCGGATGAAGGCGGGTTACCTTACCGATGATCAGCCGGCCGGGGCGCGAAACGACCCGTGACAGGGGAATGCGTACCGCTTCCTCCGACTCGCCGGCCACATACGTATGGAGTTCCGTCGTAAACCAGTGGTACCGGTCGCCGTTGATCAACACCAGGTCGTACTCCCGGGAGAGGTGGTCCTGCAACTCCAGGAAACAGGTGAGCCCGCCATAACCGGCGCCAAGGACCAGAATGCGGCCCTTCTGCCCGAGGATCTCGCTGGGTTCCGCCCCTTCCATCGGCGCAGGCCCTCCGGGCCGCTCAGCGGCGGGGCCGTCCCCCGGCGCTCCGGTACCCGGCGTCGCAAACCCTTCGCCTGCCGGGCGGGTGAGAGGCGACTCTGCCGGCGTTCCGGTTCCGTGCGCCGAGGGAGCTGGCCCCGTCAGATCCAGTACTCGCCTGGCATGACGAAAAGGCAGCGTTCCCAGGCTTTCGCCCAGGTCCGCGGCCTTTCGTAGTGTTTCACTATCGCCAGCCATCCGCCGGGCCGCTTCCCATGGAAGGCGGGCCAGCGACTCGCTCAATCGAAACCCTTCGCTCAGCAGGTCCTTCACTAGCCGGCACCCCTTCAATCGGTAGTGCTGCTAGTCTGCCCCACTGGAGGGGTGCTCTATCTCACTGGGCACTCTCTTCCGTTGAAGCCTCTTCGGTCTCCTCCACCGCAGCCAGCGGGGCGGCCTCCGCCACGACAGGGAGTTCGGCAGCCTCTTCGGCGGTTTCGGCGACGGCCTCTTCCACTTCTGCGGCGGGATCGGCCGTTTCTGCCACGGCGGGAGCCAGGTCCACGCTCCCCAGGTTGAACTGACGGACCAGTTCCTGGAGCCCCGCGGCCACCTTTGCCAGCGTTGCGGCGGCTTCGGCGATCTCCTCGCTGGCAGCCGACGCCTCTTCCACGGAGGCCGACACCTGTTCCGCTGCGGCCGCCGTATCCCTGGCGCCGCCTGCGACCTCATCCATCGAACCCAGCACCTGTTCCACGCCGCCCGCCATCTCTTCGGTAGCGGCCGAACTCTGCTCCGTGACAGCGGCCATTTCATTCATGGCTGCAGCCATCTGCCGGCTGGACTCCGAGGCCTTGGCCACGGAATCGCTGATCTCCTGCATGCCCTTGTGGGTAACGGCGACAGCCTCCCGAATCTGGCCCAGCGCACGACCGGCCGATTCGGCCAGCTTGGAGCCGGCGTCAGCCTGCGCCCGACCGGCTTCCATCGCCTTTGTGACCCGACCGGTGCCCTGCTGCATGTCACTGATCAACTGGCCAATCTCGCCGGCACTCCGGGAGGAGCGCTCTGCCAGCTTGCGCACTTCGTCTGCCACCACGGCAAACCCGCGGCCGGCGTCCCCGGCCCGAGCGGCTTCGATCGCCGCATTCAGTGCCAGCAGGTTGGTCTGGTCGGCGATTTCGGTGATGACCGCCGTGATCTCGCCAATGCGGTGCGAGGAGTCTACCAGCGTCTTGACCTGAACGGAGGCCTGATCTACGGCGCCTTGCAGTAGACGCATGGCCTCCAGGGTGCGGTTGACCACCTGGCTGCCGGACTCGACAGCTTCCGAGGCACGGGCCGAAGCCCCGGCCACCATGGTCACGCCGGCCGTAACGGCATCCATCTCGCCTTGCACCCGGTTCACGCTGGCCGCCGAATCCTGTACGCCCTGGGCCTGCTGCTGCGAGCCAGCCGCCACTTGGCTTACGGCCTGCTGCAGTTCAGTCATGGCTCCGGCCACCACGTCGCTGCTCCCCATCTGTCCGTGGGCCCGTTCCGCAATCTGGCTCACGGAGAGGGCGATCTCCCGCGAAGACTCGGATGCGACCGCGGCGGTGGTCTCAAGCTGCTGGGCATTGGCGGCCACCTGATCGGCCGAATGCAACACCCGGGCGAGGGTGTACCGCAACTGGGTGAGGGCCGCCGAGACCGATCTGGCCATCTCCCCGATCTCATCTTTCCCCTGCACGGGCAGGTCGGTACTGGTAAGATCACCAGCGGCCAGGGAACTTGCGGCCGCCGCAACCATCCGAATCGGCCGCACGATGCTGCGGGTGGTACGAATGGCAAAGAAGAGCCCGAGTACAATCGAAATCAGGCCGAGTCCTACGATGACGATCAGCATGTTGCGGGTCTGGGCTGCCAATCGGTCGGCATCCGCTTGAGCATCTTTGATCTGCAACTGCCGGAACTGCTCCGCTGTGTCGGACAGTTGCTGGGCGGGTCCACGGCTCTGCACCAGCAAATTCAGCGCCCGGTCTTTCGCCTGGTTTCGCCAGGCTGACAGCATCTCGTTCTGCATGCGGGCAACATCACTCTGGGCGGAGACAAGCTGATTCCACAGGACCTGACTCTCTTGCGTCTCAATGTGCGACTTGACGGTCGCCATGGCCTCTTTCACGTTGTTCTCGCCGTTGGTCACGGCGGCGTAATCGGTGGCATCGCCGCTGACCAGATAGGTGACAACCGCTGAGTTCTGCCGCTGCAGTGCGTCGGTCAGTTGCCCTGCGAGATTGATATTCTGAGTCCGGCCCGCAATGGTCGATGCATAATCCTGGCTGACCTGTAGCGTCTGGAAGAATACAACCCCGATAATCAGCGCACCCAGGAGCAGCACGGAGCCAAACCCCAAAGCCAGCCGGGCTCCCAACGAGCGAAAATGCATGGTACCCCGAAGCCCCCTTGAACTGCTATTTGCCCCGTCACCATGATCATTCACGTGAAACTAAAACCACTGTCGATTTCTTAATCAATCGCTGTTTCGTCTATCAATCATTATGTCGGATTGATTGCCTAAATACAACACAAACAGAGTTATCGACTGGATGAAACCACCAAAGTTTATCTAAACCGGGGCCATGGCTGCCAGGAAATGACGTGCGCTCGGAGTGCGTAAGGAGCGCCGCCGCGGAAAAACTAATGACGGTCCCGCTGGATTCTCCACAAACAAACGAGGGGGAGATCCATCAAATGGCGAAGCGCGTTAGCCTTACGGGCAACAACATCACCGGTGTCAGTGGCGCTCAGCATGGTGCTCAGAAGAACGCTGCGGCCATGCAGCGGGCTGGTGCGGCCAACTATGAGTTCGGCTCCAGCCTTGGTGCTACCGGTGCTGCTGGGATGTCCAGCATGGCCGGCGCCACTTCAGCTGCTTCCCGCGCCGCAGGCGCTGCCAGCCAGACCAACTATGAGTTTGGCTCGCTGGGCTCCACCACCAACGCCGCCCAGTTGTCCGGTACCAACATTACCGGCGTAAGCGGCGCTCAGCATGGGGCTCAGAAGAATGCTGCCGCCATGCAGCGGGCTGGTGCGGCCAACTATGAGTTTGGCACGCTGGGCTCCACCACCAACGCCGCCCAGTTGTCCGGTACCAACATTACCGGCGTCAGCGGCGCTCAGCATGGGGCCCAGAAGAACGCTGCCGCCATGCAGCGGGCTTCCCAGAAGGGGACAACCAAGTAACGGGACCAGGCGTAGGCGGGCTCCGGCCGTGGTTGCGGCCGGAGCCTCTGCGCGCTTTTGCGCCTTCCCTCTTGCTTCCGACGGTCAGGCGTGATATATAGTGAATGAACGCTCGCTTTTTATTAGGTCGGATCGGCAAGGGAGTGGTAAGAGCATGCCGCGGGTAAGCGCCGCCCACAAGGAACAGCGCCGTCAGGAGATTTTGGATGCAGCCATGGAGGTCTTCATCGGCAAGGGATACCAGTCATCCACCATCAACGACATTTCGGCGCAGTGCGGCATGTCAGTCGGAGCCATCTACCGCTATTTCCGGAACAAAGGCGAGATCATGTTGAGCCTGGTGGACGAACGGTTAGGCAGAACCCCAGAGGCGTTCGCCCGCCTGACCGAGCACATTGAAGACCCATGGGAACGGCTTGACCGCTGTGTGGGCCTTTTCACCAATGCGCTCAGGGTACGGCACCCAGCTACCGGCCGCCTGCTCTTGGTGACGATGGCGGAAGCCGTACAGGACGGCGATGTCCGCCGAGGCCTGCATGAGCGCTTTCGCTCACTGGTTGCCTATATCTCAGGGGTCATTGCGGACGGCATAAGGAGTGGCCAGTTCCGTGCCGACGCCGATCCAACAGCACTGGCAACCCTGCTCATGAGTGCGGCCGACGGCGTAGCTGTCTACTGGGTAACCGGCTCCCCCGAAATCGACCTGCGGGTTCTGCGCAGCAGTATCCTGGCCATGCTTCGTACCTACCTTACTTCGAAGGAGTGATCCTGTTGAATCGTCGTGTTGTAGTCACTGGACTTGGCCTACTCTCCCCGTTGGGCCTGAATGTGACGGAGAACTGGGAGGCTGTGCTGGCCGGCCGTTCCGGGATCGGCCCCATCACCCGTTTCGATGCCTCTCGCCTGGCGACACACTTTGCCGGCGAAGTAAAGGGTTTCGACCCCACCACGGTCATGGATCCCAAAGATGTGAAACGCTACGAGATGTTTATTCCCTACATGCTGGCTGCGGCCGATGAAGCCGTGAAGGACAGCGGCCTGAAGCTGGAAGGCGATCTCCTGGAGCGGACCGGCGTCGTGGTCGGCAGTGGCATGGGCGGCCTGGAAGGCGTTGAAAACCACAAGATGGTGCTGGTCGAGAAGGGGCCCCGGCGGGTCTCCCCCTTCTTCATCCCGGGCTCGATCATCAACATTGCTCCGGGCATGGTCTCCATGCGCTTTGGCCTGATGGGCCCGAACTACGGCACCGTGTCTGCCTGCTCCTCGGCCGGACATGCCATCGCCGATGCGTACCGCATTGTCGAGCGGGGCGATGCCGATGTGATGCTGACCGGCGGCACCGAGTCGACGATCGACGAACTGGCGATGGCCGGCTTCAACTCCCTCAAGGCGCTGTCGAC
>JBLNEM010000127.1:0-8610 GCA_050262655.1 Mycobacterium leprae | reverse complement strand
TGCCGCCCGGCCGGCGCCACCAGCGGCCGGAGCCCGGCCCAGGTCGCCACCACGTCGGCGGCACAGAGGTGAAGGTCCGGAAAGCACTCCTGCACCAGCGAGAGCAGGTGCGACACCGCCGCCTCGTCGGCCTGCGGCTGCTCCAGCGAGCCAGCAAAGGTGACGTCGGTTGTGCCCACGTAGACATACTGCCATCGCCGGATGGCGAACCCATGCTTGCCGGACGGTGCGTTCAACACCACCGCCCCGGCCACCGGCAGCCTTTCCGCCCGGAACAGCAGGTGAATGCCCTTGCTGGGCAGGATCGTCAGCGGAACCGGCTGCGCCCCCAGCGCCACCGTCTCCCGGACCCAGGGGCCGGTAGCGTTCACCACGACCCTGGCCACAACCGTGTACGGGGTGCCGTCCAGTTCGTCCACCACTTCGGCCCCGGTCACCTGCCCGCCAACCAGGGTGAAGCGGGTCACTCGGGCGTGGTTGGCGACCAGTGCGCCGTGCAGTGCGGCCGAAAGCGCATTCTCCAGCGTAAAGCGGCTGTCGTCGGTGATGAACTCGCCGTACGCAAACCCCATCAGCAGGTCGGGGCGCAGGCCCGGGATCCGCTCCCTCACCTGCTCGGGCGTCAGCCGCTGGTGGCGCTCCTCCCCCCGATTGCCCGCCATGCGGTCGAAGATGGGAAAGCCCAGCCGGAGCGGCAGGGCACTCTGCTCGGCGTGGATCGGATAGATGAACGCCAGGGGATGGACCAGGTGTGGGGCGATCGCCTGCAGCACCCGCCGCTCCCGAATCGACTCCTGTACCAGCGCAATATCCCCCTGCGACATATAGCGGAGACCGCCATGCACCAGCTTGGATGAGCGGGATGAAGTGCCGTAGCCGAAGTCCGCCTTCTCCACCAGTGCCACCCGCAATCCCCGCAGCGTGGCATCCCGGGCAAGCCCACAGCCGGTGATGCCCCCGCCGACAATCAGCAGATCCAGCTCTCCCGCCGCCATCTGCGCAAGGGCCGCCTTGCGCCCCTGTGGGCCGAACGGATGCGCCTGCACCTGCACCGCCCCCTTAACGAGGCCGCTCTCCGCCCTTTGGGATGAGCGCCCCGGGGTTTGCCAGTCCCTTCGGGTCGACCGCCTGTTTCAGCATCGCCAGCAGTGGATAGGCGGTACCCAACTCCGCTTCCACCCAGGGCGTCCGCAGCCGCCCCACCCCATGATGGTGGCTGATGGTGCCGCCCAGTTTCAGGGTAGACGCCATCACCCGCTCCCAGATCGACCAGTAGACCTGCTCCACCTTGGCCGGGTCCCGCGGCGGTACGGCGCCGATGATGAAGTAGAGATTGGTCCCCTGCGGATAGGAGTGCGAGGAATGACCGGTCAGGAAGACCACCTCCGGCACCTCACCCCTGAGCCGCCGGGTCACTTCGTCGTAGATGTCGGCGATCGCACTCCAGCCGGCGGCCACCTCGATGGTGTCGACGATGATGCCCATGTTGATATACTGGTCGAACTCGTGTACGTCGTTCCGCACGGCCAGCCAGTGCTCCACCGGCCCTGTGCCCAACTCCCGGCTGCCCCCGGCCCTGCAGATGCGCTCCAGCGCCGCCCCCTCCGTCTGGGCGTAGCCCGCCGGTCCTTCGGCCAGGAGCATCAGAATCGCCTCGTCGCCCTGGGTAACGCCGGGGAACATGCGGGCCGCATCCACCGCGTCATGCAGCCGCACCACCGGGGGGCGCCACCCCTCCCGCATGAACTGTCGAATGATCTCCAGGCCCTGCCGCATGGACGGCACGGCGTATGCCTGAAGCCACCGCTCGGCGGGCTGCGGGAAGATTTTCAGGGTGACTTCGGTGATCACCCCCAGGGCCCCCTCGCTGCCCAGCCAGAGGTGCCGCAGGTCCGGCCCTACGCTGCGGCGGGGCGTGTTGCCGATGCGCACCACCCGCCCGTCTGGCAGCACCGCCTCCAGCCCGACCAGCAGATCTTCCTGGTTGCCGTAGTGGGTGGAGAACTGCCCCGCACTGCGGGTCGCCACCAGGCCGCCTAACTGCGCCACCTCGATCGACTGCGGGTAATGCCCGCTGATGTAGCCGTGCTCGTTCAGGTAGGCCTCCAGCTTTCCCAGCAGCACCCCGGCCTCTGCGGTCACCAGCAGATCCTGCTCATGCAGGGCCAGAATCCGGTTCATGGCCGACAGATCGATCGCCACCGCCCCCGCCACCGCCTCGGCTCCCCCGGTCACCCCGGAGCCGCCGCCGTAAGGGATGAACGGGACGCCCTGGCGGTAGAGCAGGCCCAGGGTGCGGGAGATCTCCTCAGTGGACTGCGGCCGCACCACGCACAGGGGCTGCGGGTGCGCCGCACCTACCACCCGCTGCACCAGCCGCAGCGGCCAGGTGTCCAGGGTGCGCGCCGCCAGCGTCTCGGCATCGGTCAGGACCCGGTCCGCGCCCAGCAGGGCTTGCAGTTCTTTGATCAGAGGCTCAGGCATGGTTGATCCCTCCTTACGGTATAGGAGCCTACAGACCGTACAGTTTTCTGTACGACATTCTATTCACGCTTATCCACCTTTGTTCCTGCTCTCTCCATCTTCTGAAACGAACATGATAGAATGAGGGCGAATCGCTGCGCTCCGGTATAAGGGAGGCGAACCCCGGCATGATGCACCGCTATGGCTCCGTGGCGGCCGATCTGGCCTTGCGTCTCCTGGCCATGGCGCCAGGTGACCGGCTGGATTCGGTGGGCAACCTGGCGGCGGCCTTCGGCACCGGAAGGGGCACCGTCCAGTCGGCGCTCCAACTGCTCCAGCGGGAAGAGGCGGTCGTCCTGGAGAGCCGGGGCAGCCTGGGCTCCTTTGTCACCCGTCTGGATCAGCAGAAGCTGTTGACCCTGGCGGGGCTGATCCCGCTGATCGGTGTCATGCCGGTCCCCTACTCCCTCCGCTTTCAGGGGCTGGCCACCGGCCTGAACCGGGCCTTCGCCCGGGCCGACCTGCCGCTGGTGCTGGCGCACCTGCGGGGCGCGAAGAACCGGCTCCACTTCCTCCGCACCGGCCGGTGCGACTTTGCCGTCATCTCCCGGCTCGCCTGGGAAGAGGAGCAGGCCCAGGGCGACCTGCGGCAGGTGGCCGCCTTCGGCCCCGGGTCCAACGTGGGCAACCACGTGCTGCTGCTGACCGCTGGCGCCAGGGAGGGCATCGCCGACGGCATGCGGGTGGGCGTCGACGCCTCCTCCCACGACCATCTGCGCCTCACCATGCAGGAATGCCAGGGCAAGCAGGTGGAACTGGTGCCGATCTCCTACGCCGAGGCGATGCCTCGCCTGCTGGCCGGCGAGATCGAAGCCGCACTCTGGGACGCCGGTGTGCCGCTGCCGCCGGGCAGCCCGCTGGTGATCCAGTCCCGGCAGCAGAGCCTCCCGTCGGACGACACCGAAGCGGTCCTGGTCACCCGCCTGGAACCCCCGACCCTGGGCAACCTGATCGCCGCCCGACTGGATGCAGCGCTGGTGCGGGAAGTGCAGGAGCGAGTGGCGGCGGGCTTGGAGACTCCGACATTTTGAGAACGGACGGCGGCGGCCCAAACGGGCCGCCGCCTTAGTTCGTTTCGCCTAATCCTGCATAACGAGGATCTGTTTCATCCCACCGATGTATTCCCCTAAATCGTCACCACTTGTATACTTCATCAAGAGGTGACAGATAACCATGCACCACCTACGAAAAATCGGCAGGATCACCCTGCAAGTCGTACTCCTGATCTTGATCTGGCAGCTGGGCAACTGGCTCAGCAGCCATCTTCACCTGCCCATTCCCGGCAATGTGGTCGGCCTATTGGTCCTGCTGCTCCTGCTGGAGCTGAAAGTGGTTCGGCTCCGCTGGGTCGAATCCGGCGGCAGCTGGCTGGTGGCCGACATGCTGCTCTTTTTCATTCCCACCACGGTCGGCATCATTCAATACCGCAGTCTGATCCTGCTGCAGGGATGGCGGATTCTGCTGGCCATCGCCCTCTCCACGGTGGTGGTGATGGCCGCCACCGGCGGTCTCGCCGACCTGCTGGCCCGTCGCCGGGCCGAAGGGAGGGTGCCCGAATGACCGGCCTACTGCTGCTGGCAGCCACCATCCTGATCTACTTTGGCGCCAAGAAGCTGTACCGGCGCACCCGCAGCGTTCTGCTCTCGCCCCTGCTGACCGTCCCGCTCCTGCTGGTCGGGCTCTTGCTCCTGCTCCGCCTGCCCTATGCCACCTACATGTCCGGCGGACAGTGGCTCTCCGACCTGCTGGGTCCGGCCACGGTGGCCCTGGCGATCCCGATCCACAAGAACATGAAGCTCCTGAAGCAGCACGCCCTGGAGATTACCTGCGCCATCGGGGCCGGCGCCGTCCTGGCGCTGGTCAGTTCGTTCTTGCTGGCGTTCTGGCTCCACCTGGGTCTGCAGATCGCCGACAGCATGGCGCCCCGCTCTGTGACCACCCCGATCGCCATGGCGATCTCCCGCTCCCTGGGCGGCGACCCCACCCTGACCGCCGTTTTCGTGATCGTGACGGCGCTGGTCGGTCTGGTGGCCGGCCCCCTGCTGATCCGTTCCATGCCGATCAAGAGCCCGGTCGCCCGTGGCCTCCTCTTCGGCGTCGGTGCACACGGCGCCGGCACCGCCCGGGCCTTCGAGTTCGGCGAGCTGGAAGGCACCTTCTCCAGCCTGGCGATGGTGCTGACCGCCGGGGCGACGCTGGTGCTGACGCCGCTGCTCCTGCCCCACATGCAGAGCCTGTTCAAGTGAAGGGAAAAGGAGCCGCCGAGCATGCCAGCTCGGCGGCTCCTCAGCCTTCGTTGCGGTGAGAGCGCTCCCTGATGCGATCCCACCACTCCACGATCCTGGGCCATGAGAAGAGCAAGACGACCAGTACGATCAGTACGGTCGGAACCATCAAGGAGACTGCAAGGCCCAGGTTGGAGGAGAGAAAGGCCCAGTATTCGTTCATCAGATAGCACCTCACCTTTACGTATGGAATGGATCGTCACCAGTAAGAGCCTCCCGCCCGGCAAAAAGGTTCAGGGGACAGAGAACAGCCCCGGCCACTTACGGCCGGGGCTGTCGTATTGCTATTTGGGACTAGGTCCAGACACCGCTGATGCCGTTGATGATCCAGACGCCGGGGGCTCCGGCGCTGCCGAAGCCGGCCCAGTTGCCAGTGCCCATGGCCATCCCGAGACCTGCCCAACCCGCAGGACTCCAGGCCATACCGGGCCCGACTCCGCTTAACCCGAAGAGCATGGGTATTCCTCCACCTCGTCCCTACTGGGGAAGGCAGAACGATGTAACAGAACCTCCCCTGCTTCAGGTTATGGAAAACGGGGGCTAACGGCAACTACCGCACGTCGGGTCCGGGGGCGAATTTGAGCACCCGGTCGTAGACCAGTTCCGACGGGGCAGGCCCGACACCGGTCAGCGGCTCCACATAAGCCCGCCAGGAGAGGAAGAGCTTATCGTCCAGTTCGATGCCCTCCTGCCGCCGCCCCCACGGTACCGTGAGGCAGGTGGCGCTGTGGTCGCTGGTCCGGCGGGAGATCTTCACCACATAGAGCTTGTCGGCCAGCGGATGATTCGGCAGATACTCCCGGGCGCTCTGCACCAGGTCGCTGACAGCCGTGGCGCAGACGCCGTTCAGGAACCGCTCGCCGTACACGTTCAGGTTGGCGTAGGTGGCCTTGCCGGTGGCCTCGTGGTTGACGCCGTAGGCAATGGCGAACTCATTCGGCCGATCGGCCAGGGTGAAGCTGTCGCTGCGCAGGTAGACCGTGTCGCGGGTCTCGCCCAGCACGTCAATCCCCCGCTGAATGGCGTCATACCCCTCCGGCAGCCAGACCGAAGTGGAAGGCTCGGTCACGCCGAGCACGCTGTACCGGGCCAGAATCGCCTGCCGCAGGTCCAGCAGGGCGCTCAGGTACTCCATCTCCGTCCGGCCCGTTCCCCGGACGTCCAGGTGCGGCGTCTTGTAGGGCTCGTAGATGATCCGGCTGTCCCGACGGGGCGTCAGCCGCAGCACCACTGCGTTCGGGTTCTGCTGGTACGCGTCCTCTTCGGCGGCGTTCGCCGGATAGGCCATCCGCAGCAACACGGAGAAGGTGTCGGCGGTATCCGCCAGACCCATCCGGACCATGGCCGGCGGGATCACGTCCCGGTTGATGATGTTCGTGGGCAGGTTCGCCCTGGTCGCCGCCTCCAGCACCAGTTCGTGGGTCACCGCGTTCGCGGTGGTCACGATGATGGTCGTGGCGTTGGCGACGCCGATGCCCTCGCTGGTCTTGAGCCGATGGCGGTTCAGGGTGTCCCCCAGGCTGGCGAATACCGGCCGGTGCTCCTGGGTCTCGGGGAAGTAGCGGGAGGACAGGTAGCTCCGATAGCTGAAGTACTTCATCTCCGGCGGCGTCTGGCCGATGTAGACCAACGCCTCGTCCGGCGCCAGGCGGAACTCATGGGCCAGCCCGCTGCTGTCCCGTGACCGGTTCCAGACCTCCCCCTCTGCCGTCGGCACCCGATAGAGCATGTACGGCTCGCTGTTGTTGCCATTGCAGTTCTGGATAATGCCCCACTCGCAGAGTTGGGCGGCGCTGGCCGGTGCGATCACGCCCTCCTGCACATCGAACACGCTCTCCACCAATGCAGACCGGAAGGCATGAAGCTGGGACTGCGACAAACAACCAATGCGCTGCCTGGATCCAACCTTCATCCCAAGCCCTCCTCTTCTTACCGGTACAACATTGCCTGAATATGTATTCCGTCCGTCAACCCGGACAGATAGTCACGCGCATTGTGGATAATTTAACGTGAAAGAGCTCTTTCCCTTGCCGCCGACCTAAAGATTGGGTAAAGTTTCACGTCAAGCCACCCCGTCGTCATTCGTCAAACCGACGCGGCACAAACGAAGGGACCAGCGAACGTCTTCGCTGGTCCCTTCGTATATAGGTTTGGCGGCGCCTCGTTGACAAGGGAAGGGGGTGTACGCATGAGTGAGCTTAGCGAGCGAGTCTTTTGGCTAGTGCTCCTGGCCCTCTTGCTGAAACTCCTCACCGTTAACTTGTAACGGGTGAGTACTCACCCCGCAAGTTGCTAGAACAACGGCGTCCGCTGGCCCGGTGCTCACGCGCCGGGTCTTTATCATTCTAGCCAGAAATCGGGCCGCTATACTCTGGAGGCCTATTTCACCACATTCGCCCACATGTTCAGGTAAGATTCCCGGGTGTAGACCGGCTGGAAGCTCGCCTTGATCGCCTTGGCCCTGGCCCCGTCCTCGGCCAGCAGGTCGATGACCGTCATCGCCATCGCCTTGGCCGGCTCGATATAGGCCATCCGGGGATCGACGATCCGGAAATCGGCGCCGTGGAAGTGGCCCTCGGCCGCCCCGAAGAAGGGCTGAATCGTGGGGATCAGGTGGCTGACATCGCCCACATCGGTGGAGCCTGAGCCGTGACCGCCCTCGGTCACCTGTTCAGCCCCGAGCAGCGCTACAGTGTTGGCCCGGAAGAGGTCGCTCAGCTCAGCGCACGATAGCTGGGGCAGGTAGCCGGGGATTTCGGTGATCTCCACTTCAGCGCCCATCGCCATGGCACCGGCCTGCAGCGCCCGATTCACCTTCTGGTTGGCATCGATGATCGCCTCGATCGACTTGCCCCGCACATAGGTCTCCATGCGGACATCGGCGGGGATCACGTTGACCAGGTCGCCGCCCCGGGTGATGATCGGGTGGACCCGAATGTGGTCCTCATCCCGGAAGGTCTCCCGTTGGGCATGGATCGCCGTCAGGGCGATCATGGCGGCGTTCAGAGCGTTGACCCCACCTTCGGGGGCGCCGGCGGCATGGGACGCACGCCCCACGTAGCGGATCAGCTTGCCGAAGAAGCCGTTGGTAGAGCCGCCGACTGAGACGCCTTCCGCCTTCTCACTCATGTGGACCATCATGGCGATGTCCACGTTCTCGAATTCGCCGAGGCGGATGAACTCCTGCTTGCCGCCCAGGAACTGAATCTTCCCCTGCCGGCGGAGTTCGTTGCGGTACTCGATCTCCACGTACTCCTCGCTGGGGACCGCCATGAACGTGACCCGCCCCGCCAACTGCGGCATGATCCCGCTGGCCTGAAGCCCGATTGCGACCCCAAGCATCTGGGCGATCTGGGCGTTGTGCCCGCAGGAGTGGGCGGCCCCGGTCGTCGGGTCGGCATGGGGGGCGTCGGCGACCAGAACGCTGTCCAGCTCACCCATGACCGCCACATTCGGACCGGGGCGCCCGGTCTCCATGGTGGCGACCACCCCGGTCAGGGCGACCCCGGTCCGGTAGGGCAGGTTCAACTGGGCGAAGAGTTCCGCCACCAGCCGCGCGGTCTTCTCCTCCTTGAAGCCCAGTTCTGGGTGCCGGAAAATCGTTTCGCCCATCTGAATGATCCGCTCGGCATTTGCCTCAATGGATTCGTTGACCCGGGCCTTCCATTCTGCCACGGACAAGTGCCTCACCCCAGTTTAGTTTCGATATGCGTATAGATTCGGAGGAGGTGCGGGGGTATTCCTGCCAGGGTTCGGCGAGCCAGTCGCCCCATCCCACTCGGTAACGATTCCCACAAAGAGC
>JBLNEM010000126.1:0-2709 GCA_050262655.1 Mycobacterium leprae | reverse complement strand
GACATCCGCCGCGGCCATGCGCCCACGCCGGAGCAGTTGACGGCGCTCCAACGGCGCTATGAGGCCATCGGCTCCTCGCGGTTGAACGAGATTACCAGGGTGCAGGTGGAAGGCATTGCCCGGGTGCTGGCCCAGGCGGATGATCCGGTGGAGTATCGGGTCTATGGCGCCAACAAGCATTGGACGCCGCGCATTCCCGATGTGGTCCGGCAGATGGCACAGGACGGCATTGAGCAGGCGGTGGCGCTGGTGTTGGCGCCTCAGGCTTCCAAGCTCAGTTCGGGCACCTACTTCGAAATCGTGGACGCCGCAGTGGCATCGCTCCCCGATTTCATCAGCTTTACCCCGGTCTTCGGGTGGCACCTGGAGCCCGGTTACATCGAAGCGCTGTCGCAGAAGGTGAGCGAAGCCCTGACCCGGTTCCCGGAGTCGAACCGGGAGAAGCTGCCGGTGATCTTCACCTGCCACAGCCTGCCGCAGCGGATCCTGACCTGGAGCGACCCATATCCCGACCAGTTGCAGGAGATTGGCCGGGCGGTGGCCGAGCGAGTCGGGCTCCAGCGCATCTACTTCGCCTACCAGAGCGCCGGCCGCACCCCCGATCCCTGGCTGGGTCCGGATGTCCGGGTGAAAGTGCGGCAGTTGGCCGAGGCTGGCGAGCGCTCCCTGCTGATCTGCCCGGCCGGTTTCCTGGCAGACCACCTGGAAGTGCGTTATGATCTTGATATTGAACTGAAGCAGGAAGCAGATCAGCTAGGCGTTCACCTGGAACGCACCGCCATGTTGAACGACGACCCCCTGTTGCTGGAGGCGCTGGCTGGTGTGGTTCGCCGTTACGCCAAGGGAGAGTAGGCCACTATGACAGAACGCGTTGTGATCGCAGGCGGTGGCGTTACGGGTCTGGCCGCAGCCTACCAACTACAGAAGCTATCACGCAAGGCCGGCGTTGAGACCGAGATCGTCCTGGTGGAGAAGGATAGCTTCCTGGGCGGCAAGACCCAAACGGAAGTCGTGGACGGCCTAGTCATCGAGCACGGTCCCGATTCCTACATCGGCTACAAGCCGTGGTTCAACCAGGTGTGCAAGGAACTGGGGCTGCCCACGGTAGGCACCAACCCCAAGATCCGTTCCACCTACATCCTGCACAAGGGACACATGGAGCAGCTGCCGGTGGGCATGAACATCATGATCCCCACCGAGATCTGGCCGTTCCTGAAGACGCGGCTGCTGACCCCGTGGGGCAAGCTGCGGGCCGGGCTGGAGCCGTTCATCCCGCTGAAGAAGAGCGAAGAGGACGAGTCGATCGGCTCCTTCGTTGGCCGCCGCTTTGGCCGCGAGGTCCTGGACCACGTGGCCGGTCCGCTGATGGGCGGCATTCACGGCGGCGACTGGGAGAACGTCTCGATCAAGGCGACCTTCCCCATGTTCCCCAAGATGGAACGGGAGCAGGGCTCTCTGCTCCTGGCCGGGCAGCGGAGCAAGGCCAACAAGCCCAAGGGTCCCACCGGGTCGGCCTTCCTGACCGTGCCCACCGGCTTGAAGTCGGCGGTGGATGCCATGGTGAAGGCCTGCGACGGGGTGCAGTTCAAACTGGGCACTACCGTCAGCCGCTTGACGCCCATGGCGGGTGGCCGCTATCTGGTGGAACTCTCCACGGGTGAGCAGTTGGAGGCGGGCGCCGTGATTCTGGCGACGCCGGCGTACGTGGCGGCCGACCTGGTGCAGCCGCACCTGCCCGATGTGGCGGCCGAACTGAACGAGATTCCGTACGGCAACTCGGTCGTGGTGGCCGTGGCCTATAACCGGGACGAGGTGAAGCATCCGCTGAACGCTTCCGGCTTCCTGGTGCCCCACACCGAGCCGATGGAAGTAACCGCCGCCACCTGGGTCTCCTCCAAGTGGCCGCACTCTGTGCCGGAGGGCAAGGTGCTCTTCCGCTGCTTCCTGGGCCGGGGGTACGGCAAGGACTGGACCAAGGAGTCCGATGAGGCCATCCTGACGACCGTCAAGGACGGGCTGAAGAAGACCATGGGCCTGACCGCCGAGCCGGTTCTCCACCGGATCTTCCGCTGGCCGCGGGCCATGGCGCAGTATCGGGTCGGTCATCTGGAACGGATCGATCGGGTGGATGCCCTCATGGCAAAGGCTCCGGGCCTTTATCTGGCTGGTGCCGCCTACCGTGGCGTCGGCCTGCCCGATTGTGTGCGGGAAGGCAACCAGGCCGCGGAGAAGACCGCCAAGCACCTGGGCTGGGTGGCCAGCCAGGCGGCGGACTAGCAGACCGATCGCGTAACGTAAGCCCCGTACTGCGGTGTCGCAGTACGGGGCTTCTGTTATTTCTTGAGCAGCGACTTCGCCGTGGCCTCGTCGATCAGTTCGGCCTGCAAGGCGCCGTCCACTACGCGAATCCGCCGCCAGTCCGCCTTGCCGGCATACGACAAGTCCCAGAGCATCTCGTGCCCGTCAGCGCCCAGGAAGTGCTTCTCGCCCTGCGTGTTGAAGGGAGAAGGTAGCTCAAGCCTGGTAAGGTGGTCGCCGTCAATCCGGTAGACCGAGAGCACGTTCTGGCCCATATAGGGGCGAGGTTGTGAAGCGGTTACCACCAGCACGTAGTACCGGTCGCCGTCACGGAGGATGCGATGATCGATATAGCCGCCGTCCTCGCCCAGGTCTTGCGCCAGGTAGGGCACTCCGCCTCCCTGCCACTGT
>JBLNEM010000125.1:0-2572 GCA_050262655.1 Mycobacterium leprae | reverse complement strand
CTGCTGAGCATGTTGGGCAACACGGCGCTCTATGCGATCCTCCGCTTCCACGTGGTGGCGGTGGGCACGCTGGGTCCCGCCTTCTCCAGCCATCTGCTGCTGGCCCTCGGACTGGTCTCCCTGGGCTGGGCGGTGCTCTTCATCCTGGTGCAGCGGGACTTCAAGCGCCTGCTGGCCTACTCCAGCGTGGAGCACATGGGCCTCATCTGCATCGGCGTGGGGCTGGGCGGCCAGGTTGGCATCTTCGGCGCCCTGCTCCAGTTGATCGGCCACGCCATGGCCAAGTCGCTGCTCTTCATGACCGCCGGCAAGGTGGAGCACCGCTACCACTCGCCCCGGATGGAGCGCATTCACGGCGTGCTGACCACCCTGCCGGTGACCGGCCCACTGCTGGTGATCGGCACCCTGGCCATCACCGGCGCCCCGCTGACCGGCCTCTTCCTGAGCGAGTTCAACATCGTCAGCGCCGGCTTCACCACCGGCAGGGCCTGGGTGGCGGTGCTGGTGCTGCTGGGCATCGCCCTGGCCTTCGCCGGCATGATGCTGCATCTGCGGGATATGCTCCTGGGCGAGGCGCCCCATGGCATCCTGGTGGGCGAGCGTTTTAGCTGGGACACGATCCCGCTGCTGCTGCCCGCCGTGGTGGTGGTGGCGCTGGGCCTCTGGGTTCCGCCGTACCTGGCCCAAGTGATCTGGCAGATTGCGCATTTACTGGGGGGAGGGGTCTAAATGGAAAGCGCACGTCCCGCCGCACGGCTGGCAGCCGAGTTCCCCGACCTCGGCTCGCCGGTTGTCGGTCCGGCTCCGAATGAGACGACCTTCGAGGTGCCCCTCGATCTGATCAAGCCGGTCGCCGTCTGGCTGAACAGCGAACTGGAGGCCCGGCTGGTGCAGCTGGTGGGGGTGGATGAGCGCCCCATCGACGGCACCTTCCGCCTGTACTATGTCTTCCAGCTACAGGGCGAGCTGCTGATCCTGCGGGTCGCCGTGGCCGACCAGTTCCCGTCGATCACCCTGGAGGTGCCGGCGGCCCACTGGTACGAGCGGGAGATTCAGGACATGTTCGGGTTGATTCCGGTGGGCCATCCCGATCCCCGGCCCCTGGTGCTCCATGCCGGCTGGCCCCGCCACCTGCATCCCCTGCGCAAGGATTTCGATCTGAAGAGTTGGCCCGAGCGGGTTGAGGCCGAACCCTTCGCCTTTACCGGCGTTGAAGGCCACGGCGTCGCCCAGGTGCCGGTGGGGCCGATCCACGCCGGCGTCATCGAGCCCGGCCACTTCCGCTTCAGCACCATGGGCGAGAACGTCCTGCGGCTGGAGGCCCAGCTCTTCTACACCCACCGGGGCGTGGAGAAGCGGGCCGAAGGGCTCAGCCTGGCCAAGGGCCTGGTGCTGGCCGAGCGGGTCTGCGGCGCCTGCGCCCTCTCCAACTCCGTGGCCTATGCCCAGGCGGTGGAGCGCCTCACCGGGGCCGTGCTGCCCCAGCGGGCGCTGGTGCTGCGCAGCATCGCTCTGGAGATGGAGCGCCTCTACAACCACGTGGGCGATGCGGGCAACATGTGCGCCGGCACCGGCTTCGCCTTCGGCACCACCCAGGGGGCCCGCCTGAAGGAGCAGTTGATGCGGCTGAACGAGCGGGTCTGGGGCCACCGGTGGCTGCGGGGCGTCATCGCCCTGGGCGGCATGCGCCGGGACCTGACCGCCATGGATATTCAGGATATCTACGCCACGCTGGATGCGGTGGAGAAGGAGTGGCAGGAGGTCGTCTCCGTCATCCTGGGCGACGGCATCTTCATGGACCGCGTCCGCCGCACCGGCATCCTGCCCCATGACGTGGCTTATCCGCTGGGCGCCGTGGGCATCGCCGCCCGCGCCTCCGGGGTCGACACCGACCTGCGCCGGGATCTGCCCTACGCCGCATACCCCGGGCTCAGCTTCCGGGTGCCGGTCTATGAGGCCGGCGACGTCGCCTCCCGCCTTCAGGTGCGGCTGGTGGAGTCCTTCGAAACCCTGGATCTGCTGCGCCATCTGCTGAATCACCTGCCCGCCGGTCCCATCCGGCTGGAGAGCCTGCCCCCTGTGCCGCCCTACACCCGGGCCATCGGCTATGTGGAGTCGCCCCGGGGCGCCGACATGCACTTCCTGATGACCGGTGCGAACGGCGAGATCTACCGCTATATGGTGCGCTCCGCCAGTTACGCGAACTGGCCGGTGGTGCCCTATGCCGTGCCGGGGAATCTGATCCCCGACTTTCCGCTGATTAACAAGAGCTTCGAACTCTGCTACGCCTGCCTCGATCGCTAGGGGGGTATAAAGATCATGGCTCTATTCAAGTTGTTCGATAAAGCCCGCCGTACCCCGTTGGCGACGGCGCCCTTCGATCCGCGTACCCCGGCTCCGGAAGGCTTCCGGGGTGTGCCCGAAGTGGATCCCGACCGTTGCGAGGCCCATGGGGAGTGCGTCAGCGTCTGCCCGGCCGACGCGATCACCCAGAACGGCGTCTGGCAGTTGGACCTGACCAAATGCAACCTCTGTGGCCTCTGCGTCGACGCCTGCCCCGAGCAGGCGATCA
>JBLNEM010000124.1:0-8094 GCA_050262655.1 Mycobacterium leprae | reverse complement strand
GGAGCGGCGTTCCGAATGCGTTCAATATGCTCGTCGCCCAGCAGAAACTCGCCGCCGGGCAGCACGAGAACCTGCAACTGCTGCACTGTTGTTTGCCTCCGTCAATGGGTTTGCCTATATACTTCGCCTACTAAAGTATTAAGCCCTCCCGCCGGGAGGGCTTTCGCTTATTGTCCAAACGTAATCCGGATGCTGACCACCTCCGGTCGGTTGCCGATGCGGATGGGCGGTCCCCAGGTGCCGAATCCGTCCGAGACGATGAAGTGGGTCGCCGCCCTCGTGAGGTGGCCCCAGTCCACTTCGTAGATCCGTTTGGTGATCAGGTTGCCCGGGAAGATCTGCCCCTGGTGGGTGTGCCCCGAGACCTGCAGGTCGACGCCGGCCGCCTGGGCATCCGCCAGCCGGTTGGGCTGGTGATCCATCAACAGGATCGGCCGTGCGGGGTTCACCCCGGCCAGGATCTGGCCGAGCCCCGCCTGGGCGCCCTGCCGCCGGGATTGGGAGTTGTCGCTCCGCCCCGCCACGTAGAAGCTGTCGTCTACCTGGACCGCCTCGTCGACCAACAGGTGAATGCCCGCCTGCGCCATCTCGGCCCGGAATGCCGGCAGGTCAGCGCCACGGGGATCGTGGTTGCCCAGGACCCCGTACGTGCCCAGTTTGGCCTTCATCTGGTTCAGCGTGGCCAGCATGTTCTCCGCCAGAATCGGGCGCATGTCGCCGTCGGTGATATCGCCGGCCACCAGGATCACGTCCGGCTTCAGGCCGTTCACCGTCTGCACCAGCTGCTGGACCCGGCTGTTGCCGAAGATGTAGCCAAGGTGCGTGTCCGAGAACATCACCACATGCAGGTCATGGAGCTGCCCTGCCGCCTTGGGGATGTTGACCGTGTACTCGGTGACTACCGGGGTGCGGGCCCGCCAGGTGCCGTACAACATCAGCATCAGCAGTACCAGGAGCACGGCGGCGCCAATAGCTCGGGTCAAGCGGCCGCCCTGGTTCCACCGGGAGGGGATGAAGCCCAGCCACCGGTTGAGGAGCCGCACCAGATCGATCAGCAGCAGCAGCAGCAGGGCGTAGACGAAGACGGCCATCCAGTAGCCGCTGATCTGGGCCAGCAGGCCAGCCACCCAGAGCGGCACCGACTTCGGCACCATGCGGGAGGCCACAAGCGAGAGCGCCAGCAGGCAGAAGAGCGTCCAGTAGACGAGGCGAGAGGGACGCACACCGGTGGAGTTCAGCCACTGCCAGCCCCGGAGACCGATGTAGTAGTGGATGGCGACAAAGAGGGCGAGGGCGACCGGCATGACGGCAAGAAAGGACATAGATACGCTCCTGTAAAGTTCAACCCTTAGCCATAATTTGATTCGACGCCCCCCTGGAAGCTCCCCCCTCTCCCGATCGACGATTGCGAAAGGATTGGGCCTCCGGATCCGGCTCGCACCCGCTGATCGTCAGCCGAGGGCGCTTCTTATGAAGCGCCCTCACGTTGTTCCATTTTTCACGATGCAGGGAGTCATCCCATCATACCGAAATGAATACCGTTTAGTCTGTAGAGTAATTCAGTCCAGACTGAGGGGTTATTTCATCACATGGGGTGACTAGTATGACCCAATCCCTTCCCCGCCGGAAGCGGTACCACTCGGCGCGTCCTCCCGTAACGCCCGCGGTGGCCGCCGCCGTTGATCGGGCCATGGCAGCGGTTTCGCCTGTCCGTCCCGACAAGGCGCTGGCGCTGCTCCAGCAGCTTCAGGCGATTCTGGGGCATCTTCCCGCCGATGCCCTGCACGAAGCCAGCCGTCGGAGCGGCATTCCGCTGGCCGACCTGAACGCCCTGGTCAGCTTCTACGATCTGCTGACCACCGACCCGGACGGTACCGTCGTGATCCATGTCTGCAACGACCTGGTCTGCCGTCACACTCCGGGTGCCAGGGCGCTGGCGGAAAGGCTTGCTGCCTCCGGCCAGAAGGTACGGATGGCCTCCTGCCTCGGGCAGTGCGACCGTGGCCCCGCCGCCCTGGTGACCCGCGCCGAACCCGCCGGGGAGGGTGAAACACCCCTGGCCTATGGCGGCTATCGGTCCTGGAGCCTGGAAGTACAGCACGACACGGTGCGAGGCTGGCCGGTCGGGTACAGGCCACTGCTCCTCGCCCGCTGCGGGCAGTACGATCCGGCCAAGCTGGATGCGTACCGTGCACAGGGAGGTCTCAAAGCCCTGACACAGGCCCGGGCGATGGCTCCTGCCGAGATCATCGCCCTGTTGAAGGGTACCCGGCTGATCGGTCGGGGCGGCGCCGCCTTCCCCACCGGCATCAAGTGGGAAGGCGTGCTGAATGCGCCCACCCCCCTGGGCCCCGGTCCGGACGGCGCCCTCAAGTATGTGGTGGTAAACGGTGACGAGTCCGAGCCCGGCACCTTCACCAACCGCGTCCTGATGGAAGAGGACCCGCTGGCGGTGATCGAGGCGGCCCTGATCGCCGCCCATACGGTGGGTGCGGGCCAGATCTACATCTTTATTCGGGGCGAGTACCCCCGGGCGATCGAACGGATCACCGGGGCGATTTCGTCCATGACCGCAGCCAACCTCCTGAACGGCGTAGCCGTCGAGGTCCGGGTCGGCGGTGGCAAGTATGTCTGCGGCGAGGAGACGGCGCTCTTCGGCGCCATCGAAGGGCTGCGGGGCACCCCCCGGGTGAAGCCCCCCTTCCCCACCACCAACGGCCTCTTCGACCGGCCTACCCTGATCAACAATGTCGAGACCCTGATCAACCTCCTGCCGATTCTGACCGAGGGCGCCGACGCCTGGAACCAGGTGGAGCCCAAGCTCTTCAGCATCTCCGGCCATGTAGCCAGCCCGGGCGTCTACGAATTGCCGCTGGGCACCCCCCTGGCTGAGTTGATCGCCCTCGCCGGCGGCCCCACCGAGCCGGTTCAGGCGGTGCTGATGGGCGGCGCCTCCGGCATGTTCCTGGGACCGGATAAGCTGAACACCCCCCTGGCTTTCAAGGCGATGGCCGCGGCCGGCGCCACCCTGGGCTCCGGTGCGGTGATGGTTTTCGGCGCCTCCGTCGACCTGTGGGATGTGGCCGGCCGGGCTGCCCGCTTCTTCGCCGAGGAGTCCTGCGGCAAGTGTGTGCCCTGCCGGATCGGCACCGCCCGCCAGGAGGAGCTGGTCGCAGCGCTGGCCGAAGGCGACACCCGCTGGGCCGGCCTCTTCGCCGAGCTGAGCGCAGCAATGACGGACAGCTCCATCTGTGGGTTGGGCCAGACCGCCACCAGCCTGATGAAGAGCCTGCTGGCGCTGAAGGAGGTGCAGTAGATGGCGACGGTCAAGCTGAGCATCGACGGCCGGAGCCTGGAGGCCGAGGCCGGAACCACCATCCGCGAGGCGGCCATGCAGCTCGGCATCGCGATCCCCATCCTCTGCGGCCATCCGCAGCTGCACAAGACCGCCAACTGCCGGGTCTGCGTGGTCGAACTGGAAGGCAGCCGGACCCTGGTGCCCTCCTGCTCCCGCCAGGTCAGCGACGGCATGGTGATTCATACCGACTCGGAGCGGGTCCACCGCTCCCGCAAAATGGTGCTGGAACTTCTGATGACCGAGATCGACACCTCGGCGGCACCCGAACTGCTGGCCTATGCCCAGTTCTACGGCGCCAACCCGGACCGCTTCCCCACGCCCGAGCATACGGCGAAGGAGCGGCCGCCGATCATCGACAACCCCTTCTTCGTGCGGGATTACGCCAAGTGCATGGCCTGCATGCGCTGTGTCCTCACCTGCGGCGACGACATCCAGCACACCTACGCCATTGCCATGATGGGCCACGGCCATGAGACCACCGTCGGCGCGGGCAGTGCCACCAACGACCTGACCGAAAGCCCCTGCGTCTTCTGTGGCAACTGCGTGGGCGCCTGCCCCACCGGCGCCCTGATGCCGCTGACCGAGTATGAGGCCAGGCAGGCCGGGCTGGTGGAGACCCCGGCGCTCTCCTGGTCGCCGGCGGCCGGCTTTGGCTCTGCGAAGGAGGTCGGCTAACATGGCATTACCGGTACGCACAACCACGACCACCTGCGCATACTGCGGCGTCGGCTGCACCCTGGAGCTGCACAGCGTGAATGACCAGATCTTCAAGGCGACCTCCCCCACCGATGCGGTGGTCAACCAGGGCCAGCTCTGCGTCAAGGGGCGTTTTGGTTTCGACTACGTGCAGAGCCCGGATCGGCTGACTACGCCCCTGATCCGCCGAGGCGGCCTGCCCGGCGCCCGGCGCGGCTCGCCGGAGTATGGCACCCTGGAGCCTGCCTCCTGGGATGAGGCGCTCGACCTGGTCGCCCGGCGGCTGAGCGAACTGAAGGCCGCCCACGGCCCCAACGTCCTGGCCGGTCTCTCCTCGGCCAAGTGCACCAATGAGGAGAACTACCTCTTCCAGAAGTTGATGCGGGCGGCGATCGGCACCAACAACGTCGATCACTGCGCACGCCTCTGCCACGCCTCCTCGGTGGTGGCGCTCAACATGGCGCTGGGCTCGGCCTCGATGTCCAACTCGATCGATGAGGTCCGGCACGTCACCGACTGCATGCTGGTTACCGGCCACAACACCACCGAGAATCATCCGGTGCTGGGCCTGGCGATGAAGGCCGCAGTCGCCCGTGGCGCCAAGCTGATCCTGATCGATCCGCGCCGGATCGAACTGGCCGACTTCGCCACCTATCACCTCCAGCCCAAGTCCGGCACGAATGTGGCGGTCTATAATGCACTGGCTCACGTGATCATCGCCGAGAACCTGGTCAACCGGTCGTTCATCGAGCGCATGACCGAAGGCTATGAGGCGGTCGCCGAAGCCGTGCGAGATTGCACCCCCGAATGGTGCGAGTCGGTCAGCGGTGTGCCTGCCGACCTGCTGCGTCAGGCGGCCCGGCTCTACGCCACCTCGCCGGCGGCCGGCATCTTCTGGGGCATGGGCGTCACCCAGCACCATAACGGCGTGCAGAACGCCCTCTCCCTGGTCAACCTGGCGCTGCTCACCGGCCAGGTGGGCCGCCCCGGCACCGGCGTCAACCCGGTCCGTGGCCAGAACAACGTCCAGGGCGCCGGCGACATGGGCACGCTGCCCAACCTGCTCCCCGGCTATGTCTCCTCCTATGATGCGGCCCAACTCCAACGGGTCGGCGAGATCTGGGGCGCCACGCTCCCGTCGACGCCCGGCCTCACCAGCACCGATGCGATCTACGCGATGGGCGATCACAAGGTGAAGGGCCTCTTCATCATGGGCGAGAACCCGCTGGTGACCGACCCGAACCTGAACCACACCCGGGTCTGCTTCGAGGAGCTGGAGTTCCTGGCGGTGCAGGATATCTTCCTGAGCGAGACCGCCGCCCTCGCCGACGTGGTCCTGCCCGCCACCGCCTTCGCCGAGAAGGAGGGCACCTTCACCAACACCGAACGCCGGGTGCAGCGGGTGCGCAAGGCCGTGCCGGCCCCCGGTCAGGCCAGGCCCGACTGGCAGATACTCGCCGACCTCTCCACCCGACTCGGCTTCCCCATGCACTACGAAAACGCCGCCCAGATCTGGGCGGAAGTAGGGCGGGTCTGGCCGGTGGTGCAGGGCATCACCTGGGACCGGCTCGAGGCCGGCCAGGGCATTCAGTGGCCCTGCCCCGACGAGCAGCACCCCGGCACGCAGTACCTCTTCGCCACCGGCTTCCCCCGGGGCAAGGGCAAGTTCCACGCCACCCGGTGGGAGCCCCCCACCGAGCAGACCGACGCCGAGTACCCCTACCTGCTCAGCACCGGCCGGGTCCTCTTCCACTGGCACAGCGGCGTCCAGTCCCGCCGCTCCGAAGGCCTGGAGGCGATCGCCCCGGAAGCGCTGGTCGAACTGAACCCGGCAGACGCCGCCCACCTGGGCATCGCCGATGCGTCGATGATCACCGTCGCCAGCCGCCGCGGCTCCCTCACCGCCAAGGCGCTTTTCTCCCGCCGCCCCCTCCCCGGCACGATCTTCATGACCTTCCACTACGTCGAGGCCGCAGCCAACCTGCTGACCATCGACTCGCTGGACCCGCTGGCGAAGATCCCGGAGTTCAAGGTCTGTGCGGTGAAGCTGGAGCCGGCTCGGTAACTGCATACACGTACCAGGAAGGCCCCGTGCGTCACCGCACGGGGCCTCCGATCTTCAGTTGACAAATACAGCTTAGGGCGTACATGATGAATCGGCGAGCACAAAAACAACCGTACGAGACTAGAGGGGAATCTGTCAAATGCGACGCCGCTTGGGTTATGCGATCGGAGCGTTCGTCCTGTGCCTGGCGGTTGGCGTGGGAACACTCAGGTTTACGCACACAGGAGGATCGCCGGCCGGCTTTACTAGCAAGGACGCAGATACCGCCATGAACGCGTATATCAACGCCTTCTGGATTCCGGAGTTGAACCAGTTCGCGGCGGATTCGTCCAAGAATGGCCCGCAGGTATTCTGGAAGCAGGCGCTGATGCTCGAAGTGCTATTACGTCCGGACTACGCCAGGCTTGACGCTGACGAGCATGACGCTGCCGCGTGAATCCGCTAGTAACGTGAATATCTTCGCCATTACACTCATCACCGGAGAGTGAATGAGTTGATCCCCGCAAACCACATAAGAGAGCCGGGCGAAAACGCCCGGCTCTTTGCTTCGTTCGACCCACCTGGTTTCAGGGCAGAACGCCGGCGATCATGGTTTTCAGTTCCTCTACCGTAAGGGTGCGCCCAGAGACCAGCAACCTTTCGTTGACCACCAGGCCTGGGGTCCTTATGACGCCATAGGCCAAGATTGCGGCCCGATCCCGGACGTTCTCGACCGTGAACTCCACGCCAAGCTCTGTAAGGGCCTGTTTGACATTCGCCGCAAACCTGGCGTTGCGACAACAAACTGCGCCGAGGAGCTTGACCGATACCATGGCGATCCCTCCTCCGTCATCTGTGCGACGGACGTGGCACACAGCGGCAGGTGTGTTCATCTTATGCGGCTGCGCCTGGCGTTGGATCGTTGCTATTGACAACGACTCGTGGCAGGCCTATCGTTGCTATCAGCAACGTTACTTGAACACGATCGGAGCGAGTGTCGTGGCGAAAGAGACAGACGCCCTATTGCGAGAGGTAACCCGCCTCTTCTTGCAGGTTCAGCATGACGGTATTACCTGTTGCGGCACCACGGCCACCGGGTGCACCTTTCTCACGGAGATTGGCCGCAACGGAGCCATGACCCTGGCTGAACTGAGCCGGCGGACCCGGCTCGATAAAGGATGGACCAGCCGGGCTGTCGAGGCCCTGGTCCAGGAAGGGCTTCTCACCAAGGTGCCCAGCCCTGCTGACCGGCGGACGGTCAGCATCGACCTGTCGCCGGTGGGGGCGGCCCGGTTTGCGGCACTCAACGATACCCTCAACCAGCAGGCGGAGCGGATCATGTGCCGCATTCCGGTGGCAGAGCGTGCGCAGGTCGCCCGATCGCTCCACCTGCTGGCCGAAGCCCTCAGGGCCGAAGCGGCAGGCGACCCGGTCCCCACCAACCGCGAGGAGGAGAGCCGATGACCGACATGACCTTTCGCATGGCCGATGGCGCCGACTGGACGTCGGTCGCTACCCTGTTGAAAGCTGCTGACCTCCCATTGGATGGCGCTCAGGAGCACCTAACCGGCTTTCTGCTCGCCTACCACGGCGCCGCACTCGTCGGCGTAGCGGGGCTGGAGCGATACGATGACACCGCCTTGCTCCGTTCGGTCGCCGTAGCGGAAGGGCGGCGCAGCACCGGCTTGGGCCAGGAACTGGTCCGGCGGCTCCTCGACCAGGCCTATGCAACCGGGATCACAACCGTGGTTCTGCTCACCACCACAGCGGAACACTTCTTCCCCCGCTTTGGTTTCAGGCGGGTGGAGCGCTCTCTCTTCCCCCCTGCCCTGCAGGATTCGGCGGAAGTGCGGGGCGCCTGCCCGGCCTCCGCGGTGGCGATGCTGCTGGATCTGAAGCGCCCAGCCACGCTGGTACGGTCGGCGACGGAGACCGACCTGCCAGCGATCACACGCATCTACAACCAGGGGATCGAGGATCGCTCGACCCTCGAGAC
>JBLNEM010000123.1:0-4163 GCA_050262655.1 Mycobacterium leprae | reverse complement strand
AGGGATGGCAGTTGGCCCTGGTCGGAATCGTGTGTGGCAGCGAGAGTGATCTGCCGAAAATGCAAGAGGCGGCTGCCGTTCTGGCAGAGTTCGACGTAGCGTACGAGCTGGTTGTGGCCAGCGCTCATCGGGCACCGATGTTGGTACACGAATGGGCCTCCACCGCGGTGGAGCGGGGGTTGGAAGTGATCATTGCCGGCGCCGGCATGGCTGCGGCCCTGCCGGGAGTCGTGGCGGCAGTCACTCCGCTGCCGGTGATTGGGGTGCCGCTCAAGGGGAGCAGCCCTTTAACCGGCGTCGATGCACTTTATTCCATTGTCCAGATGCCGCCGGGAGTCCCCGTTGCCACCGTGGCCATTGACGGCGCCAAGAATGCTGCCTATTTGGCAGTGGCCATCCTGGGAGGGAAGTTCCCCATCTATCGGGAAAAAATGTTAAGCCATAAAGCTGAGTTGGAGCGCAAGGCGCGTGCGGCTTATACGAAGTCCCTACAGGGTACTCAGTCGTAAAGTCCCGGGCTCAGCACCGGAGAGGAGAACTGCTGGATGATTGAACGGTATACCCGGCCCAACATGGCCCGTCTGTGGTCCGCCGAAAATCGCTTTCAGAAGTGGCTGGAAGTCGAGATTCTGGCCTGTGACGCCTGGGCCGAACTGGGCGTGCTGCCCAAGGATGAGGTTGCGGCGCTGAAAGAGCGGATGTTCAAGGTGGATGATCGGTTTGTCCGGCGAGTCGCCGAAATCGAGGAGACTACCCGGCACGATGTCATCGCCTTCACCACGGCCTGTGCCGAATGGATCGGCCACCCGTCAGCCCGTTACATTCACTACGGGCTGACTTCGACCGACGTAGTGGACACGGCGCTCTCTTCGGTTCTCAATGAGGCAGTGCAGGAGATTCAGCAGGGACTCTCCCGGCTGATCGACGCCATCGGCAAGCGGGCGCTGGAGCATAAGGAGACCCCGGCGATGGGGCGGACCCACGGCGTTCATGCGGAGCCCACCAGTTTCGGCCTGAAGCTGGCTCTCTTCTATGCCCAATTGAAGCGCGACGCACTCCGGCTGGAGCAGGCTCGTGAGACGATCGCGGTCGGCAAGCTTTCCGGCGCCGTCGGCAACTACGGCAACAGCGATCCGTTTGTGGAAGAGTACGTCTGCACCCACATGGGGCTGAAGCCGGCGGAGATCTCCACCCAGGTGCTGCAGCGGGATCGGCACGCACAACTGATGACCACCCTGGCCATTCTGGGCTCTACCCTGGACAACCTGGCGGTGGAGCTGCGGCTGCTGCAGAAGACCGAGACCCGGGAAGTGGAGGAGCCGTTCAACAAGGGGCAGAAGGGCTCCAGCGCGATGCCGCACAAGCGGAACCCGATCACCCTGAAGCAGATCTCCGGTCTATCCCGGATCCTGCGGGGCAATGCCCTGGCGGCCATGGAGGATATCACCCTGTGGCATGAGCGGGATATCTCCCATTCCTCGGTGGAACGGATCATTCTGTCCGACTCCACCATGTTGGCCGATTACATGATCGCCAAGATGACCTGGGTGATCGAGAACCTGAACATCTATCCGGAGAACATGAAGCGGGCGATGGAGCGTTCCTTTGGCCTCACCGCTTCGGGCAGCGTGCTGCTGGCGCTGGTGGAGAAGGGGCTCTCCCGGGAGCAGGCCTACGCCATCGTTCAGGAAAAGGCGATGCAGGCCTGGGCCGAAGGCACCCACCTGCGGCGGCTGCTGGAGCAGGACCCGACGGTTCAGTCGTTGATGACGCCGGGCGAACTGGACCAGGCTTTCGATACGAAGCGGCATATGCGGTATGTGGATACAATCTTTAAGCGACTGGGGCTGATCGCCGAATGAGGACATCGGTGTTGATTGGTGCGATCGGCGGCCTCGTCGCCACCGTTTTGCTGGTACTCGTCTGGCCCCGTAACCGGATGAAGTGGGCACGACCTTTGCTGCCTCCGGTGGTGGGCGTTCTCGTTGCCTATCTCTTGATGCGGTTCCTGTAGTCTGGTCTCTGGAGGGTGTCGCATGGAACAGGTTGAGGGGAATCAGCTGTACGCCGGTATGGGTTACGCAATGGTGGCCAACGATGACGACACGGCCATCATGGAGTTCGCCAACCCGGAGGCCTGCCAACTGGCTTACGCCATTCAGCGGACACTGAAGCGGCATGCGCTCTGCACCAATTGCCTCGAGCCGTTTGATGGCAAGCAGAGCCTGCTGGTCCGCCGAATTGAGCCGATTCCCCTGACCGTTCTGACCCGCTGCGTGGACGGGGAAGCCCGGGTGGAGTTTCGGGATCGCAGCGGGGTGAAGTTGGACAAACCCGATGCAATCCAGGCTGGCGGGATCAAGCCTGGTTGCCTCGACATGATAGAGGATATTGCGCTGCATACGATGCGCACGCTCAGGGCTTACTTCGGGCCCGCGGAAGGATTGGCGCTGAAGCTGCTGTTTGGCCGGACGGCCAGTGGCGAGACACTTTTGCAGGTGATCGATCCGGATGACTGCAACCTGGGGAGCAAAGACTACGCTGCGTTGTGCGGCCAATTAGGAGGTCAGAAAGAATGAGTCTGCTGCTGGAGTCTCCTGACCTTGGGTTGAAGCGGCTGCATAAGGGAAAGGTCCGGGAGATGTTCGAGTTGCCCGACGACCGGCTGCTACTGGTGGCCACCGACCGGCTCTCGGCGTTCGATGTGGTCTTCCCGCAGGGAATTCCGGGGAAGGGGCACGTGCTTACAGAGCTTTCCGTGCTCTGGTTCCATGCCACCAGCCGAATCTGCCCCAACCACCTGTCGACCATTGGCCTCCACGATTTGGGCCTGCCCACCGAGGCTGTGCCGGAATTGGAAGGGCGCGCCATGGTGGTCGAGAAGGCAAAACGGATCGACGTGGAGTGTGTCGTGCGCGGCTATCTGGCCGGCTCGGGGTGGAAGGAGTACTGTGCCACCCAGTCGGTCTGCGGTGTTCCGCTGCCTGAAGGTCTGAAGCTAAGCAGCAAGCTGCCCGAGCCCATTTTTACGCCGGCCTTGAAGAATGACACGGGGCACGACGAAAACGTGAGCCTCCTGCGGGTCGAAGCCATTTACGGCAAGGATGTGGCCGAGTTCCTCCGGCGTACCTCGCTGGAACTGTATACCTACGCCGTCGAGCGTGCCCTGAAGGCCGGGATCATCCTGGCCGACACCAAGTTCGAGTTTGGCTGGGTCGGTGACGAAATCGTGCTGATCGACGAGATCTTTACGCCAGACTCCAGCCGGTACTGGCCGGCCGACCGGTATCAGCCGGGGCAGGCCATTGACAGCCTCGACAAGCAGCCGGTGCGGGACTATGTGGAGCGCATCGGCTGGGACAAGGAGCCCCCTGCGCCTACCCTACCTGAGGCCCTGATTGCCGAGACCACCGCCCGTTATGAAGATGTGCTGGCCCGGCTCCGGAGCGTACTGGCATAGGTGTCTTTAGCGCCGGGCGAAGCATCTGCCTGGCGCTCTCTTATTCCGCACAAAGGAGTGCTTCATCTCATGCAGTTCAAGGCTGAGGTCAAGGTAACCCTGAAAGAGGCTGTGCTGGATCCGCAGGGCAGCGCCGTGGAAGCTTCGGTCAAGGCCATGGGATTCGGACAGGTGGCGCACGTGCGCATCGGGAAGCTGATTCAGTTCTTCGTGGAAGCGGAGTCGCAGGCTGAGGCCGAGGGGATGGTGGAGGCCATGGCCGGCCGACTGCTGGCCAACCCCGTGATGGAGCGCTTCACCTATACGGTCGCTCCGGCAGCGGGGGTGAGGTAGGTGCGCTGGGGGATTACGGTTTTCCCGGGAACCAATTGCGAAATGGACACGTACCACGCCTTGAACCACGTCCTGGCGGAACAGGCCGAGTACGTATGGCAGAACGAGTGCAACCTGAACGGTTATGATGCGATCGTGCTGGCGGGTGGCTTCTCCTATGGCGACTACCTGCGGACCGGCGCCATCGCCCGGTTCGCACCGGTGATGGAGGCTGTCGGGGAATTCGCAGCCCGCGGCGGCCTGGTGCTCGGCATCTGCAACGGGTTCCAGATTCTCTGTGAGGCCGGGCTGCTGCCGGGCGTCCTGCTGCGCAACGCGCACCTGCAGTTCCGCTGCAGTTGGTCCCACCTGCGGGTAGAGAACGCGGCCT
>JBLNEM010000122.1:0-13826 GCA_050262655.1 Mycobacterium leprae | reverse complement strand
GGGCAGTGCCCACACGGCAAACCGGCCGTGTGGGCTCAGGCGGATGAGATGAACACGACTGCATGGATATGCACAGCCCTGTAAGGGGCAACGGCTTTGGCAACAGCCAGAGAGCCGGCAGATGCCCGGTTCTGGTCGTACTGGGTCGATTACAGACCCTCAGCCAGCTTGTGCAGCATGAGGCAGTAGCCCCGCTGGCCCCGATCCCAGGCGGCCAGCCGGAAGAACTCGTTGGGGGCGTGCACGTTGGACTCGCCGCCGCCGAAGGCGAAGCCTACGGTATAGACGCCCAACTGGCTCTGGAAGAGCTCGCAGACCGGAATGGTACCGCCGGTCCGGGTATAGAAGGGCTCCCTGCCGCCGAAGACCTCCTTCAGGACCGCAGCGGCCGCCTTGTTGCCGGGATGGTTGGTCGGCATCAGGTAGGGCTTGGCCGAACCAGGCAGTTCCTCAATGCTGATGCGGACGCCCTTGGGGGCATGCTTCTCCACATGCGCCTTGATCAACCGGAAGATCTCGCTGGGGTCCTGGTCCGCCACCAGGCGGCAGGTGATCTTGGCATGGGCCTCGTTGGGCAGCACGGTCTTGACTCCGTCGCCCTGGAAGCCGCCATAGATGCCGTTGATCTCCAGCGTCGGGCGGGCCCAGCGCCGCTCGATGGTGCTGTAGCCGGGTTCACCGAATACGTCGGTTACATCCAGGGACTTCTTGTAGGCCTCTTCGTCGAAGGGTACCCGGGCAATCAGCTCCCGATCCTCGGCGCCAAGCGGGCGGACCGTATCATAGAAGCCCTCTACCAGGATCTTGCCGTCCGCGCTGCGCATGGAATCCAGCAGCCGCACCAGTGCGTGCAGCGGGTTCTGGATGGCACCGCCGTGGCCGCCGGAGTGCAGGTCGCTCTTGGCGCCCTTCACATCGATCTGGAGGCCGACCAGGCCCTTGCTGCCCACCGTGAGCCCGGGCTGATCTTCCGAGTACTGCCCGCCGTCGGCGGAGAGCACCAGGTCGCAGGCCAGCAGATCCTTGTGGGCGGCGATGAAGGGCGGCAGGTTCGGGCTGCCGATCTCTTCCTGGCCTTCAAAGAAGAACTTGACGTTGACCGGGAGGCGGCCCTCGGTCTTCAGCAGCGCTTCGACGGCGAGAATGGGGATGATCATGTTTCCCTTGTCGTCCGATGCGCCACGGGCATAGACCCGGTCCTCGATGATCGTCGGCTCAAAGGGCGGATTCTGCCAGAGTTCCAGGGGGTCTACCGGCTGGGTGTCAAAATGGCCGTAAATGAGCACCGTAGGCTTGCCCGGGGCATGCAGCCAGTCGCCGTACACGATCGGATGACCGCCGGTCTCCATGACCGCCACATGTTCGCCCCCGGCAGCGGTGAGTCGTGCTGCCACCCATTCGGCGGCATTGCGCACATCGGCTGCGTTGGCAGGCAGGGAGCTAATGCTCGGAATCGACAAGAACGCCAACATTTCGGACAGGAACCGGGACCTCTCCTGGGCCAAGTAGGCTTGCCACGTCGTCATGATTCCACTGCTCCCCCCGTATCGGTATTGGGACTTAGAATAATACGGATACCGAAAGAATGCAATACGTGAAGGAACTGTATTTTTGGGCGGAAGCGCTGCACAGCATCTCCGGCTCGAAAAAGGAGGGAGAGCCCCGGTCTGGCGAAAGACTACAGCATGGAATGGATCAGTTTTGGGGGTGTCCTTCATGACCCGGGAAGAGGCAGTCGAACGGATTGCAGCCCTATCGGACGAGATTCGCCGCTACGAGTACGCGTACTATGTGTTGGACAACCCGCTGGTCAGCGACTACGAGTTTGACCAGGTGATGCACGAACTGCGGCAGTTGGAGGAGCAGTTCCCCGAGCTGCGCCAGCCCGACTCGCCGACGCAGCGGGTGGGCGGTCAGGCCGCGACCGAATTCGGCAAGGTGCCGCACAATCCGCCAATGATGTCGCTGGACAACGCATTCAGCGCCGACGACTTGCGGGAGTTCGACCGCCGAGCCCGTGCCCTGGTGGCGAACGAGCCCGTTGAATATGTTTGCGAACTGAAGATCGATGGGCTTTCCATTTCGCTGCGCTATGAGAACGGCCGCTTTGTCCAAGGCGCTACCCGTGGTGACGGCGAGGTGGGTGAAGAAGTCACCGAGAACCTGAAGACGATCGGCTCGATCCCGCTCCGACTGGAGTCGGTGGGGGGACAACTGCCGGCATCCATGATGGTGCGCGGCGAGGTTTATCTGGAGAAGCGGGTGCTGGAAGAGCTGAACCAGGAGCTGGAGCGCCACAACAAGCCCTTGCTCCAGAACCCCCGCAACGCCGCGGCCGGCGGACTGCGGCAGAAGGATCCGCGCAAGACCAGGCAGCGGCGCCTGGACGCCTTCATGTACTACTTGATCGACGCCGAAGGCTTTGCCGTCACCAACCAGTGGGAAGCCATGGCCCTGATGGAACAGTTCAAGTTCAAGGTGAACGAGAACCGGCGGCTGGTAAAATCAATCGACGAAGTGATCGCCTGGACCGAAGAGTGGCGGGAGAAGCGCTATGAGTTGCCGTATGAGATTGACGGACTGGTGGTCAAGGTGAACGACTTCGCACAGCGGGAGCGGATGGGCGCCACGGCCAAGTTCCCGCGCTGGGCGATCGCCTTCAAGTTCCCTGCCGAAGAGAAGGAGACCACGGTGGAGGGGGTCACCCTCGAAGTAGGGCGCACCGGCGCTGTGACGCCGACGGCTGAGCTGGCGCCCGTACGCATCGCCGGCACCACGGTGAAGCGCGCTACCCTGCACAACGAGGATAACATTCGAGCCAAAGACATCCGCATCGGCGATACCGTTGTGGTGCGAAAGGCCGGGGAGATTATCCCCGAAGTGGTGCGGGTGGTGCTGGAGAAGCGGCCGCCCGGGACGCCGGTCTGGAACTTCCCAGCCACCTGTCCAACCTGCGGGGCCGAGCTGGTGCGGGCGGAAGGGGAATCGGCCATTCGCTGTCCCAACAGCCTCTGCCCGGCGCAGCAGTACCGGGCGATTCTGCACTTCGCCTCCCGGGATGCGATGAACATCCAGGGGCTGGGCGATGCGCTGGTGGAGCTGCTGTTGGATGAAGAGCTGATCAACGACGTGGCCGATCTCTACACGTTGAAAGAGCACCGGGACGCCCTCCTGGAGATCAAGGGGTTCGGCGCGAAAAAAGTCGATAAGCTCCTGGATGCGATCGACACAACTCGACAGAATCCGCTATACCGGTTGGTGTACGCTTTGGGTATCCGCCATGTAGGCGAGCAGGCCGCCCGTGCCCTCGCCGACCATTTCGGCTCCATGGAGGCCCTTGAGGCTGCGACCGCCGACGAATTGCAAGCGGTTCCGGGCCTGGGGCCCACCATTGCCGAGTCGGTTACCGACTTCTTCCGCTCGCCCAGCAGCCACGATCTGCTGGCCAAACTGCGGCAGGCGGAAGTGAACATGAAGGGCGAGAAGCGGACCGCCCCGATCGAAGGGCCGCTCACCGGCCTGTCGGTGGTGGTAACCGGCACGCTCACTCGCTGGGGCCGCAAGGAAATCGAAGAACTGATTCTGCAGTTGGGCGGCAAGTCGGTCGGCAGCGTCAGCAAGAAGACCAGCTTCGTGCTGGCCGGCGAAGCGGCTGGGTCCAAGCTGGACAAGGCCCGTGAACTGGGCGTGCCCGTGCTCAGTGAAGAAGAGTTTGTGGCTCAGTATGGACCCTTCTAGCCCCCCGGCCATCAACACAGTCAGGACGCAGCTAGCCATCCGGCGGGGCTGCGTCCTTCTGTTTCAATCTTGTTTCGGGGGGCAAAGGGATCAGTGCAATGCGAGCAGATTCGGGGTTTGTTGGGCGACTTTGTGGCGGGGCGGTTGCCGAACTACAAGGCGGCCTGGGTGGCCCAACATCTGGTCTGGTGTACCGAGTGTCAGACAACCTTGGAACAAGTTCGCCGGACAGGCAAGGAGGTGGTCGATCGGACCAGAAAAATGGGGCAGGAGGTAGCCGTTACGGTGGAACTGCCGGCCAGCGCCGACAAACCGCCGGTCGTGTACCAGCGGGTTGGGCCCGGGCTTTCGCCCAGGGCACGGCGGAGACGTCGCATGCGGTGGTTGGTGTTCACCGTGCTGTTCCTGGCGTTGGCCGCAGCCGGTTTCTGGTTCTGCTTCCCGCCTTCATGGCGCAACTTGCCAGCTTTCGACTGGTCTCCGCTGCAGTCCTGGCTGCATCTTCCCACCTGAACCCGACAGGGGCGCCGGAGTCCAACACTTCGGCCCCCTGTTGGTTTCTTCTGGGGCTATAACGGGCATGGCGCAAGGGTTAGCGGCATAGTCATCGTTTGGGAACACTTTGATCCGAATTTGTTTACAAAGCAAAATGATTCTGGAGCAGGAGAAAGCACCGCGCTTGGAGAAACGAAGTAGTCTAGAATTCATCTTTTTTGCACCGCCCTTCTTTTTGCGGGGCATTACTCTCCAGCAACTTTTTCAAACTGGTTGGCTAGTTCGTGCGTCTCATACGCAAGGTACCATGTTGAGCCGAAACCCCAGGACCCGGTACCGCGATCAACAAGCAGGAGACGAGGGAGTGAGCCGATGAGCGACAAACTGGTGGATATCCGTAATCTCAAGACCTATTTCTACACCGAAGATGGCGTCGTGCCGGCCGTTGATGGGGTTAACCTCTACATCAAACGGGGCGAGACGCTGGGCGTCGTGGGTGAATCGGGCTGTGGCAAGAGCGTTACCTCTCTTTCCGTTATGCGCCTGATTCCCAATCCTCCAGGCAAAATCGTTGAGGGCGAGATCCTGTTCGAGGGCGAGGATATTGTCAAGAAGCCCGAAGCTGACATGCGCAAGATTCGCGGCAACGATATCTCCATGATCTTCCAGGAGCCCATGACCTCGCTCAATCCGGTTTACACCATCGGCGACCAGATTGCCGAAGCGATCCAGCTCCATCAGGGCCTCAACCAGAAGGAAGCCACCGACAAGGCCGTTGAGATGCTGCGTCTGGTCGGCATTCCGCTGCCTGAGCGCCGTGTGAAGGAGTATCCGCACCAGCTGTCTGGTGGTATGCGGCAGCGTGTCATGATCGCCATGGCGCTCTCCTGCAACCCGAAGCTGCTGATCGCTGACGAGCCCACCACCGCTCTGGACGTGACCATCCAGGCTCAGATTCTTGAGCTGATGAAGAAGCTGAAGAAGGAACTGGGCATGGCCATCATGCTGATCACCCATGACCTGGGCGTCGTGGCCGAAATGGCCGAGCGTGTCGTCGTCATGTACGGCGGCAAGGTCGTGGAAGAGGGCGATGTGGTTTCGATCTTCAAGTCGCCGCTGCACCCCTACACCGAAGGCCTGCTGAAGTCAATCCCCCGCCTCGACGAGGACGTGGAGAAGCTTCACGTGATCGAAGGCGTGGTGCCGAACCCCCTGCACCTGCCGCAGGGCTGCCGCTTCCATCCGCGGTGCCCATATGCTCTGGAGAAGTGCAAGGAGTCCCAGCCCGAGCTGGAACAGGTTGCGCCCGGCCGTTACGTGGCCTGCTTTATCGCCGGACAGAGACTTGCCAAGGGGGGGGTTCAGTAAATGGCCGCCATTCTTCAACCTGAAAAGAACGATATCTTGATGGAGGTCAAGGGCCTCAAGAAGTACTTCCCCATCTCCGGTGGCGGGATCATCTCCCGCACGGTTGCTCACAACAAGGCCGTCGACGGCGTCAGCTTCGCCGTTCGCAAGGGCGAGACCCTGGGCCTCGTGGGCGAGTCTGGTTGCGGCAAGACGACCACCGGTAAGGTTCTGCTCCGCCTCATGGAGCCGACCGAAGGCGAAGTCATTTTCGAAGGCCGGAACATTTATGGCCTCGGCCGTGAGGAGATGCGCAAGCTCCGCCGTGAGATGCAGATCATCTTCCAGGACCCGTACGCCTCGCTGAACCCCCGTATGACGGTTGGCGAGATCATCGGCGAGCCGCTGGAGATTCACGGTGTGGCACGTGGCCAGGAGAAGCAGAACCGGGTGAGCAAGCTGCTGGACGTGGTCGGCCTGGCTGCCTTCCATGCCCGTCGCTACCCGCATGAGTTCTCCGGTGGCCAGCGTCAGCGCATCGGCATCGCCCGTGCCCTGGCTCTGAACCCGAAGCTGATCGTCTGCGACGAGCCCGTCTCCGCCCTGGACGTCTCCATCCAGTCGCAGGTCCTGAACCTGCTGGAGGACCTCCAGAAGGAGTTCAATCTGACCTATCTGTTCATCGCGCACGGTCTGTCGGTCGTGAAGCATGTGTCGGATCGTGTCGGCGTTATGTACCTCGGCAAGATGATGGAGATCTCTCCGTCCAACGAGCTGTACAGCAACCCGCTGCACCCGTACACCGAGGCCCTCATGTCCGCCATCCCCATTCCCGACCCGACCTTGAGGCGGGAACGGATCGTGCTGGAAGGCGACGTGCCCTCGCCGGTTAACCCGCCGAAGGGCTGCCGTTTCCACACCCGGTGCCGCTACGCCGCTCAGATGGGCGAGATCTGCAAGACCGTGGAGCCGCCGATGATCGACGTGGGCCACGATCACTGGGTCGCCTGCCATATGCGCAAGCCCAGCTAATCGCAAACAAGAAGAGCCGCCTCTCCCCGCAACGGGGAGGGGCGGTTTTTGACGTATAGACGCGCCGATCTTTACGTAGAGATCACCGGGATGGAGTGGCGGTAGCCCCACGGTGCAATATAATCGGACTTTTACCATATCGGATTGAGACCGTTTAGAGGGAAATCACAATCCGCCGTGGAAGTCAGACCGCAGAATGCAAGTTCGAGCAGAGGGGGTCCAGATCGGATGAACTGCTATGTGCATGCTCAGACCGAGGCCGTAGGGTATTGTGTGCGCTGCGGTAAAGGCGTCTGCCAGGTCTGTATGAACAAGGTCAACGGCAAGATCCTGTGTGACACTTGCGCCAGTAAGTCCAGTGCGATTTCGCAACGCCGACTCATCGCCGCAATCCTGGGGATCGTCGTGGGCGGGCTTGGCATTCATAAGTTCTACCTGGGCAGAGTGGGCCAGGGAATCCTTTACATCCTGTTCTGTTGGACCGGCATTCCTTCATTGATCGGGCTGATCGAAGGAATCCTGTACCTGGTCTGGACCGACGAGCAGTTTGCCGAGAAGTATCCAAACATAGCGTAGCAGCCTAATTGGGAGCCCCCTCCGTCTGCCATCCGGCTGGAGGGGGCTCGTTATTGCCTGCCGGTGTGGCGAACCCTGAACGCGAAAGGAAGCGTAAGCACGACGTGGAACAGTATCACTATCACGAAAGGTGGGGGTAAATCGTCATGATCGGCAACATTACGACTGTCGGCATTCAGTGCACAGATCTGGAAGCCTCGAAGCGGTTCTACAGTGAAAAGCTGGGGCTCCAGTTGGTGGCTGGTGGACGGGGGTGGGCCGTTCTGAACGGGGGTACGGTCTCCATCTCGCTCTGGCAGGGCGCTACGCCGGCGACCGTCATTGGCTTCGACGGCGGAAAGCTGGAGGAGATTCGCACCGCGCTGGAGGCCGAAGGCATCTCGGCTGGGGATCCGGAACCGCATCCCGGGGGCCGGCATTTCAACGTGTTTGACCCCGACGGCAACCGGGTCATGATCTCCGTTCTGTGACCGATAAAAAAACCGCCTCTTCCCTGTTGGGGGAAGGGGCGGTTTGCGCATCGGTCCGGCCTTAGTCGTGCAGTTCCGAGGTGCAGTGCGGGCACCGGGTGGCGCCGAGGGGAATCGTCGATTTGCAGTGCGGGCACTCCTTGGTCGTGACCGCTGCGGGCTTAGCCTTCGGCATCCAGCGGTTCACCTGCTGGACGACGATGAAGACTGCAAAGGCTGTAATCAGGAAGTCGAGGACGTTGTTCAGAAAAAGTCCGTATGCGATCACGGGGGCGCCGGCGGCTCTGGCGGCGGCGAGGCTGGGATAGTGGGCGTGAGAGAGGGAGAGGGGAATGTACAGGTTGGTGAAATCGACCCGCCCAATCAGCGCACCCAGGGGCGGCATGATGATGTCGTTGACCAGCGACGTGACGATTTTGCCGAAGGCAGCGCCGATAATGACGCCGACGGCCAGATCAAGGACGTTCCCACGCATGGCAAAGGTCTTGAACTCTTTCAGTATGGATCTGATCATGGGGATCCCTCCTGGTGACAGCTAGTTCGACCACAGTGTCCGGTCTTCGCTTTTGACGCCGCTTCTCCTGTCGAAGTTTCATCCGGTGGGGAGCTTATTCATTTACCAGTGGTCGGCATGGTAAGATCGCCGTAGTAAGGATCTGAAAGAGGGCGAGAGCGGTGGCATTGCAGTGGCCGCTGGCACGGGACGAGCATCGAATGTTGGCACAGAAGACGAACGGGGCAGTATGGGGACTTCTGAGCAAAGCCGATCGCACCCCGGCTGAGAATGACCAGATGGTCTGGAGTGCTTATGCCTCCCTGTTCCACTGGAGCCAGGCAGGAAATGCCCTGAACCTGCAACGTGGGCACTGGCTGCTTTCCCGGGTCTATGCGGTCGTGGGTGACTCCGTCATGGCCCTGCGCCATGCAGAGCAGTGTCTTGCCCTCACGCACCCAGCGGGAGCGGACGCCGCTGCCTTAGGTTTCCGGGATTTCGACTACGCCTATGCGGAAGAGTGCCTGGCCCGGGCTTTGGCGCTTGGGGGAAATCCCGCGGCGAAAGAGCACCTGGCGAAGGCACAGGCGCTGGGCACGCAGATCGCTGGCGAGCGGGACCGGGAGATCTTCCAGTCTGACCTGGTCACCCCGCCCATCCTATTGCCGGCGAGCGCACTGGAGGTGAGCGTATGAAGCAGTGGCTTTATGTTTTGCGCCCAACCCGCGCCGGCATGCCGGAGGATCCAACGCCGGAAGAGAGCGCCGCTGTCGGGCGGCACTTCGAGTATCTGCAAAGCCTGCTGGCTGCAGGTCGGTTGATCATCGCCGGGCGGACGCTGGAGGAGGAGTCGTTTGGCATCGCCGTCTTCGAAGCAGAGTCAGAAGAGGAGGCGCGGGTGATCGTGTCAGGCGATCCGGCCGTGCGGGAAGGGGTCATGACGGCCGTGCTGCATCCATACCGGGTGGCCCTGCTGCGGGGGGAGTAGATCAAGGCCGTGATCGTATGACGCCTCCTGTCGGTTCGCGACATAATGTGGCAGTACAGCCGTTCCTGACAGGAGCGTGGGGTGCATGCCGCGGATCAACCAGGGCTCATGCGTGGGCATCTATTATATGCAGGGAAACACGATTCAGGTCCACAATGGTCGCCTCATTGCCGCCCGCTACGGCCAGACCTGGCTGCCATACGTCGATACCGCTTTCGGCCGCTCGCCCGACCAGGTTCTGTTTGCCCACTGGAACATCAATACGACCACCGGCATCCCGTTTCACGAGCGGCGCCTGCTCGACCGCATCGTGGAGGTGCGTTTGACGCCGGACCTCCCGTCGAACAACCCCTTCTACTGCGGCAACTTCCGTGGGCCGGGAGCCCCGGGGGAGATTCGGCCGGGCACCTGTGTCGGGGTCTGGTTCAGAGACGACAACGGCGCACTGGATGTGAAGAACGGGCGTTATCTTTTTTACCGGGACGCCAACGGCCGCCATCACTGCGTGCTGCTGGAAGGCGCCACACCGCATGAGATCTTCTACTACCACTGGATCGTCGAGCGGAACGCCGCCGGGCAGATTACCGGACTGGTGCCGGAGATCAAGAGTCGCACCCGGGTGCATGGGGTATTCCGCAACACGCTGTGACCGACGCAAACAGGGCCGGGGCATTTCTGCCCCGGCCCGGCTCACGTATGTACCGGCGCTAACCAATCTCCGGCATTCCTTCGGCTTCGGCGATGATGCACAGGCAATGCCCGTGATCGTTGGAGCCCAGGGCTACGAACCGGCCTTCGGCCTGCTCCACGGCAGCCAGGCCCTCGTTGACGTCTTGCTGCAGGGCCATGTGGCTCCAATTGAACCAGACATGGGCGCGATAGACGGGCCCGGGCGTTTCCTGATACAGTACCGCGATACAGTGGCCGTGCTGGTTGGAGTCCATGGTCACGCCGGTAACCCGGATCTGACCCATGGTTTCATCCAGCCATTCGGCGAGTTGAGCGCTCAGATCCGAGTGGCTGAAGTCGAAAAAGAGCTTCACCCTACTCAAGGCCATGCAGAACACCTCCTCTGAAGCCGCTGAACATCCTGTTCGCTATGAACCACACGCTCCCTGCTGCGTTGGCAAGTTGCCCCTGCTTTTCGCACTGTGGTAGAATTAAGGGGTTAACCCACAAAGAGAGCATGGGCGGTGATGCGGAAATGGCGCTAACGAAAAACCAGGTAGAGCATGTAGCCCACTTGGCCCGCCTGGGGCTTTCCGAAGCGGAGCTGGAGTCGTTTACGGAGCAGTTGAGCCGGATCCTCCTGCATATTGAGAACCTCAATCGGGTGGACACGGCCAACGTGGAGCCAACCTACCAGTCGGTCAGGCTGTCGAATGTGTTCCGGGAGGACAAGCCCCATCAGTCATTGGACCGGGAAAAGGTACTGGCTCAGGCGCCTGACGCCGAGGCCGGCTGCTTCAAGGTTCCCAAGATCACGGAGGGCTAGAGCGATATGACAGGAGCAACACAGAGACTAAGCGCCACACGGCTAAACCGGCTCTTCGCCTCCGGTGAGTTGTCGGCGGTGGAGATCACCGAGGCGTATCTGCGGCAGATCGAAGCCGTGGAACCGCAGGTAAAGGCCTTCCTGACTGTGGCAGGCGAGCGGGCCCTGGACCGGGCCAAGAAGCTTGACGGTCGGCGCCGCAACGGTGACGAGGAGATTGGGCTTTTGGCCGGCGTACCGGTGGCTGTGAAGGATAATATGTGCGTGGACGGCCTTCCTACCACCTGTGGTTCGCGGATTTTGGCAGGCTATATGCCGCCCTATGATGCAACCGTGGTAGAGCGGCTGCGGGCGGCCGGGGCGATCATCATTGGCAAGACCAACATGGACGAGTTCGCCATGGGCTCCTCCGGCGAGAACTCGGCCTACGATGCGACCCGTAACCCGTGGGATCTGGAGCGGATTCCCGGCGGTTCCTCATCCGGCTCGGCCGCGGCGGTGGCTGCCGAGGAGGCGCCCCTCTCGCTGGGTTCCGACACGGGCGGTTCCATCCGCCAGCCGGCTGCATTGACGGGCATCGTCGGCATGAAGCCGACCTACGGCTATGTCAGCCGCTATGGCCTGGTCGCGTTTGCCTCTTCCCTGGACCAGATCGGCCCCTTCGCCCGGGACGTAGAGGACTGCGCCCGCCTCTTCGAGGTGATCGCCGGCCCCGACCGGCGTGACTCCACCAGTGCGGGCCGGGCTCCGACCGGGGTGAAGTTTGGCGGCGAACCCTCTCTGAAGGGGATCCGGCTTGGCGTTCCCCGGGAGTACTTCGCGGCCGGCATCGATCCGGAGGTGAAGGCCCGGCTGAACGAAGCCATCGCCCACCTGCAGAGCCTGGGCGCCACGGTGGAGGAGTGCTCGCTGCCCCACACCGAGTATGCCCTGTCGGCCTATTACATCATTGCGCCCGCGGAGTGCAGCGCCAACCTGGCCCGTTTCGACGGCGTCCGGTATGGCCACCGTGCGACGGGTACCCGCGGCGTGGTCGATATGTACGAGAAGAGCCGGCAAGAAGGCTTCGGCGCCGAAGTGAAGCGCCGGATTATGATCGGCACCTATGCGCTCTCCAGCGGTTTCTACGATGCTTACTATAAGAAGGCGCAGCAGGTTCGCACCCTGGTGACGCAGGATTTTGACCGGGCGTTCGAGCGGTTCGACGCCCTGATTACGCCGACCTCTCCGGTTACTGCCTGGAAGCTGGGCGAGAAGTCGGACCCGCTCTCCATGTATCTGGCGGATATCTGCACCATTCCCGTCAACCTGGCCGGTCTGCCTGCCCTGTCGGTCCCCTGTGGCCTGGCCAACGGCCTGCCGGTTGGTCTCCAGTTCATCGGCAAGCAGTTCGACGACAGCCGTCTGCTGCAGATGGCCTGGGCATACGAGAAGTCGACGTCGCACCATGAACTGCGGCCGGCTTTGACCAAGGGGGGGCAGTAGTCATCATGGCAAACGAGAAGTGGGAAGCGGTCATCGGCCTCGAGGTACACGTGGAGCTGTCCACGGAGACCAAGGTCTGGTGCTCCTGCAAGAATGAGTTTGGCGCCGAGCCGAACACGAACGTCTGCCCGGTCTGCCTCGCCCTGCCCGGCTCCCTGCCGGTGCTGAACCAGCAGGCGCTGGACTACATTGTGAAGGCTGGCCTGGCCATGGGCTGCACGGTCTCGCCATACTCCAAGTTCGACCGGAAGAACTACTTCTATCCGGACTCGCCCATGAACTATCAGATCAGCCAGTTTGACCTGCCGCTTTGCCGGGACGGTCATGTGGAGATCACCCTGAGCGACGGCACCACCAAGCGGATCCGGATCAACCGGATCCACCTGGAGAACGATGCGGGCAAGCTGCTGCATGCTGGTGACGACGTGGCCGAGGCCGATTCCTCGCTCATCGACTTCAACCGGGCCGGCGTGCCGCTGATCGAGATTGTGACCGAGCCGGACCTGCGCTCGGCGGAAGAGGCCGGTCTCTTCCTGAACAAGCTGAAGTCGATCGTGAAGTACTGCGGCGTCAGCGACGTGAAGATGGAAGAGGGCTCCATGCGTTGCGACGTGAACGTCTCCGTCATGCCGGCGGGTTCGTCGGTCTACGGGACCCGCTCCGAGCTGAAGAACGTCAACTCGTTCTCGGCCGCTATGCGGGGCATTGAGTACGAGATCAAGCGGCATATCGGCATCCTGGAGGCGGGGGGCCGCATCGAGCAGGAGACCCGCTCCTGGCGGGATCTGAAGGGCGTCTCGGTCTCCCTCCGTTCCAAGGAGGAGGCCAACGACTACCGCTACTTCCCGGAACCGGACCTGCCGCCGGTGACCCTGACCGAAGCGGATATTGACCGGGTGCGGGCGACGCTGCCCGAACTGCCGGACCAGATCATGACGCGGTTGACCAGCGACTATGGCCTCTCGGCGTACGATGCTTCGATCATCGTCATGGAGAAGGAGTTCGCCGAGTGGTTTGATAAGGCGGTGGCGCTGGCCGGCAGCGGCAATGCGAAGTCCGTCGCCAACTGGCAGATCAACGAGCTAAACCGGGTGATGAATGCCAAGGGCCTCGGCCCGGATCAGATTCCGGTGAAGCCGGAGCAGTTGGCCCAGATGCTTCAGTTGATGGAGAAGGGCGTCATCACCGGCAAGATCGCCAAGACCATCTTCGAGAAGATGGTGGAGACCGGCAAGGATCCGGAGACGATCGTGAAGGAAGAGGGCCTCAGCCAGGTGGCAGACGAGGGCGAGTTGTTCGCTGTTGCCATGCAGGTGGTGCAGGCCAACCCGAAGGTCGTGGAAGACTGGAAGGGCGGCAAGGCTTCCGCTGCGCAGTTCCTGGTCGGCCAAATGATGAAAGCGACCCGGGGCCGTGCCAACCCGCAGCTGGCGATCAAGCTGATCAACGAGGCGCTGGTGAAGCATACCCAGGGGTAACAGGTCAAACGCAAACCGGCAGGGTGAGGACCCTGCCGGTTTTGTTATGTGCAGGCGGAACTGAAGAGCAGCGCTAGCTGATCCAGATCATCGGGGGCGAGACCGGACTCCACGACCCGGTTGCGCCGGATCGCCCCGCAGGCCGTACAGCGATGTACGATCTGGTACCCTTTGCGGCTGTGGTAGACGAGCCCTACCGGCGCCATTAACCCGCGGCATGTGCTGCTGC
>JBLNEM010000121.1:0-3970 GCA_050262655.1 Mycobacterium leprae | reverse complement strand
CGATGGCTTGGCTTCCTGCAAATCGGCCTGGCTGGCTTCGCCGGAATCCACTATGTCGCCACCCTGCTCCTTTAATGAGTACAGCGTGAGAGGACCCATCGCCGACCAGGCGTGGGGTCCTCTCACAATGGTGGTACGCTCCCTAGGTGGTGCGCCGCTTGCTGGCGTCAGTCAGGTATGTCTTGCCCAGATGGAAAACCAGGGCGGCGCCCGCGCCTTCGACCTCATCCACGCTGACGGGGACGTGAGCCTGTTGTGACGGTGCGACGTTGAAGGGACGAAGGGCAAACAGTTTGCGCAGATTCACGGCCGGAGCCTTCGGATTGCTCCAACTGACAGGGAGTGTGTCTGGGCCGGCGCTGGCCGCCGGCGTTGCAATCAGATCATCCGGGTTGGCGGCATCCCGCCCCAGGGCGAGGTGCGGCGCATGGGGTCCCAGATGCCGTTCGGTGGAAGCCTTCGTCAGCAGTTCGGTAGCCTTGGCACTGAACACCGCCGTGTAGCCTGAACCTCGGATCATAAGCTCCGGCGCCAGAGCCCGCTCGATCTCCGGGACTGTCGTGAAGTCAAAGGACTGTGACATGCGTGCCGCGGCCACGGACTCAGCGGCCAGCCTGGCCGCTTCCTTCAAGGTATCCTCCCTCTTCATCACGTCATCCTCCATTCGATTAGAGACTCCTTCGCCTCCGGAAGTAGATAACAGAACTTTCTATGCAAAATATAACACCTCACAGACGGGGTTGCAACGGCCAGTAGTATAACGAATCTGTGAAGTCTCGTCCCAACTCAGGGTCGCAGTGTCGGATCAGGACATGGCACTTCAATGCACTTCAATGCACTTCAATGCACTTCAAGGCGCTTCAATGCACTTCAAGGCGCTTCAATGCACTTCAATGGCGCATCAAGCGAGGTAAAGCGAGATCAAGCGAGATTGGGTGCCTACAGGCAGGAATTGAGCCTGTAGAAGGGCCACCTGCACTTCGCCCTCTCTCGGATTGTATGAAAGGTCCATGACATGAAATAAGGACACCCAGCCGGTGTCCTCACTCCGTCTGGTTGCCCCCTGTTCACTGGCCCGTTAACACTGCGACGAGTGCTTGGGAACCCTCCTTCAGTTGTTTCCGCTAGAGGCGTCTCTTCTCGCCTTGTAATCTGACCGAGTGTAGGGCATGAACCCTCTTTGGACAAAGTCGCCAAACCCAAAGAAGTCCCCTTCAAACAGATATACAACCTCATCTACATCGAATCGAAGGGCCGTATCGTTCAGTGCCCAAAGCAACGCCCCGCTGCCGTCTGAGGTTGACAGGTTGGGAGCATCACGGGAAAAGTCTCTGAGATCAACAAAAGCAACGTCCTCTGCCACACTCACGCTCAGCACTGCGTCCTCAAGACCAAACTCCTCTAGTAACCTGTCCGCCAAGTCGTCTGCTGCTTGTGTATGCGGATGTGAGTTCTCTTTCAGCAGGACATAACGGCACAGTTGGGGAGATAGCTCATTCCTTCGTACCTCTCTGTCGAGCCTATCACGTTGGTTGAGATCGCCCTGCAACTGCTGCACCTGAACCATTAACCGAGCATCATTGGCCAAGTGTTCATCCTGTCGCTCCCTTAGAATGGTCAGTTCTTTCTGTGCGTGCTGCCATGCCCACCCCATTCCAATAGCCAACCCGGACAATAACACGATGACCAAGCTGCGCACATCTGGCAGGCGCATTCTTCTACCTCCCCTGGCCTAATCAACGCCCCGATCGGTCAACACGTCCAAATTATTCCTTGTATTAAGACGATGTCAGCCCGATATCCGTTGCATGATCCGCAGTTTTCCTTAACAGCGCAAGGTCATCATAGACGCCCAGGGGCACCCCCGCCGTAGCGGGGGTGCCCCTTGTGTATAGTTGCGCTAGATGCCGCCCAGCGTGCCGAGGCCGCCCAAGCCGAGCTGGCCCAGCGTGCCGAGGCCGCCCAGACCGAGCTGGCCCAGCAGGGACGGGTTGGCGGCCAGACTGCTGAGCAGGGACGGGTTGGCGGCCAAACTGGTGAGCAGCGACGGGTTGGTCTGCAGCGTGGTCGCCAGCGATGGGTTCTGGAGGAGCAGGAACAGCAGACTCGGATTCTGCAGAATCAGCTGCAGCAGAATTGGGTTGGAAAGCAGCAGGAAGAACAGGGTGGGATTCAGCAGCAGCAGCAGGATCAGCAGCGGGTTGCCCAGGATGAGCTGAAACAGGGCCGGGTTGGCGGTCAGGGTTGACCGCAGTTGCGGGTTGGTGACCAGCGCATTCTGAAGGAGGGGCGCCAGGGTCTGGGTCGAAAGGGTGGGAGTCAGCGCTGCCATCGACGATGCCTCCTGGTGAGGAAATGGTTCACTGGCATGCTATGTTGCGCATTGCCGGCGCGCCCCTCCTGCATCGGGTCAGACTCCATTTGTACAGTCTAGTGAGGGGTGCGTATCAAGCATACTGGCAGGCCCCCCTCGGACAGCTAGTCTACGCTTGTACAAGCGAACTATATCGTTGACGGAAAAAACGCATTACAATGAGCCCTACAAGGCTTGGTGGTCCGAAAGGAGGTTACCCGCGATGAAGCGCGCACTGGTTCTGGGCGGCGGCGGTCCCGTCGGCATCGGCTGGGAAGCGGGGTTGGCTGCCGGGTTAGCTTCCGGGGGTGTGAGTGTCGCGACCGCCGATCTGCTGGTTGGCACTTCTGCCGGTTCGGTAGTGGGCGCCGTGCTCGCCACCGGCATTGACCCGATGGGGCTGCTGGCCTCGCAGCAGAAGCAGACTGCCACGGTTGATGCAGCCAAGCGGCAGGCCCCGCCTGACCTACAGGCCATGTTTGCCCGGTGGAACGGCGTACAACGCACGCCGGCGATCCTCCGGGAGATCGGCGCCATGTCCCTGTCAGCACGGACACAGTCGGAAGGCGAATGGCTCGGCCTCTTCGAGCATTGGCTCGGCCACGTGCAGTGGCCGGATCGGGATCTCCTCATTACCGCCATCGACACCAGCAGCGGCGAGTTCACGGTCTGGTCGCGGGAGGCCGGGGTGCCGCTGGCGAAGGCCGTCGCCTCCAGTTGCGCGGTACCCGGCGTCTTCCCGCCGGTCACCATCAAAGGCAACCGCTACATGGACGGCGGGTTCCGCACCAACACCAACGCAGATCTGGCCGTGGGCGCCGATCGCGTGCTGGTGGTCAACCCTTCGGGGCGCACGCCCTCGTTGGAGCAGGAGATGGAACAGTTAACCGCCGGCGGGGCCACCATTGAAGTGATCGGGCCCGACGAAGGAACACGGGAGGCAGCCGGCCAGAACTGGATGGACGAAAGCCGCACCGCTGTCGCAGCGATGGCCGGCTTCCGGCAGGGGAAGTCCCTGGCGAAGGGACTGAAGGAGTTCTGGTGCTAATCAGGTCGACCGAAGGCCACCTGCCACGGAAGGGCGGGTGGCCTCGCTTATTGCCACCGGCTCCGGCCAGTGCTATCGTCAGCCTGAGAGCAAGTACATATGGAGGGGTCACAATGAGCAGCATCGCCGATCTACAAAAGCTAGTCGTCGATTTTTCCACCAGCCGCGGCTGGAACGTTTACAACACACCCAAGAGCCTGTCCATGTCGATCGCAATCGAAGCCGCCGAGATCATGGAGCATTACCAGTGGGTGCAGAACGACGAAAAGCTCGACCCCGCCCGGGTGGAAGAGGTAGCGCTGGAGTGTGTCGATGTGCTCTGGTACATGCTGCGGCTGGCCGAAGCGGAAGGAATCGACCTGGAAGCGGCCTTCAAGAAGAAGGCGGCCATCAACGAAGGGCGTTTTCCGCCGCAGATCGGAAGGCCTGGCCGCCGGTAGGAGGGAGGCAAAATCCCCCGGCCGGGTCGCTGACCCGACAGGGGGATTCTTCTTATCGAGGTTCACGCAGCGGCAGGAAGAAGAGCACCAGCGGCAGCAGGGGGCCCAGCGAGAGACCGAGCCGGGCCG
>JBLNEM010000120.1:0-4297 GCA_050262655.1 Mycobacterium leprae | reverse complement strand
GGGTCTTCACCTCAACGAAAACGACCCAGGCCCCCTCTCGGGCGATCAGGTCGATTTCACCCTGGCGGCAGCGGCTGTTCCGCTCAATGATCCGGTACCCGCTGTCCGTCAGAAACCGGGCTGCTGCTTCCTCGCCGTCACGGCCGGTAACCGTGTGGCTGGACTGGCTGCCCACCTAGTCGTCCAGGAAGGAAGAACCGGGCGTGAGAGAGATGATCTCTCGGACCGATCCATACGATTTGCGGTGGATCGGGCAGGGTCCATACTTCTAGAGAGCTTCCCGGTGCTCCAGCGTCCCGTACCCCTTATGGCTCGCAAACCCATACTGCGGGTACTGCTTGTCCATCTCAATCATGTAGTTGTCACGGGTTACCTTGGCGACAATGGAGGCCGCCGCGATCGAGCAGGACTGACCGTCACCACCAACCACCGGCGATTGCGGTTGGGTTACACCAGGCAGGTGAAGTGCGTCGATCAACAGGTAGTCTGCCGACACCGGGAGATCGCTCACGGCCTTCACCATGGCTTTATATGTAGCGATCATCACATTGGCCTCGTCGATGCCTTCCGGATGGACCATCCCGATGCCGATCCCTACGGCCGTATCGCGAATACGCTCGTAGAGGTCCTGGCGCCGTTTGGCCGACAACTTCTTGCCCTCCTCAATACCGGGAAGCATCACCTCTTGCGGCAAGATGACCGCAGCCGCTACCACCGGCCCAGCCAGTGGCCCGCGGCCCACTTCATCGATGCCGGCCACGTAGCGGTAGCCCATGGCCCAAACCTGCCGCTCGTAGCTGAACATGCGGTTGATCCGGTCACGTTCCTTCTGCAGTTCGTCAAGCTGGTCCCGACAGTAGCGAACAAGCTTCTGGGCCCCGCCCCGCGGATCGTGGCCGAGGACACTGATAACCTCGGAGTAGACCTCGGGCGTTCCCTCGCCGATGAGTTCCTGAAGCTTCTTCAGGCTCATCTTCTTGAGGTTCACACGCATGGCTAGACACCCCCACCTTGCGGATGACGATTGGGACACTCGCCAACCCCCGGCGGCCGTGAAACCCTGGTAAAAAAAGGAATCCCCGTTTCCACCATCGGCCGGGTTGGTGGGAGAATTTTCGTCGCTAGGGTCGTAAACTCCTGCCACTCTCCTGTCAACACATCGCTACAGGCTGAGAGGCTGGATTGACGCGCTTTGCCGGTTTTTTACGTGACGAAGGAATGCGGCTCGGCGGATTTGTCCGAACCATGAAGATTTCATACAGGGTCCTGTAAGGTAACTCTTCCCAGCTTACCGTCCCGAAACTCGCGGAGCACCAGGGCCGCTACCCTTTCTGCATCAACGGTTCCACCGCTTTTCAGCAGTCCGCGGGCCCGCCCCACTGCCGCCAGGTTCTCCATCGGCTCGGTGGACGGGCTCTCCAGCCCGAGACGGGTCGCCAACACGTCGGGTACTTTTGGCCATAGTTCGGTCAGAAGCTGCCCGGCGATTTCGCGCGTGTCAAAGATCTCTTCCTTGATGCAGCCGATGGCGGCCAGGATGACGCCGTCCCGCTGCTCCTCGAACTTGGGCACCAGGATGCCCGGCATGTCCAGCAGCTCGATGTCGCTGCCGATACGCACCCATTGCTTGCCGCGGGTAACGCCGGGACGGTCCCCGACGATCGCCTTCCGGGCGCCGGCCAGGCGGTTGATGGCCGAGGATTTCCCGACGTTAGGAATGCCGACCGCCATGACCCGAGCCGGACGCGGCTTCCGCCCCTTCTTCGTCCACTCCGCCAGCCGAGGGGCGAAGGCCGAGCGGACACCTTTCAGGACTTCAGCGGCTCCGGTACCGCGCACGGCATCCAGTGCCACGACCGACTCGCCCTGCCGTGTGAAATAGTCCACCCAGGCCCGCGTGGCATTGGGGTCGGCCAGGTCCGCCTTGTTGAGGATTTTGATACGGGCCTTGTCGGCCACCAGCTTCATCAGGTCGGGATTGCTGCTGGCCAGGGGACAGCGGGCATCGACGATTTCAAGAATGACATCGACCAGCGGCGCGTTCTCGACCAGGATCCGCCGAGCCTTCGCCATATGGCCAGGAAACCATTGAATTACGGGCAAGTCAGTACCCCCCTGGAACCATTCGCAGCCTGTTTCTCCGGGTTCATCAACCGGCACACCTGGGTCAAGGGCCAGATCCGCACAATGGCGGTTCCTCTGATATTGCCGAGCGGAACCTCGCCGAAGATACGGCTGTCCTCGCTGTTGGTCCGGTTGTCGCCCAACACCCAGACGGAGTCCGCCGGTACCGTGGTGGCAGGAAAATCATCGGCCGACGGCAGCACCTGCGGCGCTTCCCGGAACAGCTGGCCATTCACGTAGACCTTTCCGCCCCGCAGTTCCACGGTGTCCCCCGCCACGCCTACCACCCGCTTGATGAAGTCGTCGGCAGGGTTGCGCGGATACTGAAAGACGATGACGTCGCCCCGCTGTGGCGCCACAAAGCGATAGGTAAGTTTGTTTACCAGCACGCGGTCCCGGTCATGCAGGGTGTCAGCCATGGAACTGCCCTTCACCCAGTAAGGTTCCACCAGAACGGTACGGATTACAAAGGCGACCACCAGAGCCAGCACAACGGTCTCAATGAGCTCCCGTGTCACGCTCTTGCGGGTCCCGGGCGGCGGAACCTCAGTAATCTGTGCCATGTAGGGTCCCTCCATTCGACACAAAAGCGGGACTGAAGAACAGTCCCGCGGGTCGCTTCAACCACTATTATAGAAGAATGCTCCGCTCATCACCCGCGAAAGTGTTGAGCGGAGCGGCTGGGTTGATTACTTCGTGTTGGCCCGCTCACGGATACGCGCAGCCTTACCGGTCAGTGCACGCAGATAGTAGAGCTTGGCACGACGAACGATACCACGGCGCAGCACGTCGATGCTGGCCAGACGGGGGCTGTGAACCGGGAAAGTACGCTCCACGCCCACGCCATAAGAGATCCGACGCACGGTGAAGGTCTCGTTCAGACCGGCACCCTGCCGCTTGATCACGACGCCTTCGTACGCCTGGATACGCTCACGGTTGCCTTCCACGACCTTCACGTTGACCCGAACGGTGTCGCCGGGGCGGAAAGCGGGGATATCAGCCTTCAGGAATTCCTTTTCGATCTCGTTGATGATGTTAGCCATTTTTACAGTTTCACCTCTTGTACGTGACGTTCATGCCGGGCTTCGGAGCGTTGAAGGTGACCGGTAGCGGACCGTCCGTTATGACACGCATTTTATTATAACAAGGGAACCCAGCGCTGGCAAGGACGAATCTTGTCACCGGTGCCTGCGCTTTTTCCTGGGGTCGGGCGGGGGCTCCTCCCCCTTCAGCTCCGCCAGAAAAACCTGATCGGCGTAGGACAACTCCACATGCGCCAGCAGGTCCGACCGCCGTTCATAGGTCCGCCGCAGCGCTTCGTTGCGCTGCCAGCGGGCAATGGCGCCATGATCGCCCGACAGGAGGATCTCCGGGACACGCATCCCCTCGAATTCGGGGGGACGGGTGTACTGCGGCCCTTCCAGAATGCCGGAGGAGTAGGACTCCGTTTCGGCCGAGACGATGTCGCCCAGCACTCCGGGAATCAGGCGGGAGACCGCCTCAATGATGACCAGGGCCGGCAGTTCGCCGCCCATTAACACATAATCGCCGATGGAGATCTCATCGGTGGCCATCGCCCGAATTCGCTCGTCGAACCCCTCGTAGCGGCCGCAAACGAAGATGAGATGCTCCTCCTGCGACAGTTCCTCAGCCAGGGACTGGTCGAACCGCTTCCCCTGCGGATCCATCAGGATCACCCGCGGCCGGCGGGCCCCCTCTGGCGCCCGCTCCCGGCACCAGTTGAGGGCGCCGTGCACCGGCTCCGGCTTCATCAGCAGACCAACGGCACCCCCGTAAGGATAGTCGTCGGTCTGTTGGTGCTTGGAGAGTGCAAAATCCCGGATGTTGACCACCCGAATGTCCAAAAGCCCCTCCGCCTGAGCCCGCCCCAGGATCGATTCCTGCAGCGGCGCCTCCACAATCGAAGGGTGTATGGTAAGCAGGTGAATCAGCATGCGGATCCCCTCCCTCCGTGACAGTAGACGAGAACGTAAAAGCAACGGCCGGGGTACACCCCGGCCTTACTCTTACTCTTCGAGCAGCCCCGGGATCGGGGTGATGACGATGCGGCCGTGTGCCAGGTCGATCTCCTGGACAAATGCCTTCACGGCCGGCACGAGGTACTGCTTGCCATCCGGTGTCTCCACCACGTAGAGGTGGTGCACCGGGCTGG
>JBLNEM010000119.1:0-6131 GCA_050262655.1 Mycobacterium leprae | reverse complement strand
CACGGAGAGTCGGGCGGGCCACTGTGGCGGTCGGTCTGATGGCGTTCGGTGTGGCGCTGTTGATCGACAACCTGTACAGCAACTACCACGCCCTGAATCTGCTGGTCAAACTATGGCCCCTGGCCCTGATCGGCTTCGGTCTCGAATACCTGGTCCACACGGTGCTCCTGCAGCGCAGCGAGTCAGACCACCGGCTCCGCTTCGATTGGGGCGGCACCATTCTGCTCACGCTGGTGATCATACTGAGCCTCGGCATCGCCACGTTCCGCGGGTTCATCACCAGCCAGGGCGGGGGCATTATCCCCTTCCTGCACATGGGCCCGGCGGAAAGTCGGACTGAGACAGTCAGCGCTTCCGCCGAAGGCGTCAAGCAGATCGTGGCCGAGGTCAACGTCGGTACGGTGACGGTCCAGGAGAACAGCAACAAGAGCGAGATCCGCGTCGAAGCTACCTACACGGCCCAAGGCTTCTCGCTGGACACCACCGCGGTCCGGGAACAACTTAATAATATCAGATTGGACCTCACTAAGGGTGAAGTAGTTCGCCTGATGCCCGAACTCAGTGGCCAACTCGCCAATATCGGCATCCAGTACGTGATCTACGCTCCGCCCGGTCTGACCGTGCAAGCTACCACCGGCACCGGCTGGATCGATGTGCCCGCTTATCACGGAAACCTTCAGTTGACCAGCCGTGTCGGTCGGATCGGCGTTCAGTCCGGCAGTGGCTCGCTGACCGCCAGCAGCACCTCGGGCTTTATCTCGGTCCGCAACTTCGAAGGCCCGATCTCTGCCCACACCACGGTTGGCGCACTGGACCTCGGCGAAGTGAACGGGGAGCTCCAACTGGACACCACCACGGGCAGCATCAACGTGAACGGCTTCAGCGGCGGCAAGCTCATGGCCGAGACCCGGACCGGCGGTATCCACGCCAGTACCCGGACGATTCTCCAGGGCGACGTCACCCTGAAGACCCAGACCGGTGCTGTCGGCCTGACGGTGCCCAAGGAGAGCGGCATGAAGGTGACGGCGCAGACCAACTCGGGCTCCCTGTCGGTACCGTCCTTTATGAGCGTAAACCGCACCGGGCCCGCCAGCTCCGCCGTCGGCACCAACGGCGACGGGAAGTACACGGTGAGCCTGGCGGCCACTACCGGATCGGTCAACCTGAACGCCAACTAAGAAAACGCAGGCCCGGCACTTGCCGGGCCTGCGCTCTTTATCGACTCACCAGCGGATCGTACCACCGCGGTTGCAGCTTGCGGAGCATCTCTTTACACCGCAGCTTCTCCAGTCCGGTGTTGACAACCCCCACCACGATACCGCCGACCGGCCGGTTCTCCCCCCGGTAGCCCGGTGCGAAGATGCCGCTGCCGCCAAGGGCGTTGGCCACAACCACGCCTGTATCATTCTCGAAGGAGCGGACCGACCAAAGGAATTGCGTCTCCTGGGACTCCCAGGCCGCGGGCACGGCGATCAAGTCGGCTGCTCGTTTCGCCAGAATGCGGCAGGGCTCCGGTAGGAGCAGATCGGCACCGGTCAAAAGGCCAATCCGGCCCCAGGGCAGGTCGTGGACTGCGAAGCGCTCTTCGGGGTGGTTGCCGGTCGCCCCGGTCCGCTCTTGCGCCATCAACCCTGCCGGTCCCACCAGGTAAGTGGCTGCAACCCCGCTGGGCTCGGTGGAGCCCCAAACCAGATAACAGTTGAGTTCCCGTGCAGTCTGCCAGAGCGAGTCAGCATTGGCCGGAGCAGTGCCCAGGGGGAAGACCATCAGGTCTAATCCGCCCATCTCCTGGTCCCGAGCCTGTTTGTCGGCCAGGCGAACCTGATCCGCCATGGCGGCAGCCTCCGTCCCGGACCCCGCCGCCACCACAACCGGGCGCCCCTCAGGCATGTTGCGCAGGTTGCGCCAGTACCAGAGGTAGCTGCTCAGCAGCAGATCCTGATACTCCTCCGGCCGTCGCAGCGCAAGAGCCCGACCACGGGCGGTGCGCGCCAGATCGGTGTCAATCTCGGCGACGGCGACGCCGTTCTGCATCGCCAACTCGTCCAGCACCGTTCCATTCGGATCGATGATCGCCGAATGCCCCGCAAATTTGACGCCCCGCTCGTCCCCGGGCCGGTTAGCGCAGACCATGTAGCAGCCGTTCTCGCTCGCTCGTGCGCGCCAGGAAAGCCTGGAACCCAGCCAATTAGCTGGAAAGGCGATCACGTCGGCGCCGGACAGCGCTGCCACGCGGGCGGGTTCGAAGTAGTCCGCGTCCATACAGATCAGGATGGCGATCCGTCCCAGGTCGGTATCGAAGACCGGAATGCCGAGATTGCCGTCCCGCGCCCAACGGGTGTCATCCATGAACGCGTGGGTCTTGCGGTATTGGCCAATGTACCCCTGCGGCCCCAGCAGGACTGCCGTGTTATAGAACGCACCGGTTGAAGGCTCCACTTCGGGGAGCCCTACAACGATGTAGATGCCTAATGTCGCCGCCAGGTCGGCAAAGGTCCGAACCGTGGGGCCATCCGGCACATGCTCCACCACGCCGGAGACCTCTTGCCGATCCACGAAGCAGTAGCCAACGGCTGCCATCTCCGGCAGCACCACCAGGCGAGCGCCGGTGGCGGCCGCCTGGGTTACTAACTGCGCCAGGCGTTCCGTGTTGCCGGCTCGGTCCATGAACTTCGGGTCAAACTGGACAGCCGCTGCCTTGTACCGCATAGAAAAAGCACCCCCTCAGTTTGCGTACAAGCGTGAATTGCACTTCTCAGGGGGTGCTTTTCGTGACCGGACGGCTAACCTCCTGCCCAAGGGCAAGAAGATCAGCGTGGCGATACCAATGTGCCCCGGGGCCCAATGGCCAGGTTCCGGTCCCGTAACCGTTTGTGCAGAATGCCGCCCAGCCGACCGGTCTCAACGGCGGTAAGGTTACCCCATCCCTCCGAGGCCACCTTCTCGGCCAGCCCGAGTTCGGCGGCAATCTCCAGCTTCAGCAAATCCAACGGTGACGGCTCTTTCGGTTTCTTCTTGGCGGGCGACTTGGCTGTCCCCGCCTTTTTCATGGCTGTCATTGGGGTCCCTCCTCCCCGCTAGCTTCACCCGCCGGGAGGGAAAAAATGAACGCCTTTTTGGCAGGAAAGACGCCGCGGTGAGGAGAATATACAATGGTGAATAATCATGTATGCATAAAGTTGGATCTGCTTAAAGGTTTATACGGGGGAGCATTATGCGAATAGAGCTGCTGGGTTTTCCGACAACACTGGGCATGCCACGCAAGGCTCTGAGACATGGTCCCGAAGCGCTCCGTGCGATGGGCCTGGTCGACCATCTCCAACGCCAGGGCCTTGCTGTCGACGATCTGGGCGACATAACCCTGCCGGAAGGCCGCAAGAGCGACCCAAGAGAGCTTCAGGTCAGGAAGACGGTGGACGCCGCCAAACTGCAAATGGAGACCTGGCTGGCCCGCCACCAGTCAGGCAGCCTCATGACAACCATCGGCGGAGATCACAGCACCTCGCTGGGGACCATCTGGGCGCTTTCCCAGATGGGGCAAAGCTTTGACGTGGTCTGGATCGACGCACACGGCGACTTCAATACCCTGGAGACTACCCCCTCCGGCAATACCCACGGCATGCCGCTGGCCATGGCGTGCGGGCTGATGCCTGAGTATGTGCCCCAACTGATGAGCCCCGCTGACCTGCGGCTCTGGGGGATCCGCTCGCTGGACGAAGGCGAACAGCGGCTGCTGGCTGAGCACAAGGTTGAAGTGCTGAGCCCGGACCAGATCCGCCACGAATTGGAGCGGGCCGTGAAGCGCCTGAAGCCAAACGTCTTCCTCAGTTTTGATATCGACTCCGTCGACCCGGTGGATGCACCGGGAACCGGAACCCCCGTACCTGGCGGTTTGCGCCGCCATGAAGCGCTGGAACTGGTTGCCTATATCGCCCGTCGCCGGCACCTCGTGGCGCTGGATATCGTCGAGTATCACCCGGACCTCGATCAGGGGCAGGTAACCGGCGACCTGACCATGGCCGTGCTGGACACCGCCGTTACCGGCCAGATGACGCAGCAAGGCCGGTACGGCCTCTCGGCTGCAGCCGGTAACTGAGATCGGGGATAATAGTCACGCAGTAGCCTTCAAGGAGGAAAGCCTGTCGTGGAACTTAGCGCAGCGGTGCAGCCGCTGGTCTATACCCCAGAGATGTACGCCGCTACTTCGGGCGAGGAAGATCCGGAAGAACTGGACCTGATGCAGTTGGTGGACCGGGTGAAGGCCCAGAAAATCGCCGATGTGTTGCGGGACCTGTACGGCCTGGAGGTGGACCTCGCCGAACCCCGCGAGGAGGATGGCGAGTATGCCGAGGTGGGCGACACCGATGAGTTGGAGTTGCTGCGGCAGATTGCAGCGGCGGTTCAGGGACACACGGTAGACGACTACTATGAAGGAAGGGTCGCCCCGGGGTTCGTTTACAACCACCTGATCAACCACGCCAATACCGACGGCTACTACCTGCCGGTGGATTTCCCTCAGGCCTTCTTCATCGATGAGGTTTCGGTCGGCTCGGCGGTGCGCCTCCAGGCTGAACTGGCCGCACTGGAGCCAGCGCTGGCCTCCCGGTACCCAAATCAAGTGGCGCTGGTGGCAGCCACCCCCGAAGACGAAGAACCGGACCTACCAGGTGGTCCGGTCCGTGTCTGGGCTGCGCTCAGCCGTCTGACCCGCTCAGCACTACAGCTCAACCTGCCCATTCACTTTGGCTGATCGGGCGACTGAGCCTCCGGCTCCGGCAGGTCCAGCCGTTCAGGCAGCCCCACCCGTGCCAGGTCGGCCGCGGTGAGAATCCCGTCGGCCCAGCACTTCGCCACCAGCCGGTTGTACTCGCCCTCCGCCCGGGTCAGGTCCTTGCCATAGTTCAGCGATTGGGGATGAACATGCAGCGGCATCGCCTCCGGCAGGTTCACCTGCCGCTCGTAGGTCCGGTGCGCCAGATCCCAGAGATCGTGCAGTTGCTGTAGCGCCTCTTCCTGCTTCAATGCAAACCGCCTCCTTGCCGGGTAGTCTGCCCGACGGAGGCGGTCTTTCGTCTATGGGTGGGTGCAGACGCCGTTGCTGCACGGGGTATCCATGCCGGACAGCAGGTGCGGGAAGCCGTCGTCGTCGGTTCGGGCCGGCAGCGTATCCCACGTTTTGATTGCGCCGTTCTGCCATGTCACTCTGAGCATCCAACTGGTGCGTGACGGCTCGTTCAGCTCCGGGGGCACGTCCAGGAAGTCGTCGAACACTAAGTTCCCAAGGCTGTAAACGACCAGCCGGTCCTTATAGGTCTCCACCGTCTGTGTCACGTGCGGGTGCGACCCCACCACCAGGTCGGCGCCGGCGTCGATCATTTTGTGGGCCAGACTGACCTGCCGGTCAGACGGGGTCCGGTGGTACTCCAGCCCCCAGTGCGGGAAGACCACCACCATATCGGCGGCTGCCCGGGCCGCAGTGATGTCGGCTACCACCTGATCGTCGTCACTCCAGGCCAAACCTGGACTCTCTTCACTCGCTTCGTAGCTCCGGAGTTCCACCTCATCGTAACCGAGCAGCGCAATGCGCAGGCCGCGGCGGTTCAGAATCAGCGGTGCGTGGGCCTGGTGGCTGTTGTGCCCCCCACCAAAGAAGGGCACAGCGCCCTCTGCGAGCAGACCCAGTTCCTGGGCGAACGCGGCCTTGCCGAAATCGCCGGAGTGATTGTTGGCCACCGACACCGCACCGAAGGATCGGAACAGGTAAGGCACCACCGCTGGCGAGCATTGGAAGTTATAGGCCTTCGGCACCTTCTCGCCCATGGTGCTCACCACACACTCCAGGTTGCCCACCGCCAGGTCGGCGTCCCTCAACACGGGTGCAACGGCGGCGAACGGATCGGCCCCCTTGAGCATGGCGGCGCCGGGGGTCCGGGCAAGCATCACGTCCCCGACAAAGACCAAACTCACCGGTTGCGGACTGAATACAAGCTGCTCGTCACCCTTGAGGCTGGCGCCCATTTCAGGCCGCGCCTGTTGGTCGTCACGGAGCCCGGCGGCCGGTGCGGAAGGTCCGCACCCGGTTACCGAAACCAGGAGTAAGAGCAGGGTAGCGTATGCGCCCCATCGCCTGC
>JBLNEM010000118.1:0-4938 GCA_050262655.1 Mycobacterium leprae | reverse complement strand
GACCGTCCTGCCTGGCAGGCGGCCGTGGCCGCCAACCTGGCCTTCATCGCCGGACACCAGCGGGCGGACGGAAATCTCGGGAGCTACTATCACAAGGAGACCGGCGAAGTGACCGAGTGGGACGGCGCCGGCGGGCTGATCTGGATTCCGGCCCTGCTGTTGGGCGCCCGCCTCCTGGATGTCCCGGCGTACGCCGAGGCGGCCGCCCGGGCCGGCGCCTACTACGCCCGGTTCGTGGCCGATGCCTTCCTCTACGGCGCCCCGGAGGACGTCCACCTGACGCCCACCTCCGAAGATGGCTACAACGCCGTGATGGCCTTCACTGCCCTCTACGAGGCTACCGGCGAGAGCAAGTGGCTTGATCTGGCCCGCCAGGCAGCGGAGTGGACCCTCACCTTCCGTCTGGCCTACAACACGCCTTTCCCGCCGGAGACACCGCTGGCGCTGTACGACTACCGGACCGTGGGCGGCGACATCGCCTCGCCCTGCAACCCGCATCTGCACAACTACGGGCTCATCTGTTCCCGGGAGCTGTTGGCCCTGTACCAGGCCACGGGGGATCTGCACTACGTGGAGCGCGTGCGCGACCACCTGCAGTGCTTCCTGCAGTTCATCGCCCGCCGGGACGGCGACTTCGGTGCCCGCCGGGGGATGATCTCCGAGCAGTGGTACCACACCGACGGCATTGCCCCCAAGGGCACCGTGCTGGGGCTCTCCCACTCCTGGTGCGCCGGGCTGGTCATCCTGGCCGCCAGGGAGGCGCACGATTTCGGCGACGTGGTCATCGACTGGCCCGCTCGCCGGGCCGTTGCCCTGGAGGCGGTTACCCTGCGGACGGAGGCGCAGACTGCCGGCCTGCGCCTGGTCCTGGCAAACCCGTGGCCCCGGCCGCTGCGGCTCTCCCTGCGGCTGACCGGCGCTCCGGCCAACGCCCGGCTCGAGGCGGACAAGCCGCTGACGCCGGATGGTGAAGGCCGCTGGCTCCTCGATCTGGCTCCGTCCGCATCGGCAAGTGTGCAAGTACACGAGGTGAGTGAAGCATGGGCGAAGGCGTGACCTGTGTGGGCGGCATGGTGGCGGACCTGTTGGCCCGTCCTGTTCGGAACCTGCCGACCCCCGGCCGGTTGGAACTGGTCCGGGAGATGGCGCTGGCGCCGGGTGGATGCGCCCTGAACACCGCCAGCGCTCTGGCCCGGTTGGGCGTCACCGCCCGACTGGTCGGCAAGACGGGCGCCGACGGCCTGGGCGACTATCTGCTGCAGACGCTGACCGACCGGGGCGTCGACGTGGCGGGGGTTCAGCGGTCGGAGACGGTCGGCACGTCCGCCTCGATGGTGCTGGTTTACGAAGGCGGCGAGCGGGGCTTCGTCCATACGTACGGCGCCACCGCCGAGTTTCGCGCGGCGGATATCGACTGGTCCGTGGCGGGGCGATCCCGGATCTTCTTCGTCGGCCAGGCGCTGTTGCTGCCCGGCTTCGACGGCGAACCGGCGGCTTGGGCGCTGGCGGAGGCCCGCCGGCGGGGGCTCATCACCGTGATGGACACCGTCTGGGATGCGACCGGCGCCTGGTTGGCGAAAATCGGCTGCTGCCTGGAGCACCTCGACTATTTTGTCCCCAGCTACGACGAGGCCCGGGCCATGACGGGCCTGTCGGAGCCGCCGGCGATCGCCCGGTTCTTTCGGAACCGGGGCGTTCGGACGGTTGGCATCAAGCTGGCGGAGCGGGGCTGCTATCTGGCGGACGAGGAGGGCGAGTTCTGGGTGGACGGTTTTACCGTCGACGCCGTGGACACCACCGGCGCCGGCGACGCCTGGGTGGGCGGCTTCCTCGCCGGCATCCTGCAGGGGCTGCCACTCCCGGCGGCAGGCCGTCTGGGCAACGCCGTGGGCGCCCTCTGCGTCACCGGGCTGGGCGCCTATGCGGGGATCCGGAATCTGGCGGAGACTCAGGCCTTCATGGCCGCACACGAAGGAGGAGACGGCAGATGACGCTGAGCAAGGAGCAGGTTGCGGCCTATCAGCAGCAGGCCGCTATGTACTTGGAGCGGGCAGCCATCGTGCTGACCGAGGCGGAACGGGCCACGATCGAAGTGGCAGACTTCGGCCTGGGCGACGTGGATCGGACCGGCCTGGAGCTGGTGGTTTACGTCAACACGGACCGGGTCTGCGCCAAGGAGCTGGTGTTGCTGCCTGCTCAGACCTGTCCCGAGCACCGGCATCCGTCGGTGGGCGGCGCCCCCGGCAAGGAGGAGACCTTCCGGGTCCGCTGGGGCAAGGTCTACCTGTATGTGGCGGGTCCGGCCACGCCGAAGCCAGCCTGCCAGCCACCGGCCGGCAGCGAGCCGTATTACACCGTTTGGCATGAAATCGTGCTGAATCCGGGTGAGCAGTACACCCTCCGGCCCGATACGCTCCACTGGTTCCAGGCCGGTCCGGCGGGCGCCATCGTCTCCGAATTCTCCACCCGCAGCACCGACGAGCACGACATCTTCACCGACGTCCGGATTGTCCGGGCCACCCGGGTGAACTGAGATGGTACGACTGGCTGGCCTTGATTACAGCCGGGCGGAGCTGCTGCGGAAGGTGGGCGATATCTCGCAGGTAGGCGGCGTCCGACGGCTGACCCTGGCCGACGGGCCGGGCAAGGGGATGGCTGTCGTTCAGTTCCGCACGGGCAGCGGCCTGTCGTTCACCGTGCTGCCCGACCGGGGCATGGACATCGGCGAGGCCGCCTGGTGCGGCCGGCCCCTGGCCTGGCGATCGGCGGTCGGCGATGTCGCCCCCGCCTTTCTGGAGCCGCAGGGGACCGGCTGGCTCCGGTCGTTCGGCGGCGGGCTGTTGACCACCTGTGGGCTTACGTATAACGGCGCCCCTTGCCTTGACCAGGGCGAACCGTTGGGGCTGCATGGCCGCATCGGCCACGCCCCGGCGGAATCGGTCTGGGCCGACGGCGAGTGGGAGGGCGACCGGTACCGCATGTGGGTACGGGGGCGGGCCCGGGAGGCCGCCGTCTTCGGCGCGCACGTCCAGCTGACCCGGGAGATATCGGCCTACCTGGGCGAAGACCGCTTCACGGTGACCGACGTGGTGGAGAACCTGGGCCATCGGCCGGTAGAGCACATGCTGCTCTACCACATCAACCTCGGCTTCCCGCTGGTGGATGCCGGGAGCCGGCTCTTGCTGCCGCCGCATCCAGTACGCCCGCGGGACGAGGACGCGGCGGCGGGGCTGGCGGCGTGGGACCGGTTCGGCGAGCCGGACCCGGCCTATCGGGAGCAGGTTTTCTACCACGACCTGGCCCCCGGGCCGGACGGCACGGTGACGGCGACGGTGGCAAGCCCCAGCGGATTGGGCTGCTACGTGCAGTATCAGGCGGCCAGCCTGCCCCGATTCGTCCAGTGGAAGATGCAGGGGGCCGGGGAGTACGTCCTGGGTCTGGAGCCGGCCAACTGCCTGCCGGAAGGCCGGGCGAGGGAGCGGGAGAGGGGCACGCTGCAGTTCCTGGCGCCGGGCGAGCGGCGGGAGTACCGGTTGGAAATAGGCGTTACAGGCTCTCAGGTGTGCGACGGATAGGAAAAGAGAGACTCCTTTCCGGGGGGAGGGACTCCCCGCCAGACTGGAGAAAATAGGGACGACGGAGTCTTGTGATGATGCCAGGAGGAGTAGTCATGTCAGATCAGTACACGCCGCAGAAAAGCGATAAGTTCACCTTTGGCCTCTGGACCGTGGGCAATATCGGCCGTGACCCGTTCGGCGACCCGGTTCGGCAGCCGCTGGCTTTGGAGCGGATTTTGACCAAGCTCTCTGAGCTTGGCGCATACGGCGTCAACTTCCACGACAACGACCTCGTGCCCTTCGGCGCGACGACGCAGGAGCGGGACGCGATCGTGAAGCGGTTCAAGCAGGCGCTGACGGAGACCGGCCTGGTGGTGCCCATGGCCACCACCAACCTGTTCACCCATCCCGTCTTCAAGGACGGCGCCTTCACCGCCTCCGATCCCGCCGTGCGGGCCTATGCCCTGCAGAAGACCATGCGGGCCATCGACCTGGGCGCCGAGGTGGGCGCCAGCACCTACGTCTTCTGGGGCGGTCGGGAAGGCGCCGAGACCGACGCCTACCGGGACAGCCGGGACGCCGTGAAGTGGTTCCGTGAGGCGATCGACTTCCTCTGCAACTATGTGCGGGAGCAAGGCTACAACCTGAAGTTCGCGCTGGAGCCCAAGCCCAACGAGCCACGGGGCGATATCTACCTGCCCACCGTCGGCCACGCCCTGCACTTCATCTCCACCCTGCAGCACCCCGAGATGGTGGGCGTCAACCCCGAGTTCGCCCACGAGACCATGGCCGGCCTGAACTTCGTCCACGCCGTGGGCCAGGCGATGGAGGCGGGCAAGCTGTTCCATATCGACCTGAACGACCAGCTACCCGGCCGGTATGACCAGGACCTGCGGTTCAGTGCCGAGAACATCAAGCGCTCCTTCTTCCTGGTGAAGATGTTGGAAGAGGGCGGCTACCAGGGTCCCCGCCACTTCGACGCCCACGCCTACCGCACGGAAGATGAAGCGGGTGTCTGGGCCTTCGCCCGTGGCTGCATGCGGAACTACCTGATCCTGAAGGAGAAGGTCCGCCGCTTCGCCGCCGACCAGGAGATCCAGGGGCTGATCAAGGAGATGCGTGCCCAGGATGCAGCCTACACCGGACCCGGCGCCGCAGGCGGCTACGCCGCTGGCACCGCACAGGCGCTGAAGGCACAGGCCTTCGACGTCAACGCCCTGGCGGGTCGTGGGCGGCGCTACGAGGAGCTGGATCAGCTCACGGTTGAACTGTTGATGGGCGCTCGGTAATCGCAAGCCCCCACCTGGCGACGGGTGGGGGCTCTTTTTCTCTGCCTGAAACCAACTGCGGGTTCCCACCGTCCAATCGGGTGATAGGTGTC
>JBLNEM010000117.1:0-9530 GCA_050262655.1 Mycobacterium leprae | reverse complement strand
GGACGGCGGCGCGCCTACACGGCCTTTTGTACTCTCGTGGCGGGACCCTCGCTTCTGTCGCCCCCAGCGTGTGGGCGGGGCGTCGGCGCGCCCACACGGCCTTTTGTACTCTCGTGGCGGGACCCTCGCTTGGTGGCCCCCGTTGTGTGGGTGGGACGTTGGCGCGCCCACCCGGCCTTCTGCACTTTCGTGGCATGACCCTCGCTTTGTGGCCCCCGTTGTGCGGGCGGGACGGCGGCGCGCCTACACAGCCTTTTGCACTCTCGTGGCGGGACCCTCGCTTCTGTCGCCCCCAGCGTGTGGGCGGGGCGTCGGCGCGCCCCCCGGCCTTTTGCACTTTCGTGGCGGGACCCTTGCTTGGGGCCCATTCGTCCCGCATACCGTGCTGGGTAGGGCCTTACACCTCGGATTACCCGGGCCGGAGCAGAAACCTGAGAGGGGGATGAGAATAGTAGATTTTGGGCAGCCGGGCCGGGCACTGAGTTGACCAAATTTGCATTTTCCTGTTCTCCTGAATCGCGTTATGTCATCTTGAGTGCCGGAAGTGGCAGATATTGGCTGCTGAGAAGGCGGGGAGAGGCGGTTTTTATACGGGGGAGGGTACCAAGCAGGTCAAGTCGGGGGGTGAAACCGCAGTTTTGACGCGGCCGCTTGGTCGAGGCGATGTCCAAAATCTTCTTTTCCCCGCAACGCTCCCATCCATGCGAAAAACGGCAGCCGCCACGGTTGCGCTTGCACTGATGCGATCGCTCCCGCACTCCAGGGCCGGGGAATAGCTTGTTGCCGCCGGGCTAGCCCGAGGGCTCCGGAGGTAGCCTGCCGCTGCCGGGCTAGCCCGAGGGTTCCAGAAGTAACTTGTCGCCACCGGCCAGGCGTGCCACGAATGGCTACCGAATGCCCCATCCGCAAAACGAAGTCGAGCGTCACCGCGGTTTACTCGGGCTGCCATGAAAGACTAGCGAACGGCCGGGTGGGGCACCCCTATCCCCCGGATTCTAACGAATCCGAACGGGATAGGGGCGCGCCCACCCGGCCTTTTGCACTCTCGTGGCGGGACCCTCGCTTTTTGGCCCCCATCGTGGGGGCGGGGAGTGCCCACCCGGCCTTTTGTGCTCTCGTGGCGGGACCCTCGCGTTTTGGCCCCCCATCGTGGGGGTGGGACGCGCCTACCCGGCCCTTACCCCTCACGTGGCGGGACCCTCGCTTTTTGGCCCCCCATCGTGGGGGCGGGGCGCGCCCACCCGGCCTTTTGCGCTTTCGTGGCGGGACCCTCGTTTTTTGGCCCCCATCGTTGGGCGGGGCGCGCCCACCCCGCCAATTGCACACTAGTGGCGGGACCCTCGCGATGTTGTCTTCAACTCCCGGGACCCAAGGAAATCCCCAGCCTGCGGCGAATCATTGGGCTGTACCTTGCCACCTTCGTAGCCAAGGAGATTACAACCATGATCGTACATTTGATCAGACACGGCGATAAGGCAGCGGGGTCGGGTGACCTGGGCCTTTCTCAACTGGGTGCCGAACAGGCCGATCGTACCGGACGTGCTCTCGCAGGGCTACCGATCCATACCCTGTATGCCAGCCCGCTCAAGCGCACCGTTGAGACCGCCACGTTCATCGGCCGGCATCTGGGGTTGGAGCCGGTCATCGATGCGGCCGTCCGGGAACGCCTGATTTATGGCGACCGGCCTGGCGAGACGCCGGAGGAGTATGTCGTGCTGTTTGAACGGACCAGCCGGGACCGGGATTTCGTGCCCCCAAACGGCGACTCATCACGGATGGCCGGGGAGCGCCTGGAGCGGTTCGTGCGAGGGCTCTACGCGGCCAACCCGGCAGCAGAGTTCGCGGTGGCGACCCATGGCGGCATCATTATCGATATGCTGGCGAACCACTATTCCACCGAACAGCTGGAGGCGCTGGCGCCGGGGCGCCTGCACTACCCCAATTGTGCGATCACTACGATTGAATGCCACGGGCAAGAGTTGCGGATCGTCCGCCTGGCCGATGTGAGCCACCTGGAGTAAGCAGTGGGCCAGGCAATCAAAACGGCGGTCCTCCCTCAGGAGACCCGCCGTTTTGACATATGTGTGCCGCCCCTCAGTGTAATACGCGTGGGTGCGACCCAATTGGGCATGGTGTGACCGTTTGCGGCTTGCCGCCCACCAGAGTGAGTAGAGGCCGGTCACGGCCTGGCACAGTAGAAATTGCCGTACGGATCTGTTCCCAGAGATCGGGGGACGGTGCGACACCGCTCACCTCGTTCTCCAGCACCTGACGAATGATCTTGGCGTTCATGGTACGTCAACTCCTCGACCAGCGATCCGCCTATGAGAAGCAAAAAAGGCCGGATCGGTTCACGCTGTTATGCAAAGGTTTATAAACGTGATTGAGTAGAACGAGTTGAGCACAGATCGGGATGCAGCTGCAGCAGGACAGCCAGGATCCGCAGTTGGGGAAATGGTTGCAGGGGAATGTCCTGGTCCAGCGTCGTGCGCAGCATCGCCCTACCACCGTCGGTCAGGAACTGACGCAGTGTCGGGCGATGGTAGACCAGCTGCATCACGTCTGCCGGCGTGAGCAGCAGAAGCCCGTGGACTTCGTTAGCTGGCTCCGGCGTCCCGCTGCTCTGGGCCAGGTACATGACAGAGAGTGCACCGGCACTACGCTCAACGATTAGCACAGGTGACGGCTTCCGCGGCCAGGTTCCGGTCTCCAGCCGCCACCTATTGGTCGCCCCCTGCTGGCGCGACCAATAGATGGCGGGGGGCGCCACTGGTTCGGCCCGGAGAGAGGACTCCTCATACACCTCACGAAAGGCGCAATCCAGGCTGTTTTCGCCTGGCTCCCGGTGGCCTCCCACGCGGAAGACTGCGAGCCGGTCGCCCCTCAGGGTCGGTCCGATCCCAAACGGAATCCGGCCGTCGCCACAGATGACGTAGGCGCCGGCGGTCACCACTTGTGCCTCCAGATCCATGGCCTCACTCCCTTGCCTATTTGATGCATGAAGAATGACGTTGGTTGCGGCTGTGTTTACCAGTTTGCAACAACCATCTGTCCGGACTTGACTCCGGTTGTGAGTTGCGGTAACATACAACATGCACTGAGTTCCATCCACACCGCGGGGTAGAGCAGCTGGTAGCTCGTCGGGCTCATAACCCGGAGGTCGTAGGTTCAAATCCTACCCCCGCAACCAGGCGAAACCGGAGAACGCAAGTAGGGCGTTCTCCGGTTTTCATGTGCCGACCTCATCAGCGTCGGTACGGTCCCCCCGTTGCCAACAAAGGCCTCAAAGCCCATTGTTGACAGGGGGTAGCGTCCGTGGTAACTTATATTAGCACGGCTTTCGATAGTTCCATTCCCTAGTGACGGGAGGTGTCGCATAGTGGCTAAGGCAGGCGCTCGTGTAATCATCACCATGGCTTGCACCGACTGCAAGATGCGGAATTACACGACCTATAAGAACAAGAAGAACGATTCGGGTCGTATCGAACTGAAGAAGTTCTGCCCTACCTGTGGGCACCATTCTCTGCACCGGGAAACCCGCTAGGTTCGCACTGCCGGCGCACGCTCCTACTGGCTGCGGCGGCTTTTACAGGGGTATAGCTCAACTGGTAGAGCAGCGGTCTCCAAAACCGCAGGTTGTGGGTTCAAGTCCTACTGCCCCTGCCATAGGAGCAAAACGCGCTGCCACTAGCTTGGCGGCGCGTTTTACTATGCCTTCGGCTTTACATCGTCTATTGTCTGTGTTACAATCTTCTCTACTGGCACGGCTGCCAGCTTTTATTTGTGTTGGCATCAACCAGAGAATGCGAGGTCTTGGATATGAACAACTGGGTTGCCGCTACTCGCACTTACCTTAAAGATGTCCGGGGCGAGGTTACCAAGGTATCCTGGCCGAGTTGGGAACTGCTCTGGAAGCATACCGGCATCGTGGTTGCGATGGTCGTTATTATTAGTGCGTTCCTGTTTATCCTAGACTATCCTCTGGGCCTAGGTCTGCAGAAGTTGGTGGCACGTTAGCAAAGGTAGGTGGGCGGGGACTGACCCGTAAGTCTCCGGACAATGGAAGAAAAAAACTGGTACGTCGTCCACACTTATTCCGGGTATGAGAACAAGGTGAAGACCAACCTGGAGAAGCGTGTTGAATCCATGGAGATGCAGGAGAAGATCTTCCGCATCATGGTTCCCATGGAGGACGAGATCGAGGTCAAGGACGGTAAGCAGAAGAAGGTCAAGCGCAAGGTGTTCCCCGGGTACGTCCTCGTGGAAATGATCATGAGCGATGACTCCTGGTATGTCGTGCGCAACACTCCGGGCGTTACCGGTTTTGTCGGTTCCGGCAACAAGCCGATCCCGCTGTCGCCGGAAGAAGTCGAAACGATCCTCGCGGCGCAGGCTGCGGAGAAGGCTCCGGCGGTTGTACATCCCTTTGAAGTCGACCAGCCCGTGCGCGTCACGGAAGGGCCGTTCAAGGATCACCCGGCCGTCATCAAGGAGATCTATCCGGAGCGAGCCCGGCTCAAGGTACTGGTTAACCTCTTCGGACGGGAGACTCCGGCTGAACTGGACTTCAACCAGGTCGAGGAGATCTAGCGGAATCCAGGAAATGCAGGATTCCCATTCCCCTGATGCGCCTTTTATGTTAGGATCATTGAGGTCGCCGCTTCACGCGCGCGGCCCTTTGGTATGCGGGCTATGCCCGCAGTGGGAGGGCGAGTGAAGGCTCGTCCGCCAGACCACATTTTCGAAGGAGGAGTCTACCGTGGCGAAGAAGGTTACTGCCGTTGTCAAGCTGGCCCTGCCGGCCGGCAAGGCGACCCCGGCACCGCCTGTTGGCCCTGCTCTTGGTCAGCACGGCGTCAACATCATGGGCTTCTGCAAGGAGTACAACGAGCGTACGAAGGAGCAGGCTGGTCTGGTGATCCCGGTTGAGATCACCGTTTACGAGGACCGGTCCTTTACCTTCATTCTGAAGACCCCGCCCGCGTCCGTCCTGATCAAGAAGGCGCTGGGCCTTGAGACCGCCTCTGGCGAGCCCAACAAGAAGAAGGTCGGCAAGCTGAGCGACGCTCAGGTTACCGAAATTGCCAAGATCAAGACGCCCGACCTGACTGCGGCCAGTCTCGAGGCGGCCAAGAGCATGGTGCGCGGCACTGCCCGTTCCATGGGTGTTGACTGCGAGTAAGCACCCTGCTGCTTGGGCTTGTGGGAGGTTGCCCCTTCTGGGCGACCGCTACTTTACTGACTACCACAAGGGAGGAAAATGATTATGCCATCTCATGGCAAGAAGTATAGCGAAGCGGCGAAGATCGTCGACCGCAACAAGCTGTATGATCCTGAGGAAGCGCTGGAGCTGGTCAAGAAGACCGCTACCGCCAAGTTCGACGAGACCGTAGAGGTCTCTCTCCGTCTGGGCGTTGACCCCCGTCATGCTGATCAGCAGATCCGTGGCGCCGTCGTGCTGCCGGCCGGCCTGGGCAAGACTGTCCGGGTGCTGGTCTTCGCCAAGGGCGACAAGGCCAAGGAAGCTGAGGCGGCCGGTGCCGATTTCGTCGGCGCTGAAGAGATCGTCGCCAAGATTCAGGAAGGCTGGATGGACTTCGACGTTGCCATCTCCACGCCTGACATGATGGGCGTTGTCGGTAAGCTGGGTCGTGTCCTCGGCCCCCGTGGCCTGATGCCGAACCCGAAGACCGGCACCGTGACCTTCGACCTCACGACCGCTGTTCGTGACGTGAAGGCCGGTAAGGCGGAGTACCGCACCGACAAGGCCGGCATCGTCGCCGCCCCGATCGGTAAGGCCTCCTTCGACATCGAGAAGCTGACCCTCAACTTCCGGGCTTTCATGGATGCCATCAACCGGGCGAAGCCGGCTGCTGCCAAGGGTGTCTACCTGAAGACCGTCACCCTGTCCAGCACCATGGGCCCTGGCATCCGGATCAACCCGACCAAGCTGACCGCTGTCAAGACCGAGCACTAGTCTGCGCACACAGAACCGCCTGCCCCCCAACCGGGGCGGGCGGTTTTTGATTGTCTATGAGTCTGTATGTTTTTTCTTTGGTCTTCTTCATCCGAAATTCATATTTGTGCTGTATGATAGGTTATGTCCTAAACGACCTGTATGATCCGGAAGCCGTATCGCTTCGGCTTTTGCAAACGGTCTCTTTTGTGCCAATGCACCCGCCAGCATGCCTAGTGTGACGTATTGAGGCGAAACAGCTATAGACTACTATATGTTTTGTCAAATACAGTCGATGGTGTATTGCAAATAAGACTCTTTTGATGTACGCTTAATACAGGTAAAGAATCAGAATTGAGACCGACGACTAAAGGATGTACAAATACGAGGAGGCGGAAGGATGGCTGAGAAAGAGATTCGTGACCGGCTGGAATCGCTGATCGATCGGTGGATCAAGGCTTCGCCGGCGGAAAAGGCAGCACTGGTGCAGGAGAAGATCCGCCTGGAGGAGATGCTGGCCCAGGAGCGCTCCCAGCGGGCGGCCTCGTAAAGGGAACGAGACAATCTGAACGGGCCTCGCCTGGTTTTGGTAGGACCAGACGGAGGGCGTCTCAGCAGCATATAGCGAACCGTGGCGGTGCGTACACCGCTCCGGTTCTTTGTTTCCTTGGGGCTCCTGGCAGGTCGAGAACCTCGACATCAACTCAGCGACGTTGGCAGTGAAGAAACGTGCGGATTCCCTACCGGCATATAATAAAGAAGTGTTAAAATGATGAAAGAGTGTCCGAGTGTGGAGGAGTGCGGCACTTAACCCAGCGCCTATCACCTTTGATCTTGGCACAGTCACAACTTAGTAGCGGAGGTTGGCTGGATGGAACTTCCCGCCGGGATACGTGCATTAAAACACCGGGACTTCCGGCTCTTCTGGACGGGGCAGGTCATTTCTCAGAGTGGTTCATGGATGCAGATCGTCGGTCACAACTGGCTGGTGCTGGAACTGACTCGATCGCCACTCAAGATCAGCTTGATCAGCGTACTCCAGTTCGCGCCAATGCTTCTCTTTTCGCTGCTGGCCGGAGCTATGGTAGACCGTTGGCCCAAGCGACGACTTCTGGTGTTGACGCAGGTCGGTCTGGCCTTAACGGCTTTCGGGCTGGGAGCCCTGGTCTGGTCGGGGCACGTCCGGTACTGGCACATCGCGGTACTCGCCGTTCTGGTGGGATGCCTGACTACCCTGGACTTTCCAGCCCGACACAGTCTCGTGCCGGCGATGGTCAGCCGGGAGGACCTGATCAGCGCCCAGGGATTGAACGCTATCACCTTGAATACGGCCCGGGTTTTGGGGCCTGCCATCGGTGGGCTCCTCATCGACCGATGGGGTATCAGCAGCTCGTTTTTTATGAACGGGATCAGCTTCGTCCCGGTGATCCTGGCCCTTGTATTCATACGTTCAGAAGGTCGCTCGGCGGGCAGACGTCAGGGAACAGTACTGGACGAGGTCCGGGAAGGCATCGGGTACTCTGTGCGAAACCCCATCATCCTGTTTACACTGTGCAGTTTGCTGGTCATCGGCATATTTGTCCGGAATTACGGTATCCTTGTCCCTCTCCTGGCCAAGCAAGGCATGGGTCTCGATGCGAAAGGGTACAGTCTGCTGCTCACCGCTCAAGGGGTCGGATCACTCCTGGGGGCGATCGGTTTGACAACGCTGAGCCGCCGACATCAGAAGGCCGGTCTGCTGATCCTCTCCGGTGGGCTCCTATCGCTCTCTGTGGCAGGGCTCTCCGGCGTGGCTGGTGTCTGGGGGGGAGTTATTCTCCTGGGTGTCGCCGGCTTCGTGGAACCCTTCTTTTTTGCGGGCGGCCACACGATCCTGCAGATCGAAGCTCCGGACGACCTCCGTGGACGTGTCATGAGTCTCTTTCCACTGGTATCCTCCGGCTCGGCGCCATTGGGTGCTTCGCTAATCGGTTTCGCAGCGGAACGGCTGGGAGTACGGGGCGGATTCATCACGAGTGGTAGCTTCGGTCTGGTATCGATTGCGGTTCTGGCGATCTGGTGGCTTCTTGTATTGCGCCACAGCCGGTCGATGCGTGCGTCGGATATGCAGTCATTCGCCTCCCAAAGAGAGTGAACCATCTGCCGCAGTCGACGTCGCCATCACTTGGCAGCAAATCTCGCGAGTGTGTAAGCTTGACAGCCCACCCACCCTTCTGTATACTGAACCATGTTGATCCGAACTGAAGACCTGACCATAGACAGCCGGTGCGCCGCAGGGCGCCTAAGTGGCAGATTGCCAGCCTGCCGAGGTCGGAACTCAAGCGCTCGTTGAGCGCTGGAGTATGCCTGTACATACAGGCTTCCGACAAGTCATGGTCGGAAGCCTTTTTTGATACCTTTGCAAGGAGGTGAATCAAGAAAATGACCGTTCGTCCGGAAAAGGAGCTTTCGATCGCCCAGGTAAAGGAAGCGCTGCAGAACGCCAAGTCTGTCGTGCTCGCCGATAACAAGGGTATGACCGTGGCTCAGGTAACCAAGCTCCGTAAGGAGCTCCGTGAAGTGGGTGTCGACCTGAAGGTGGCCAAGAACACCTTCATCCGCATCGCTGCCAAGGATCTTGGCATCGAGGGCCTCGATCCCTACCTGCACGGTACCACCACCCTGGCTTTCTCCAAGAACGACGAGGCTTCCGGTGCGAAGAAGATCCGTGATTTCTTCGCCAAGGATAAGGACCCGAAGTTCGTGGTGAAGGCCGGCATCCTGGAAAACCAGGTGCTGAACGCCGCTGGCGTGAAGGAGTTGGCCGACCTGCCCTCTCGCGAGGTGCTGTTGGCTCAGGTGTTGGCCGGCATCCAGGCGCCCCTGCAGGGTGTGGCTGGTGCCCTCAATGGCCTGCTCTCCGGCTTCGCCTACGCGTTGGACGCTCGTATCAAGCAGGTCGAGGCTCAGGGCTAATACCTGCCGGTCCCCCATTTGCATCGAGTTCAAACACATTTTTCATCCGATAAAAGGAGGATCCCTCAATGTCTAAGGCCGCTGAGGTTATCGAGATCATTAAGGGTATGACCGCTCTCGAGCTCAAGGAGCTCAAGGAGCAGTTCGAGGAGACCTTTGGTGTTACCGCCGCCGCCCCTGTCGCTGTCGCCGCTGCTCCCGCCGCTGGCGCTGCCGCTCCTGCCGCTGAGGAGAAGACCGAGTTCGACGTCATCCTGAAGGCCGCTGGCGCCAACAAGATCAACGTCATCAAGGTTGTCCGCGAAGTGACCGGCCTGGGCCTGAAGGAAGCCAAGGACCTCGTTGACGGCGCCCCCAAGGCTGTCAAGGAGAAGATTGGCAAGGCTGACGCCGACGCTCTCGCCGCCAAGCTGAAGGAAGCTGGCGCCGAGGTCGAGGTTAAGTAAGTCTCCTGACCTAAGAGACAAAGGAGGGCCGTGGACTTCTCAGCATGAGAGGTGCACGGCCCTCTTACTTGGGAGTGGCCGAACGCGGGGCATACGTGGGAGTACCCTCCGCCGTCTGGTGCTAGCCTGGGGTACTACGTGGGAATCCCCTCCGCCGTCGGGCCCGTGCCGCC
>JBLNEM010000116.1:0-2574 GCA_050262655.1 Mycobacterium leprae | reverse complement strand
TGGACGTGCGTCAGGAAGGCCACCAGATTATGCTGACCAACCCGGGTCCGGGCTACGCCTTCTTCCCCATGATCGATCTGGACGACCCCCGCTATCACTGGCAGGTCAGCGGCAACGGCCCGTTGCTGGCCCCCGGGGAGTCCGTTTCCTATACGTTGACCTTGACCGACCGTACAGAGCGGGCCGAGCCGGATTTCCCCTTCGGCCGGAAGGTCGACGGACCGGTCACCATACAGGTGAGCGGCTGGAATGTGGCACCGATCCGGTTGACCTGGGAGGCATAGCCCGTGCGGGCTGTTACCGAAGCGTGGCGTATCGCCGGGGCGAAGGCCTGGCACAACCTGACCCGACTGATCATGTTGAACCTGCTCTGGATTGTGACCGCCCTGCCGCTGGTCACGCTGGGACCGGTGACCCTGGCCGGCTACTGGTGGACGGCCAGGGTGGTGCGGGACGAGAAAGAGGAGGGCTATGGCGCTTTCTTTCAGGCGATCGTCCGGTTCGCCGGCCGGGGCCTGATCTGGTCGCTTGCGTGGCTCCTGCTGCTCTACGTGGCCTACAGCAACGCAGTGGTCTGGCAGCGCTTCGTGCCCCCGCTGCTGGGCGCCGTCATCCAGATCGTCTGGCTCTATTTGCTGGTCTTTGCGCTGGCCATGCAGCCCTTTCTACTGGAGTGCCTCACAGTAGACGCACTCCCCTGGGGGGAGTCTCTGAAGCGCTCCGGCTGGGCGGTGCTGGCCAACCCGCTATACAGCCACCTCAGCATTCCGGTGCCGGCCCTGGTGCTCTCCATCGGCCTGAAGTACGGCGCCTTGATTCTGGTGGTCCTGGTGGCGCTGGTGCTGACTTTCCTGACCGTGGTGGCAGGCATGGCTCCTCGCAAATACGGCGAAACCCAGCCCCGGGACGGGCAGCTGGAGGATCTGTTTTAGGAGTCGAGTCCGATGCGCTACAGCACCCGTGATCCAGTAGGGTCCGGCATGCCGCTGGGCGGCATTGGGACACGCCGCCATGTTGGCGCAACTGAAGGGGGCCCTCACATGATGCAGATTGCCGGCAGCGTGGACTTCGGCGGCACCAAACTGATGGTGGGCCTGGTCAACCAGCGGGGCGAGGTGCTCGCCCGGGATACCGTACCGACGCCCCGAGACGGGGGCCCCGCGGTGGTGGCCGAGACCGCGGCCGGCCTCCTCCGGGGCCTGGCTCAACGTCAGGGGGTTGCACTGGATCAACTGGTCGGTGTGGGCGCTACCGTGCCCGGACTGGCCGACTCGAGAGCGGGCATCCTGCGCTACGCGCCGGCCCATGGCTGGCGGGACGTACCCTTCGCCCAGATGCTGGTGGACCGCCTTCAGTTGCCGGTGCGCATCGCCAATGATGTGAATGCCTGCGCCCTGGCCGAGCAGCGGTTCGGCGCCGGGCGGGGAGTGGCCAACCTGCTCTGGCTGACCATCTCCACCGGCATCGGCGGCGGTCTGGTGCTGAACGGGCAGATGTACGAAGGCAGCGGCGGCGTCGCCGGCGAAGTAGGCCACCTGGTGGTCGAGGAGGGCGGCCCACAGTGCGGCTGCGGTCACCACGGCTGCCTGGAGGCGGTGGCGGCAGGGCCGGCCATTGCCCGGCGTGCCCGGGACCTGGGATTGTCCGTGGATGACGCCCGTGAGGTGGCCGTGGCTGCCCGAAACGGCGACCCGGTTGCGGTGCAGGTGATGATCGACACCGCTACTTACCTCGGGCGAGCGATCGCCTTTTGTTGGAACCTGCTCGACCCAGATATGGTGGTGCTGGGCGGCGGCGTGGCTCAGAGCCTGGAGCTGATGCTGCCCGTCATCCTGACGGTGATGCAGGAGCGGACCATCCTGCTCCCCGAGCGCCCACCCCGGATTGCGAAGACTGAACTCGGGTATGAGGCAGCCCTGATTGGCGCTGCCGCACTCGTTTTGTAAGAACAGGAGAAGTGACCATGCAGCAGTTTATCAGCGATTACCTGGCGACCGTGACGCAGGCCATCGGCCAGTTGAACCCGGCCGAACTGGAGGCCGTGGCCAACGCCTTGTTCGAGGCCTATCAGAACGACAAGCAGATCTTCACCATGGGCAACGGCGCCAGCGCCGCCCTGGCCAGCCACATGGCCTGTGACTGGGGCAAGGGGACTTCCACCGACCTGGGCACCGGCACGCAGGTCACCGGCGTCAAGCGGCTGCGGATCATCGGTCTGGCCGACAACGTCGCCCTGATGACCGCATACGGCAACGACGTCCGTTACGAGGATATCTTCGTCGAACAGTTGAAGAACCTGATGAACCCTGGCGACGTGGTGCTGGGCATCAGCGGTAGCGGCGGGTCGCCCAATGTGCTGCGGGGTCTGGAATACGCTCGGGCGAAGGGCGCCGTCACCATCGGCTTCACCGGCAACCAGCCCAAGGCGCAGATGATGCGCGACGTCTGCAACATCACCCTGGCCGCGCCCCTGACCCTGATGGAACAGATCGAGGACCTCCACGTAATCTTCCACCACGTCGTCAGCCTGGTGCTGCGGCAGATGGTCTTCAGCAGCCAGGGCAAGACCTGGCG
>JBLNEM010000115.1:0-7270 GCA_050262655.1 Mycobacterium leprae | reverse complement strand
CCATGTTCTCGAACTTGTCCTTGAGCTCGATCTCCTTGGCGACGGTCACGCCGTCCTTGGTAATCCTGGGCGAGCCGAAGCTCTTCTCGAGCACGACGTTGCGACCCTTCGGCCCCAGCGTCACCTTCACCGCATTCGCGAGCACGTCGACGCCGTGAAGCATCTTGTTCCGCGCGTCGGTGCCGAACCGTACGTCTTTCGCAGCCATTGTTCGTTGATCTCCGTGTTCAGGATGTGCTGGTTAGGCTTCGAGGATGCCGAGCAGGTCGGATTGCTTCATGACGAGGAGCTCCTCGACGTCGATCTTGACATCCGAGCCGGAACTAGTGGTGCCCCACCCGGCCGTTCGCTAGCCTTACGTTGGCAGCCCGAGCCACACGAGGGGCGCCCCACCCGGCCGTTCGCTAGTCTTACATGGCAGCCCGAGCCCCCCGCAGGTCCCGCCGCAGGATCTTCCCGGCGGCGCTCTTGGGCAGGCTCTCCCGGAACTCGACCAGCTTCGGCACCTTATACCGGGCCAGCTGCTCGCGGCAGAATGCGATCAGCTCCGCTTCCGTAAGCGAGTACCCAGGCTTCAGTGCGACCACCGCCTTGCCCACCTCGCCCCACTTGGGGTAGGGCACACCGACCACGGCGCACTCCGAGATGGCCGGGTGGCGATAGATGGCGGTCTCTACCTCCAGCGGGAAGACGTTCTCGCCGCCGGAGATGAACATGTCCTTTTTCCGGTCAACGATATAGTAGAAGCCTTCCGCATCACGCTGCACCAGGTCGCCGGTGCGGAACCAACCGTCCGGGCAGGCCTCGATGCTCGCCCTGGGGTTCCGCCAGTAGCCGCTGCACAGGTGCTCGCCGGCAATCTGGAGCTCGCCCACCTCGTTGGCGCCGCAGATGTGGCCATCGTCGGCCACCACCCGCATGTCGACGTGCATGATCGGGAAGCCCACGGAGCCCGCCTTCCGCTTGATCTCGTGGTCGGGCAGCGTGAAGCAGTTGGGCCCTACTTCGGTCATGCCGTAGCCCGACTTGAAGACCACGCCCTTCGCCCAGTAAGCGTCATAGATCGGCTTCGGGCAGGGAGCGCCGCCGGAGATGAAGTACTTGATCCGGCTGAAGTCGGCCGCGGCAAAGCCCGGCAGGTCCATCATCATCTTGAACATGGTCGGCACCATGAAAGTGATGGTGAGCCGCTCGGACTCGATGGTGTCCAGCAGTTCCTGCGGGTCGTATGGCCCCATCAGGACCGAGCAGCCGCCCAACTCCACCAGGGGGGTGGTGAAGACATTGAGGCCGCCCGTGTGGAAGAACGGGGTCAGAATGGGCACCCGGTCGTCGGGGGAGAGGCCCCAGCCGGCGATGGTGTTCCAGGCGTTCCAGGTGACCTCCCGGTGGCTGAGAATGGCGCCCTTGGAGCGGCCGGTGGTGCCGCCGGTGTAGAGGATCATCCAGGGATCCTCCAGGTCGATGCCGATCTCGTTCACCACGGCCGGTTCCGTCTCCGGGTACTGCGCCAGGTCGACATCGGCCAACGACACCCGGGGAGCAACTCCCTCGGCCGCCGCGGCCAACTCCGCCAACTGCGGTCCGTAGAGCAGCAGCCGGGGTTCCGTGTCTTCCAGCAGGGGACGCAGTTCGGCCGGAGCCAGGCGCCAGTTGTAGGGCACGAAGATCGCGCCCAACTTGCCGCAGGCGAAGAGCAGATGGAGCTCCTCGACACAATTCATCGCCAGCACCGAGACCCGGTCGCCCTTGACGACGCCCCGCGAGGCCAGGAAGTGGGCCATCTGGTTGGCCTTGCGGTTCCACTGGTCGTAGGTCAGGCGAAGCCGCTCGCCGCCAGGGTTACCGCCGCCGAAGTTCTGGGCGCCGGGCATGATCACCAGCGCCTCTTTATGTGGCGTGTAAAGCGCACGCCGCCCCAGCCAATCACCGATCCGTCTGGTCATTTGGCTGATCGCTCCTTTGTGTCACAGTTAGCCGCCCAGGTAGACCCGCTTTACCTGCGGGTTCTGGCGGATGGCTTCGGCCGACCCTTCCAGTACCAGGCGGCCGGTCTCCAGGATGTAGGCGTGGTGGGCCATCTGCAGGGCGAGGTTGGCGTTCTGCTCCACCAGCAGGATCGCCGTCCCTTCGGCGTTGACCTGACGGAGGGTCCCCAGAATCTCTTTCACTAGCAGCGGCGCCAGGCCCAGGGAGGGCTCGTCCAGCAGCAGCAGCTTCGGACGGGCCATCAGCGCCCGGCCGATGGCCAGCATCTGCTGTTCGCCGCCGGAGAGGGTGCCGGCCACCTGCGTGTACCGCTCCTTCAACCGGGGGAAGTGTTCGAGCACCCGCTCCAGGTCCTGTCGGATGCCGGAACCGTCCCGGCGGGTGTACGAACCCATCCGGAGGTTTTCCGCCACGCTCAGTTGGGCAAAGATCTGCCGGCCTTCCGGGGCCATTGCAACGCCGCCGGTGATGATCTGCTCGGTCGACATGCGGGCGAGCTCTTGACCATCGAACTCTACGGAACCCGCGGTGGGATGCAGCAGCCCGGTGATCACCCGCAGGGTCGAGGTCTTGCCGGCGCCGTTGGCGCCCAGCAGGGTGACGATCTGGCCATCCGGCACTTCCAGGCTGATGTTCTCCAGAGCCCGGATGCGGCCGTATGAAGCGCTGACGTTATGCAGCTTAAGCATGGGCCGCCGCCTCCTCCTCGCCCAGATAGGCCTTGATGACGGCCGGGTCGTTCTGCACCTGCGCCGGTGTGCCGTGAGCAATGCGACGGCCGAAATCCATCACCGTAATCGCCTCGCAGATCGACATCACCAGCGACATGTCATGCTCCACCAGGAGCACCGTGGTCTGATACTGGTCCCGCATCACCTGGATCAACTTCGCCAACTCCAACGTCTCCTGCGGGTTCATGCCGGCAGCCGGCTCGTCCAGCAGGATCAGCTTGGGCCGGGAGACCAGAGCGCGGGCGAACTCCACCCGCTTCTGGATGCCGTACGGCAGGAACTGCGGGTAGGCGTTCCGGTATTCGGCGATGCCCAGGAAGTTCATCACTTCCACGGCCCGCTCACGGGCTTCCCGTTCGATGCGGCGGACCTTGGGCAGCAACTGGCCCGCAGCGGAGGCCAACAGACCATACCGAATGCTGTGATGCTGGCCAACCATCAGGTTGTCCCACACCGTGAGGCCCTTGAACAACTCCACGTTCTGGAAGGTGCGGGCAATGCCGCGGTTGATCACGTCGTGGGGCTGTGCCCGATGCAGGTCCTTCCCTTCGAAGGTGATCGTGCCGCTGGTGGGCTCGTAGTACCGACTGATCATGTTGAAGACAGTCGACTTGCCAGCGCCGTTGGGGCCAATCAACCCGTGGATGGAGCCCGGCTCCACCGTCAGGTCCAGGTTATCGACGGCGACAATCCCGCCGAAGCGCATGGTGACCCCTTTCAGCTCGAGAATGGCCACTTACTGCACCCCCTTGGCGGCGCCCTGAGCAGCAGTTCTACCCCGCCGCCCGGTATACCAGTTGGCAAACCGGCGCTGGATATCCACCAACCCCAACGGCAGGTAGAGCACCACGAGGATCAGAATGACGCCGGTCAACACCTGATTCAGGTTCTTGAAGACGTTCATGAGGAAGGGCGACCGGTCAAAGGCGCCCGAATGCTGCAACGCCAGCGAAACCTTCTCCGTCACCTTCGGCAGGAAGGTCATGAAGACGGCGCCCAGGATCGAGCCCGGAATGGAGGCCAACCCGCCGAGCACGATGATCGTGAAGACCTCCATCGAGAGGCCCATGTTGAAGTCATGCGGGGAGATGTAGCGGATCATATGGGCATAGAGGCTGCCGGCAATGCCCGCGTAGAAGGCGGAGACGGCGAACGCCAGGGTCTTGTACCGGGTCAGGCTGATGCCCATGGCCTGGGCCGCCACGTCGCTGTCCCGGAGGGCAATCAACGCACGGCCCGTCCGGCTCTTGGCGATGTTGTGCGCCATCACCGCCATGATCGCCAGGACGACCAATACCAGGTAGTAGTACACCCGGTCATTGCGGAAGCTGAGGCCGAAGAGGTACGGAGCGGCCGGCTTCACGCCGGTGAAGCCACCGGTCAGCTTCTCCCATAGGTTGAGTACCTGCGGCACCGCCACACCGAAGCCCAGGGTGGCAATGGCCAGGTAGTGGCCATGCAGGCGGAGGGCCGGGAAGCCCAGACCGTAACCGACCACCGCGGCCACCAGGCCGGCGACCGGCAGGGCGCCCCAGAAGGGGATCCCCAGGAAGTGGGTGATGCCGTAGGAGGTAAAGGCACCCACCGCCATGAAGGCAGCGTGGCCGATGGAGATCTGCCCGGCAAAGCCGGTCAACAGGTTGAGGCCGATCGCCATGATGCCGAAGATCAACGCCCGGTTCAGCAGCAAGACCACCCAGCCGGCGCTGTCACTGACCACAAGGGGCAGCACCAGCAAGAAGGCGATCCCGACAAGACTCCAGATCAGCTTCTTCATGGGCTACACCTTCTTTCGCTGCATGGTGCCAAGGAGTCCGGCAGGGCGGACCACCAGGACCAGCACAATGAGGGCGAATGCGAATGGGGTCTTGAGCTGCGGGCTGAACTGGGCGACCAGGTTCTCCAGCACACCCAGGCTGAGGCCGCCCACTACGGCGCCGGGCAGCGAGTTGAAGCCGCCCAGTACAGCGGCCGTAAAGGCCTTGATCTGCATGTCGGCCATCATATTCACGTCCAGGGTAGTGACCGGGGCGATCAGGATACCGGCGATAGCCGCCAGAATGCCGCCCATGCCCCAGGTCAGGGAGAGGATCCGGTCGGTCGGGATGCCCATCAACCGGGCCGCTACCCGGTTCTCCGCCACGGCCCGCATGGCGATGCCGATTTTGGCGTACTTGAAGAGCAGGAAGAAGCCGCCCATCACCACGACGCCGACGCCCATGGCCAGCAGGTCGGGCAGGGTGAAAATCAGCCCACCGACGGTGAAGGGACTGCCGTTAACCGCCTGGGGGAATGGCCGCGGGTCGTAGCCCCAGACCCAACCAGCCACGCCGTTCAGGATGTTTAGCAGGCCCAGCGTTGCGATCAGCACGCTGATCAGCGGCGCCTTACTGAGGGGGCGGAGCACCACCCGCTCGATGCCGGCGCCGAGGAGACCGGCGAAGCACATGGCCACCAGGAACGCGCCCCAATAGGGCATGTGCACGGCAGTCAGGAAGGTGAACATCACAAAGGTGCTGACCATGGCCATCTCGCCCTGGGCGAAGTTGACCACGTCGGAAGTCTTGAAGATCAGCACTAGGCCCAACGCCGCCAGGGCGTAGAGCGAGCCCGTGGCCAATCCGGCAATCATCTGCTGGACATAGAGCATAGGGGGATCCTCCTACTTGTGGAGGTGGGGTTCCGAGCCGAAGTAAGCAGAGGGCCCGGTGCCCGTCAGGCCCCGGGCCCGCCTCTCTTTAACGGAGCTTGTACGGATCCTTGTTGATCGGCAGCATCACGATCTTGCCGTCCTTGTCCTTGTCAACCTTGTTCAGGTAGAAGGCCAGGACGCCCGCCCGCTGGCCGGGGCCATAGCTGATGTTCTTGGCCATGATGCCGCTCCAGTCTTTGAGGTTCTCCAGCGCCTTGATGAACTTCTCACGGGTCAGGTCCTTGCCGGTGTCCTGGAGCCCCTTCACCAGCAGCTCACCGGCGATGAAGCCGGAAGTGGCGTAGGCGTTGGGCAGCTCAGCTTTGCCGTCGGTACCCACGTTGTACTTGCCGTAGATCTCGTAGAACTTCTTGATGTTGGGGTCGTTGGGGTCGGCCACCGGCACCCAGCCACCGGCGATCAGGCCCAGGGCGGCGTCGCCCGCCAGGAGGGGCAGGTTGACCGGGTCGGCGTTGACGTAGGAGGTGACCGGCACGGCGTTCAGGCCGTCCTTCTTCATCTCCTTCAGGATGCCAACGGTCTCAGACAGGGTGGTGTAGATGACGACCGCGTCGGCGCCCTTCTGCTTGGCGTTCAACACGTAGGTGGAGAAGTCGGTGGCCTTCGCCTCATGCTGGGCGTCGTAGACGATCTCGGCGCCGAGGGTTGGGGCGATCTCCTTGATGCCCTTCAGGCCCTGCTTGCCCATGTCGGTGTTCTGCCACAGCACGGCGAGCTTCTTCTTGCCCAGTTCCTTGACCACATACTGGGTCAGGATCTTGGCCTCATCATAGTTGTTGGGCTGCACCGCGAAGATGTTATCGTGTGCCGGATGGGCGGTCTGCTCGATGCCGGTCATCGGATAGACCACGGGCACCTTCTGCTCGACCATATAGTCGAGGGAAGTCTGGAAGCCAGGCGTGCCCAGGATCGGGGCCAGGGCGAAGACCTTGTCGGACTCCACCAACTGCTTGGTGGCGGCGAGGGCCTTGCCCCCGTCGAACTGGTCGTCGGCCACGTTGACGATCTCGATCTTGCGACCGTTGACGCCGCCATTGTCGTTCACGTATTTGATGTAGGCTTCGAAGCCCTTGCGGACGGAGATGCCGATCGGGGCGATGGGACCGGACTGGGCGGCGAATCCGCCGACCTTGACGGTGGTATCGGTGACACCGGGGACCTCCACCTTTGCGGTTGGGGTGGTGGACTTGGTGTCAGGGGTCTTGGCGGGCTCGGAGCAGCCGGCCAGCAGGGCCAGGACCACGGACAGGGCCATCACTACGGACAGCAGGCGTTTCACGGAATGGTTCCCCCTCTTCCTCATGTGTGATCATCTATCAGCGACCGGGCTCAGGCCCGTTCGACTACTACGGCAATCCCCATCCCGCCGCCGATGCATAGAGTCGCCAGGCCATAATGGCTCTGCCGCTTCTGCATTTCGTGCAGGAGGGTGACAAGAATCCGGGCGCCGGAAGCACCCACCGGGTGACCGAGGGCAATGGCGCCGCCATTCACATTCACCCGGCTGCTATCCCACTGCAGCTCACGGGCCACGCCCAGCGACTGAGCGGCAAACGCCTCGTTGGCTTCGATCAGGTCGATCTGGTCCAGGGTGAGGCCCGCCTTCGCCAGCGCCTTGCGGGTAGCCGGCACCGGACCCAGGCCCATGACCCGGGGCTCGACGCCAGCCGAGGCATAGCCACGGATGACTGCCAAGGGCTTCAGACCCAGCCGGTCCGCCTTCTCGGCGGACATGACCACGACTCCGGCCGCCCCGTCGTTGATGCCCGAAGCGTTGCCGGCGGTGACCGTGCCGTCCTTCTTGAAGGCCGGCTTCAGCTTCGACAGCGACTCCACG
>JBLNEM010000114.1:0-5100 GCA_050262655.1 Mycobacterium leprae | reverse complement strand
GAGTGCGGTTCCCACGCACTGGCGGTCGGCGAGGGCTGCGTGACCTGCCACAACTTCGGCTACTCCAAGTGCTCGTAATCGGGCGCACAAAAAAGGGACATGCGGTAAGCCGCATGTCCCTTTTTGTTGCCTCGGGGCTCAGACGAACACGCAGTCTGGTTCGGCATCCAATACACCCCGCTTCGTTGCTTGTAGGAAGAGCGGCTGCCGGTGGAGAATCTCCCTGGACAGTCCAAGAAGCCGGGAGTGAAAGCTTTTGTATACCGGTATCCTGCGCTCCCACTCCTCCCATCCGGGGGAGGACGTGGTCCAGTATCACCTTCAGCTGGACGACGAGCAGATCGCCCTGAATCCGTTCATCGGCGGGTATTTGCGTGTGGCCTTCGAAGGGGAGAAGCGGTGTATCTATTGCGGCCGGAAGAGCAACAAGCTGTTCAACGGCGGCTACTGCTATCCATGCTTTCAGACGTTGGCCCGCAACGATATCTGTATGGTGAAACCGAACCTGTGCCATTATGAGACCTGTCGCGAACCGGAGTGGGGCGATCAGCACTGCATGATCCCCACCTATGTATACCTGGCCAAGTCCAGCGACATCAAGGTGGGGATTACCCGCAACCTGCCGGGACGCTGGCTTAACCAGGGGGCCGTCGAGGCGATTCCCATTGCAGTGCTCCCCACCCGGAAGATGGCCGGGGAGCTGGAACTCTTCCTCATGCAGCACCTGCCCGACAAGACCAACTGGCGCAAGATGCTGAAGGGCGAAGTGGTGGACGCCTCTCTTCTCGAGGTGCGGGAGCGGGTCCTGGGGCTGATTCCGGACGAGTATCGCAGCCACATCCTCACCGAGGAAGTGGTCCGCCGCTTCCACTACCCGGTCTCCGCCGTTCCGGATAAGATTGCCTCGCACGACCTCGACAAGGGGCCGGCAGAAGGTACCCTGCTTGGGCTCAAGGGCAACTACCTGATCTTCGATTCCGGCGTGCTGAACCTGCCCAAGTTTACGGGTTACCGGATCTCTCTTCAGGTCGGGGCTTAGGCCTGGAAGATCGAGAGCGGCAAGTAGGCGGAGACGATCCAGTTCGGGGCATCCACGATCTCGCTGATCTTCAGGTCGACGCAGACGCTGCACAGCAGGTAGGCCTCTTCCCGCGTCAACTGATGCTCCCGGACCAGGTAGTCCACCATGTGCCGCACCGCATCCCTGGCGCCTTCCATCAGGTCGGGGCCGATGCCGGTGGTTGCGTAATAGCCGGCGGTGTCGGTGCGGGAGAGCGGACTGGGGGCCATGAACTGGGGCCCCGGGATCTGATAGCCCTTCTTGAGGCCGAAGCGGAAGGTGGCTTGCATGGGCGCCTCGATACCGGTGATGCAGACCTCGCCGTCCCCCTGGGCACCGTGGCAGTCGCCGGCTGAGAAGAGGGCACCGGGCACCTGCACCGGGAGGAAGAGGGTGGCCCCTGCTCCCAGGTGGCGGATGTCCATGTTCCCGCCAGTGGCCCGAGGCGGCATGGTGGTATGCGGGCCGGGTTCGCCCGGGGCGATGCCCATGATGCCGCAGAAGGGCTCCAGCGGAATGCGGATCCCCGGCTTGAACTCGGCATAGCCGTCCCCCAGCGCCCAGATCTTCAGCTTCGGCTCGAACTCGCCGGGAAGCAGGCCGCCACTGGCGCCGCAGCGGGTCCAGCCCCAGCCCTTGTGCTCAAGGCCGAGTACTTCGACGACCAGTGTGTCGCCCGGCTCGGCACCGCGAATGTAAACCGGGCCGGTCAGCGGGTGTCCGCGGGACACTCTCGGCCGCTCCATCTCTTCAGCGCTGCGGTGGGGGCCGTAGTGGCCATCGGCGGCATCCCGCAGATCCATGGTGATCGTATCGCCCGGCTCGACGGTCAGGCGAGGCGCCAGGGTGGCATCCCACTGGTAGTGGACGTTAGCGTCATCGAGGTAGTGGCTGGGCATGGTGGTACCTCCTGATTTGTGGTGAGAATGTCATCCTGATGACACAGATTTGTAACAGAGGACGGTTATGCTCTAACTGTGTTGACCCCCTCTGTGTGATATACTTCTTCTATTGGCGGCCTTAGGGCCGCCACCTTTTTTTATGTCGCAAATTGTGCCACGGAACGGCAAAGTCTCCCCACACCGCTTGTACATTGGATCGGCAAAGCCTATAATTGGTACCGACCAATCATGCAGAGGTGGCAATTATGTTCGAATTGGATCGTTCCAGTTCGACCCCGCTTTACCAACAGCTACGGGACCAGATCAAGCACCGGGTCCTGTCCGGCAGCCTGCCGGCAGGCACTCGGCTGCCCCCGGAGCGTAATCTGGCAAACATGCTGGGTGTGAACCGCACCACGGTGGTGAATGCATACCGCGAGTTAGCGGCCGAGGGACTGGTGGAAGGAAGGGTGGGCCACGGTACGGTGGTCATGGCGCCCCCAACGCCGCCGCCCGAGGGGCCGGTGCGACCCATGAACTGGGCCACGGTGAGTGAGACCGACGACCCGGTGGTTTCCGACATCAACGCCATCAATCGGCGCCCGGGAGCGATCTCCTTTGCCCATGGCGAGATGGCGCCAGACCTCTATCCGGCAGACTTGCTGGGCGACCTGTTTCAGCGGGCTCTCGTGGACCGGAAGGCGCCGCTGGGGTACGGGCCGGTGGCTGGCTACATGCCGCTGCGGGAATCGATTGCCGCCCGCATGGGCCTGACCGCCGGTGAAACGCTGGTCCTCGGTGGATCGCAACTGGCGCTATACCTGATCTCGCGGGTGCTCCTGCAACCAGGGGACACCGTGGTGGTTGAAGTGCCCTCCTATATCAATACCCTGGGCCTCTTCAACGCGAACAGCATCCGCGTGGTGCCGGCACCGGTGGACCGGAACGGCCTGCAGGTGGATGGGCTGAGTGAGATCTTCCTGCGCTACCGGCCCAAGCTATTGTTTACCGTGCCCACTTTTCACAACCCGCTTGGCGTGACCATGAGCCTGGAGCGGCGGCAGCAGCTCCTTCAGCTGGCTGCACGCCATCAGGTGGGCATCGTGGAGGATGACCCGTACGGTGAGCTGCGCTTCGAGGGCGAGTCACTGCCGACGCTGAAATCGCTGGATCCCGGCGGCTACGTCATCTATGTCAGCAGCTTCAGCAAGTCGGTCTCACCCGGGCTCCGCCTCGCCTGGCTGGCAGCACCGCCCGCCGTGGTGGAGCGCATTGCGGCAGCCAGGGGCACGCTGGACTTCCGGGCCGCACTGCTAAACCAGTGGGTCATGGAGGCATTCCTGCGCGAGGGACTCATGGAGACCCGGCTGGAGCGGCTGCGTCCGGCGCTGCTCCGTCGCCGCGACCTGCTGACTCAGGCGCTAAAGCAATACATGCCGTCCGGGGTGACCTGGCAGGTGCCGGAGGGCGGGTATCATCTGTGGTGCACGCTACCCCGCGGGTTGCGGGCCAGACGCTTGCTGGCGGAAGCCGCCCGAGAGGCCGTTTCGTTCATTCCCGGCGACTACTACGGGCCGGGTGACGAAGCACGGCGCGGGATTCGCCTTAACTACTCCTATCCACCGGAAGCCGAGATTGCCGAGGGCGTGAGGCGCCTTTCTGCCACGGTGCGCCGGGTGTTGAAAGAGGAAGGGCCTATCGACGAGTTCCGGTCGGACCTCAGTGGTCCTGTGGTGTAGGCTGACGCACCACTGATTCGACTAACCAAATAAATTCCGACGTTGATATTGAGGTGGGGATATACTTCCCCACCTCTTTATTTTGACATACGTATCTCACAATTCGACTCTTGTGCTTTGTCTGTAAGCGGAGGTAAAATGAAGATGCTTCCGAGTCCCTTTTTCCGGAGGGACGAAACTGTTTAGGGGGGGGCAATATGAGAAGTGCCAAGCGGTTCCTGGCAATCCTGTTGAGCCTGGCCGTGCTATTAGCGGTCGGGTGCAGCAAAGGCCAGCCCAGTGGGGGGGATAACGGCCCGCCGGCGGATCCGAATACCCCGGTCGATGGCGGCACGCTCTACCTGAGCATGTACTCGGCGCCCAAGGGTGTATTCAACCCCATCCTGTACGAGGATCAATACGACTCCTACATTATCGGTCTGGTCTTCAACGGGCTGATGCGGTTCAACGAGAAGCTGGAGTTCATCTGTGACCTGTGCGAGACCTACAGCATCTCGCCCGACAACAAGACCGTCAACTTTACACTGAAGAAAGGCCTCAAATGGCACGACGGTCAACCCTTAACTACAAAGGACGTAGCCTTTACTTTCCAGGCCATGCTGCATCCCGACTACACCGGCGTGCGGACGGGCGACTTTGCCGCGTTGGCGGGCGTCCAGAAGATGCTGGATGATCGGGACGCCATGGCTCAGGACGTCAAGGATAAGAAGTTGACCGACGAAGAGGCGACGAAGAAGCGGAACGCTGCCTGGGAAGCTTGGCTGGCCGGCCCCGGCAAGCAGGCCATCAACGTGAAGGATGACCTCAATATCTCCTTCACCACCGACGATCCCTACGCCCCGCTGCTCAACAGCCTCTCTTACAGCATCATTCCGGAGCACATTTACAAGACGACGTCCATCGCCAAGATGGAAGAGAACCCGGCCGTCAAGAAGCCCATCGGCTCTGGACCGTTCAAGTTCGTGGACTTCAAGGGCGACCAGTATGTGGAGTTGGCCCGCAACGAGAATTACCATCTGGGCAAGCCCCACATTGAGAAGATCATCTACAAGATCGTCAACCAGGACGTCGCCATCGGTCAGATCAAGACCGGCGAAATCGACTATCTGATCTCCAATCCCAGCAACATCGACATGCTCCAGGGCGACAAGAACATCAAGATCATTGAGAACGCCGACTTCGGCTACCAGTACATGGGCTTCAACTTCGACCGGAAGCCGCTGGATGACAAGCGGGTCCGGCAGGCGATCATGTTTGGTATCGACCGCAAGTCCATGGTGGACCAGATCCTGAAGGGCCATGGCACCATCATGAACAGCCACATGCCGCCGTCCCTTTGGGCTTACGACGCCAGCCAGCTCAATCCCTATGACTACAACCCAACGAAGGCATCCGAACTGCTGGCTCAGGCTGGGTACAC
>JBLNEM010000113.1:0-3981 GCA_050262655.1 Mycobacterium leprae | reverse complement strand
TTGTGGGCATAAGCAGCCTTGTCACTCCACAGCATGTTGTAGTTGAACGCGGCGCCCATGGTGTCCTTCCAGGCGGCGGCGCCGTATACGCCGTCCCATTTGGTGAAGTGCTTGTTCGGGGTGCCTGCTGCGTAGGCTGAGGTGAAGAAGAAGGGATGTACCGGGCCGTAATAGATACCCTTGGCTTCGAGCGCCAGCTTCAGGTTGTTCAGGGCGGTGTCGTAGCTGGCCTTCCGGGCCAATGCGTCTACGGCCAGTGCCGTCACACCATGGCAGGCGCCACAAGCGGCGGCGACAAAGGTGTGATCCTTGCCCGGCATGTGGCAGGTGACGCAGGGACCCTGACCGGTGGCGCCGAGGAGGAACTTGTGGCTGCCGAGGTCGTAGTTCTGGCCGGCGTACTCATAGCCCCCTTTGTTGTAGACGATGCCGGTGACGGGCTGGTAGTGGGAGTCGACGAAGACGCGTTCTCCGGTGGAATTGGGGGCAGCGGTGTCGGCCTTGATGCTCTCGCCCGTTTCGCGCCCACTGTGGCAGCGGGCACAGAGGGTGGACGCCCCGGCGACGTCATAGCACGCAACGGCGCCGTTTTTCATGTTGATGGTGAACTGCTGGGCCGCGACCCGCAGCTCGCCGGTGCCGGCGTTGGCGTGGCAGGCGGAGCAGCCTAGTGCCTCGCCGGCCTTGAGGACATCACCACTTTGGAAAGCGCTGCTGATGTCGTTCTCTTTCCCCAGCTTCGCCACGAACCCGGTACCGGTATGGCAGCGGGCACAGGAAGAGCGGTTGCTGGTGCGCCAGTCGTAGTGCAGCCACGCTTCGCTGGCCGGGTTGCCGTGTGCAGATTGGGTAAACTGCGCCAGGATCGCTTGATTGACCGGTTCACCGTGGCAGTCGGCGCAGGAGAACGCCAAGGAGGCGGTGCTGACGTACTGAGCCTTGAGGAAGGCCGTGCCGCCCGAGTGCACGACGCTGGCGAACTTGGCGGTGTGGGCGTCGTTATTGGTGGTGTGGCAGCTCTTGCAGTCACCAGTTCCCGTGTGGGCGGGCTGAGCCGGAATGTCGCTGTGGCAATCGACGCAGCCGATTGACGGTGCGGGGTGGGCTCCGGTGTTGGCGCCCACGTGGCAGCTGGCGCAGATGGAAGCCGGATCCTGTGCGTGAACAGAAGCGCTCCATGCCGGGTACACAGTCGGAGCGACATCCGCATTTGCGTGGCAATCGGCACATTGAGCCCGCGCCGCAGCCGTGATGGAGGTGGTCGCGGCGACCGTCGTGTAAGCGACGGCGCTGAGGGTGCCGGAGGTGGCGGTCAGCTTGAGCCGGTAATCACCGGCGGCCGGGAAGGTGACGGTAGGGGTAAGGGTGTCTGCAGCGTCGATCGTCGCCGTGGCAGGTCCATCGACCTGTGTCCAGGCATATGTCGCGGGTGCGGAGGTGGTGCCGGCCAAGGTGGCGGAACCGGTGCCGTTCGATATGAGGACGGTCTGGGGAGGTCCTGCGTTGGCAGACAGGACAACGAACTTGGCAACAATGGTCACCGGCTGGGTGGGGACCGTGAAGGTCGCCTTGACGATTCCCGCGTAGGGGAGGACATGGTCGAGGTTGGCGCCTGCCGGAAGACCGGTGATCTCCTCAACCCTCTTACCGGTGTAGGGACTGAAGGTGTAGGCTACGCTGGTGCCGGCGTAGATGCTCGAGGTCCCGGAGGGGGAGACGGTGCCGTCGTTGGTGGCCGCGGTGGCGCTCACGCTGACGAGCTGCCGGGCGAAGGCGACGCTGACGGTATGGTTGACGTCCATTTTCACGCTCACCGGCGCAAGTGGTTTGGCTACACCATCGACGGTGACCTTGGACAAAACGTAACCTGGTGCAGGGGTCATCGTGATTGGCACGATGGCATCACTGGGATAAACGTTGCTGACGGTGCCGTTAACGGAGGACTGCGAGCCAACGTTGTTCACGGTGATGCTACCGCCAGTCGTCATAACCCTTGTGGCCAGCGTCCCGGCGAATGCAACTGCCGGGATCATCATGAGCACGAGGGCTAGTAGCGATAAGCTTCTCTTTAACATGAGGTCTCCTTTTACTTGGATTTGTTACTACCGGTTACTACCGCGCAACACAATCACTCGCTCCGGAGCCGGTTATCCAGTCAGCACCGAAGCTGACAACCGTTCCCTCCTTTCTGTCGTTTTGACGTGTAATGCGTAACGTACTGACACAGCAACACCTTTCCCGGCGGCACCGTCTTTTCCGGTTATGCCGAACAAAGTTACGCATAGACTTAAATTGGTAGAACTTAACCTTGATTGCAATAAGGTTGCCCGGCGATCATACTTCCGGGGTGCCAAAATACATCGAAGCTCTAATATATTTAATTTTCAGTATTTATTTAAAATTAATAAAATTCTGTTAAAAGAGCTTGAAAAATTGAAAAGAAGTGGGGGGGGAAAGGGGCGGGCGAAGACTGCGGCCATTTCGCCGTGTCGGCAAGTTATTTCGCGGAACTCAGCGTGTCAGCGCTGGCGGGGACCTCGGAAGCGCTTCACGGCCAGACTCATTATGCATCTCTCTCTCGCACGCTCTTCCGGTCCGGAGGTACGGGGCCGACCGCTCCTTCCGTTGGAGGCAGAGCTCTGGGCCGGGAATGCTGCGGCGGCTGGATCACGGTCGCCTGCGGCGCCCGTCGCCCGCAAGGGATTGTCTGCAAGGCGAGATAGATCCTCACTGTTGAAGAAGCTCGAAGGCACATTGGGAATGGTGCCAGAAGGTCCCGCTGTTGGAGGGGCTGGGGGGCTCGCAGTGGAGGATGCATCCTCCCCGTACGATATACCCATGACCGGCAGGTCAGCTATGGGGGCACTTCGGCCGAGCCTGGAGGCGACCGGCTGGCGGTGCACCTGGTTCCTCGAAGCAAGAATCACAAGCCATCCGGGCATAGCACAAGAAGTTGAAGAAGTTTCGGCAGACGATACAGATGTCTCTTGCGATCACTCCCTCCCCCTCATGACCCCTTTCTAGTTGACAATCTCCCCCCTTAGCGTAAGAATGCCAACTCTTTGAGCAGGTTCGATCAGTGACGGCTGTTGCAAGGGGAGGGGGACCTGCCGGTAGCGCAGATCCTCACTGCTCCTGTAATAGCGAACGAGGTGGTTTCGAATGTCCCAAGAGCAGCAAAAGAAACTGTTGCAGGGGAATGAGGCGATGGCGCGAGGGCTCGTCGAGAGCGGCTGCGTTGTGGCTGCCTCGTACCCCGGAACTCCCGCTTCCGAGATCCTCACTTCCGTGCAGCACTGGCAGCAGCTGGAAGGTGTCGACATGCACGTCGAGTGGGCGGTGAACGAGAAGGTGGCCCTCGAGATCGCCTACACCGCCAGCCAGACGGGGCTGCGCGCCATGACCGCCATGAAGCAGGTGGGCCTGAACGTGGCCAGCGATCCCTTGATGAGCGCGGCCTACCTCGGTGTGGTCGGCGGATTCGTGGTCGTGAGCGCCGATGATCCCGGCCCCCAGTCCTCGCAGACGGAACAGGACAGCAGGCTGATGGCCATGGTGGCCAAGATACCGGTGCTCGATCCCTCGTCGCCGGAGGAGGCTCGCCAGTTGGCCGGGACGGCATTCGAGCTGTCGGAGCGCTTCAGCGTGCCCGTGATGCTCCGCCCCACCACCCGGGTCTGCCACGCCTGCCAGGACATCCCGCTCCTCCCCGTGCAGCGCCTGGAGCGTCAGGCCGCGTTCGAGAAGAATCCCTCGCGCTGGGCCGCGACTCCCAAGTTCCGCTACCGGCTCCACCTGGAGCTGAACCAGAAGCTCGCCGACATCGCCGCATACGAGCCGACCGCTCCGCGTCTCATCAATCCGCAGGCCGACAGCCGCAAGGCCATCGTCGCCTCAGGCCACGCCGCGAGCTACGTGAAGGAGGTCATGGCGGACCTGGGACTGTGGGACAAGGTCGCCTTCCACCAGGTGATCCAGCCG
>JBLNEM010000112.1:0-20863 GCA_050262655.1 Mycobacterium leprae | reverse complement strand
GCAGGGCGCCCCCATGACCATCTGATCATGGGGGCGGCAGTGCCGGGCTAGGTGCCGGTGCGGACTACGTTGAAGAAGTAGTCAATCAGGGCGATCAGTTGCGAGTTGACGGCGCCCAGGTGCCAGATGCCGATTCCGCCAATGCCCAGTTCGCGGTCGATGCGGAACTTGGCCATGATACTGCGGGCATCTTCAAACCAGACCTCCCGGTGGCGGTTGGCCTCTGTGTAGCGGAACCATGGGGTCTCAGCGGCCTCGTTGTAGCGAATCGCCACCTGGTTACGGACGGCGATCTGAACGGCATCATCGTCCGGCCATGGCCGCGCCTTGTTTTCCGGAGTGTCTGGAATCTCCCAGTCGTAAGCTGTGGTGGAGATTCCGCCGAGGATCTTGCCTTTGGGTATCAGCGATGCTGCGTAGAGCAGGACCCGGCGAGTTTCAGGGAGCGGCGCCACCGGTCCAGGCGGTCCACCTACCCAGTGAAACTCGTAGTTCATGATATAGACCCTGTCGGCTACTCGCCCGATTCCAGCGTAGTCATGCCCGCGGGCGTAGCCGAAAGTGGTTTCATCGTACTTGGGCGGCACAGCCACGTTCAGTGGGCGGTCGCCCAGGCGTTCCTTGAGTTCTCGCAGGAAGTCCACGTAACCCTCGCGAAGGTCTCGTGGAATATTCTCGATGTCGGAGTCGACCCCGGCGTATCCCTTCTCCGTGATCCGGCTGATGATGCCGTTGATGACGTTCGCCCGAACGGTCCGGTCGGTGATGATGGCCCGGGCGATCTCCGGGTCAAAAGCGCCGCCCTGGCGCATGTTGGCAATGGACATCAGCGGCCTTGCCCCGGCAGCATATACAGCCCGGATGGCCTCTGTATCATTGATGGGCGGAAGGTTGCCTTCCGGCGTAATCAGGTGCGAGAAGATCGCCACCCACGTGAGTTCTCGGGCCCACGGGGTGATATCTGCTGCCGTCACACCGGGATCCGTGAGGGGGAGATAACCGATCACTTCCGCCCGTTGCTTTTGTGGCACCGGGATTCGCAGGACGCGCCCCGGAAAGAGCGATCGACGGGAGCCGGGATTGGCCCGCTGGAGTATGGGCAGTGGGACCCCACTCAGTTCAGCGACGTGCCAGAGTGAGTCCCCTGGTTGCACCACGTAGCGCGTGCTAGGTACCAGAATTGCCTGTCCGGCCGTGATTGCCTCTGAGGGCAGACCGTTTAGTGATTGGAGTTGAGCGGTTGTCGCACCCACGCGACCAGCAAGGCCCGGGAGTGTTTCACCCGGACGAACTACCGCAATGTACATACGAAGTTCACCTCTCTTCAGGGAATGCCCCCCTACGCGAGAAGGTGACAAAACACCCCGCATTTTGTTCAGGTAGTTGCCCGATTCCGCTTTCTTCGGGCTGGATGTATGATGGAAGAAATGCCTTGAATGGGGAGAGCTTCATGACACCCATTTTGACCATTACCGGATGCGGCAAGTGTGGCAAGACTACCATGGTCGAGAAACTCGTGGCGGAGTTGAGCCGCCGCGGCTACGTAATCGGGACACTAAAGCACGATGTCCACGGCTTTGCCATGGATCACGAAGGCAAGGACACCTGGCGGCACAAGCAGGCCGGCGCCCGCGCCGTGGCCATTATCGGTCCCGGGCAGGTAGGGCTTGTACGGAGCACGCCGGACGGCGAGTTTTCCGTGCAGGATGCGATCAGTCTATTGGGACCAGTCGACTTGGTGATCACCGAAGGGTTTAAGCGAGAGCCTTTCCCCAAGCTGGAGATCTTCAGCAGCGTTCGGAACGAGGGGCAGCTCCTGTGTGCGGACGACCCGCATCTGCTGGCTGTTGCGGGGGATCTACCGGTGGAGACGGCGGCGCCGAGGTTCGATTGGAATGACATACGCGCTATTGCAGACTTCGTAGAGAACAAGCTCTTGGCGCACCAGGAGGGATAGCCGTGCTGCAGGTAGAGGAAGCGCGGGCGCTCATTCTGCAGCACGCCCCTGCGCTGCGGACCGGACCAGTTGCACTTGAGCAAGCTCTCGGCCTATTACTGGCCAGAGATCTGGAGGCTCCGGAATCGTTGCCGCCCTTTGCTCGTTCGGGCATGGATGGGTATGCTGTACGCTCCGAGGACACCCGGGGAGCTACACGGGAAAGCTCTGTTTCCTTGCAATTGCAGGGGACAATCCCTGCGGGGCACCCGATGCTCGAGCCGCTCCAACCCGGTAACTGTGCTGCCATCATGACGGGCGGTGCGCTGCCTGAGGGGGCGGACGCTGTTATCCGCCAGGAAGAGGTCCGGGTGGCAGAAGGGGTGGCACGGCTCTTCCGGCCTGTACCGGTCGGCGAGAATGTCGCACCCATTGTTGAAGATGTCGCCAAGGGGAACCGCCTGCTGCAAGCAGGCCAGAAAATCCGCCCTGCAGAGATCGGCCTACTCGCGTCGGTCGGTATCCGTGAGGTAGAGGTCTACCTACCACCCCGGGTGGGGATTCTTTGCACGGGCGATGAACTGGCGCTACCCGGGATGCCGCTCGGACCGGCACAGATTCACAACAGTAACGGTCCGGGGCTTTCGGCAATGGTTCGCGCCGCCGGAGCCGTGCCGGTCTACCTGGGACAAGTACCCGATGTTACTTCCCGGATCGCGGAGGCTCTCCGGGGCGCTGGCGACTGTGAGTTAATTCTCACGAGCGGCGGTGTCTCCGTGGGTGAGTTCGACGTGGTTCGAGCGGCCCATGCCGCTCTGGGGGCGCGGGAGCTGTTCTGGAAGGCCGCCCTCAAACCGGGCACGCCAGTCTGCGCGGCGATTCAGCAGGGAAAGCTTATGATCGGTCTCTCCGGGAACCCCTCCGCCGGGATGCTCAACTTCGACCTGTTAGTACGCCCGTTGCTGGATAAGCTGTGCGGTCGGACTCGGCTTGGGCTGCGGGAATCGGAGGGCATACTCGACCAACCGGTTCACCGGGTGCACCCCCTGGGGCGGTATCTGCGCGCGCGGCTATACACCGCAGCCGATGGGCAAGTCCACATCGATACGGATATGGCCCAGCGCGCCGGTGTTCTCAGCTCCATGAGCCAGGCGAACGGGTATGCCATCATCCCGGGGCATTCTGGGCCCTGGCCGGCCGGGGCGCGGGTCCGCGTGTTGTTGCAGGATGATGCTGAGCTGTAAGGGCCGTGTCTACTCGGGGGGCGGGATTCGTGTTACAGGGGAAAGTGGCACTCGTGACCGGTGCAGCCAGAGGGATTGGCAAAGCCATTGCGAAACGGCTTCAGGCGGACGGTGCCAGGGTGGTCCTCAACGATATTCTCGGCGAGGAGTTGCAGGCCGTTCTCCACGAGGGGATCGGTTGTGATCTCTACGTGGCAGATGTATCGGTTCGAAGCCAGGTGAAATCCATGATCGATCAGGTCGTGGCCAAGCATGGCCAGCTGCATATCATGGTAAACAACGCTGCTGTTGAGCCGAAGGCATCTATCCTCACCATGACCGACGAACAGTGGGACGCCTGCATAGCCGTCAACCTGAACGGGACCTTTTACGGCACGCAGATAGCCGCCCGCCATATGGTCAGCCGGGGGCAGGGTGGCCGGATCATCCAAATCTCCTCTATCGCAGGGAAGAACTTCGTACCGAATGAGGCGAACTATTGTGCGTCCAAGGCCGGCGTTATTGGCTTCACCCGAGAGGTTGCGCGCGAGTTGGCGCCGTATGGAATCACGGTAAACGCCCTCTGCCCCGGTGTGATCGAAACGGAGATGACGGCAGAGGCCCGGGCGATGCCGGCGATGGTGGAGAAGTGGATGCGTGAGATTCCGGCCAGGCGATTTGGGCTCCCCGACGAAGTGGCTGCCTATGTAGCCTTTCTGGCTTCGCCGGAGGCGGGCTACATTACGGGTGCGGCGCCCAACATTGACGGCGGCAAGGTGCCCTGGTAGCTGAGCCTGATAATAGACGGCCACTCACCGTGTGGTGAGTGGCCGTCTACTTTCATTCGGACTCTTTTACTTGGGCAGATAGGCTGCACAGAGCATCCCAAAATAGGTGGGAACCTCATACGAGAGTAACGCGCCCTTCATCGGCACCACCGTTTGGGCTCCGGCGAGAATCAGCATTTGCCACAAGCTATCCGGCTTGGCGTCCTCTACCAGTTTGGGGTCGAACTGCAGGAGGCGCATCAAGTCGTCGGCCTTGACCACATCGACAATCTGTTGGTCGTAAACGGCTGCTGCCGGATGGAGCCCATAAGGGCCGGCCGCCGAATGGGCATGACCCTGATCGGCACTGGCAATCAGGGCGATGCGTTTGCCGCTCGCCTGGGCCACTTCGCCAATCGCCTGGCCAAAGGCGACCATCTGGTTCAGGGAGAGCGTACGAGATGGACAGACCACGATTACCCGCGGTTTTGGCGTGTAGGTGTGGCCCATATGGCGCAAGGGGATAATGGCCCCCCAATCGAGGGGGAGATTGCAGCCTGGACCGGAACTCGCACCGTAAATGACGCGGGCAACGGGGACTCCCTTCGCCTCCGTGGCCCTGGCCAGGGCCCGGGCCGTTTCCTGATCGACTTCGAAATCTACCGAGACGTCCGGGCCCATCTCGCCGGCCGCCCGCTCGGACACCGAGATGCAGATCGCCCCTTCGATGCGGATACCGTGAGGGGTAAGCACGATCACGGTGTCCGGATGCAACTGTTCCAGTCGTCTTCCCAGCTCGGCCATCGCCTTGCGGGTAACCGCACCTTCCTCCGCCGACGGAGCCAACTCCGGCAACGCCTGCGACCCGTGTGGCGCCACACAGCCAAAAACCAGCGGCATATGCTTTCCCTCCGCACATATGATGCAGACGAATTCGTCAACGACATGTAGTTTCCTCGGTCGAGTGTAGTATTTCTGCAATTCCAGGAAGATGATCCCGATGGCGAATGGCTTGACGGCGGCTGATAAAGCGTTATAATTAATCACTGTGTTGTCCCCGACAGCATCACGGCGGTGTAGCTCAGTTGGTCAGAGCATACGGTTCATACCCGTAGTGTCGGTGGTTCGAATCCACCCACCGCTACCATTCCGGACCGCTAGCTCAATGGTAGAGCATCCGACTCTTAATCGGACGGTTGTAAGTTCGAGTCTTACGCGGTCCACCATTTCGGCGCCATCGTCTAGGGGCCTAGGACACCGCCCTTTCACGGCGGTAACACGGGTTCGAATCCCGTTGGCGTCACCAAGTGGATCAAAAATCGCCACCCAGCAGGGTGGCGATTTTTGTCGTTTCTTTTCCTGGGAAGAGGGAGAAAAAGCGACAAGAAACCCCCTCTGCCATCGGGTACCATAGAAGGGCAATCCTTCTATTTGGGTGGTGGAGGCAGTGTTGTTCCGAGACGCACCTGCAGTTTCAGGGGGGAGGCGCTCGTTCTGGCGGCGCCTGCGGCTCCATACGGCCAGACGATTGGCGCGGCTGTGGAACCCCTTGTTCTACGCTGCGATTCTGTTCGGCTTCCTGGCGGGCAGAGCGCTACCCGGAAGTCAGATTGCGCCAGTAGGTATTGCGCTCTTCGCGGCGATCCGCTGCGGGGGCATGGGCCGGAAGGGTTCGCTGCTGGTGGGGCTGGCGGTGGCTTACGGCAGTTGGACTGTCCGCCCCAATTTCAGTATCCTTTGGGTAGGTGCGGCCCTGCTGGCCATTCACCTGCTGTCCACCGCGTTCCGCTGGGGGGCACAGAACGCTTCGCCGCTGGGGGCTGCACTGTTGGCTTCGACGGCTGTGGCCGTACCTGCGATTGCGTTACTCGGCACCAGGACCCTGGTGTTTGTGCTGTTCTGGTGCGGGCTGACCGGTGTCCTAGCCTTGGTGTTCAGCCTGGGCATATCCGGGTTTATGGCTGGCACAGTCATGCGCGGCGGTTTTGGCGACTCATTTGTGCCAGGTCTGGTGCTTGTGGCCGCGGTATTCTGCGGGCTAGCCGGGCTCACCCTGCATTCCTGGGTTGTGTGGCAGGATATGGCGACTGGGCTGGCCGTGTTGCTTTTTGCCTACATTGGTGGGGCGCCCATGGGGGCATCTTCTGCCGCCATTCTGGGCACAGGATTCCTGCTTACCTACATCAGCAAAGAGATGCCGGGTGGCGTTAACCCTGAAATGCAGGCAATGGCCTACGTAATGGCCGGGTTGTTGGGTGGCACATTTCGGGATCTCGGGCGTTTGGGAGTCAGTCTGGCATTTGTGCTGGGGCTGATGACATACTTCATGGCCAACTCGGCCAGTGCCTCGAGCCTGATGCCGATGGCGGTAACGGCTGGTGCCTCAACCCTGGTCTTCTTACTCCTGCCGCGGCGCTGGCTGCACGCTATGCCCCCAGTTGGGCTCCCGCTTCGGGTGGCGCTACCACCAAGGGATGAGCAGCCCATATCGGAACCGGAAACCCTGGCTGATCATGTACGGGGGCTATCCCGGGTTCTGCGGGAGGTAAGCAGGGCATTCCAGCCGGCGGCAACGCTGGAAGGGTTGCGCGATCAGAGTGTCGGTCCGGCCTTCGAGCATGTAACCGAGCGGGTCTGCCAGTCGTGTGCCATGTACCGAAACTGTTGGGAAGACGACCTTCAACGTACCTATCAACTATTCAGCGACCTGTGGGGCGAGATCGAGTGTGAAGGGCCCTTGCTGACGCAGCCACCGCCTGAAGAGCTTGGACGGAATTGTATCTACCCCTCCGAGATCTCCGCGACGCTTAATTACCTCCACGAACTGCACTGCTCGCACAATCGTTGGGAGCGGCGGTTGGTGGAAAGCAGGACCGTGGCTGCAGAATACGTGAAAAACGCGGCCCACATCTTGGAGCAGTTTGCGGAGGACGTCGCCCGGGGAGTTGTGAAGGAGCCGGCTGCCCCTACGGTGAAGGTGGAGTCGGGTGTAGCCCGGCTGCCCAAACGCGGTGGCCAAACCTCGGGGGATTCCTATATGTCCTTGCCCTTGATGGGGAACCGATATCTCATGGCCCTCAGTGATGGAATGGGGGCTGGCTCGGGGGCGGCCAGCGAGAGCCGTCAGGCACTGCAGTTGCTGCAGGAGTTGCTCAACGCTGGTTTTGCCACGGACCTGGCCGTGAACACGGTGAACTCGGTTTTGTTGCTCCGGGATCAGGAAGAGTCCTTCGCCACCCTCGACCTCTGTCTGGTTGACATGGCGACCGGTAAAGCGGAGTTCGTCAAAATCGGCGCAGCCCCGACCTTCATCAAACGTGGCCCAGATATCACGATGGTGAAGCAATCCTCAGTCCCAGTGGGCATCATTAACCGAGTGGATTTCGAACCCGAGTTCCGGTCCCTGGTTCCGGGTGATACGATCGTGATGATCACGGACGGCATATGGGACGTCTCCATGGACGACCTCGACAAAGAGCGGTGGCTACTAAACCACTTGGGGCGAATGGTCGGCACGAATCCGGAAGAGATGGCCGAAAGCATTCTCGCCAGAGCACAGGAGCTGACATCCAGGGCCAGAGATGACATGAGCGTACTGGTTGCCCGGATCGATTCAGCCAATGGCCGAGCCGAGAGTGTGCCGGAAGTGAAACGGCCGCCTTCAGAGGGATGGGCACCGGTGCGTCTGGCGCCACGTGGAGATCGAAAAACGCCGCCCTCGCCCCGGCGGTAAGACGAGGATCAGCAGGGAATCCCCGGTAGCCGTCGAACCCAAACGACGCGCTTCCGGGGATTGTCGCCGAAAGGGGGGGGTTATATGCTGGCGCAGGTGAGAGAGTATGTTCATCAGAACAACATGATCATGCAGGGTGACCGTGTTGTTGTTGCGGTTTCAGGAGGGCCAGATTCTGTTACCCTCCTTCACCTGCTTCATCAGCTTGCGGCAAATCTAGATATCTCCCTTCATGTCTTTCACATGGACCACGGCCTGCGTGGTGAGGAGTCCCGGCAAGACGCCTGTTTTGTACAGGACCTGGCAGAGAAGCTGCACCTTCCCTGCACAGTGGTGACTCTCCCCTCCGGGGCGCTGAAGGCGGAAGCTGGCTCCTTGGAGGCGAATGCCAGAAGGGCCCGGTATCGGGAGATCGAAGCACTGGCCCATCGGATCCATGCCAATAAGGTCGCGCTGGGTCATAACCGGGACGATCAAGCCGAGACAGTGCTCATGCGGTTCCTGCGCGGGACCGGAACGCATGGGCTGGCTGGCATTGCCCCGGTACGGACGCAGGACGGCCTCACCTATATTCGCCCGCTGCTGGCCGTTCCGCGGCACGAAATTGAGGCATACTGCCAGCAGCATGCATTACAGCCCCGCCTGGATGCATCCAATATGAAAGCCGACTATTATAGGAACCACATTCGTCTGGAACTGCTGCCTCACCTTACAAGAACGTACAACCCGGCCCTTTCCCACAACTTATGGCAGACGGCCAACGTCCTCTATGAGGAGGACCGCCTTCTGGAGCGCCTCAGCACGGAGGCCTTTGCACGATGTTTGGTGGACGGTGAAGGGGTCACACTGCGCGGCTCCGTCTTATGCAGTGAGCCCCTGGCGTTGGCGCGTAGGGTTATCCGGCTTGCCGGCAGAGCGGTAGTTGGTTCGGATTTTGATATGGGGTTGGAATCCGTCGATCGCGTTCTAAAGGCAGCCGCCAATACGCACGGCACCCACGAAGTCCACCTGGCCAACGGTTTGCAGGTATGGGTTGAATACGGGTTGTGCCGTTTCCGGTGTCAGTCTGAGCCTTTCTGCGCCGGAGGCGGCGGTGAGTGGCCGGTTGTATCAGGCGGCGTGACGCAGGTACCAGAACTATCTCTTAGTCTCGAAGTGCAGGTCGTCGCCTGGACCGAAGGCTTCCGCAAAGAGGACGCCAAACAGGAGGCGTACTTTGACTTGGCGGCCTTACCCGGCCCGCTGTCGATTCGTTTTCGCCGTCCGGGTGATAGACTGTGGCCAGTAGGCATGGATGGCTCTAAGAAGCTGCAAGATATTATGGTAGACGCCAAGGTTCCCCGGCGGTTACGCGAAAGCATCCCGCTTCTGGTAGCCGGGGATGAAGTGTTGTGGATAATCGGCTACCGACTGGACCGGCGGTTCCTCGCCAATGCGCAGAGCAGTGCAGTACTGGCGGTCAACGTCCGGGGCTTGGAAGTGGGAACCTGACGGGTTTTAACTTGGGCCGGGGCGTGATGCTCTTGCGTTGTCTGGCCCTATAAAATATGGTACACTCTATGAGTATCTCTCGACTTTTTCGCATCGACTTAACGATAACGCCGAGTGCTTTAGCCGGGTGCTTTTTTGATAAAAGCTTCCCCCTTTTGGAAGGAGGGCTCTAGTAAGTTGAACAAACTATTCCGGAATTTGGCCTTCTGGCTGCTGATTGTGGTCATTTCTGTCGCGGTCGCGGTTCAACTGGGTGGCTCCAATCCCACCAAGCGCAAGCTGAATTACTCAGACTTCGTGCAGATGGTGGAGGCAGGTCAGGTCAAGACGGTAACCATCACCGGCGCTGTCGGTGAGGGCAAACTGGCGACCAATGAGGATTTCTCCGTTGTGCTGGGAGATCAGGCCACGCCTGAGGCGCTGGTTACGTTAATCCAGCAGCACAAGGAGATTACGCTCGCGTTTGCCCAGAGCCCATCTCCGTCCATCTGGTCCATCTTGCTTCAGACCTTGTTGCCTGTTGCGCTGGTTCTCCTTGCGTTCTTCTTCATCATGCAGCAAACTCAGGGGTCTGGTAACCGTGTGATGCAGTTCGGGCGCAGCAGGGCTCGCCTCCACACGGATGACCGGAAGAAGATCACCTTTGATGACGTTGCTGGCATTGACGAGGTAAAGGAAGAGCTCGTCGAGATTGTTGATTTCCTGAAGCATCCCAAGCGGTACATGGAGTTGGGCGCACGTATTCCGAAGGGTGTACTGCTGTTTGGCTCTCCTGGTACCGGTAAAACGCTTCTGGCCAGGGCTGTGGCCGGCGAAGCGGGTGTGCCGTTCTTCAGCATCTCCGGCTCCGACTTCGTCGAGATGTTCGTCGGTGTTGGCGCAAGCCGCGTTCGTGATCTGTTCGAGCAGGCCAAGAAGAACGCACCCTGCATCGTCTTCATCGATGAAATCGATGCGGTTGGTCGGCAGCGTGGCGCTGGCTACGGCGGTGGCCATGACGAGCGGGAACAGACGCTTAACCAGCTCCTGGTGGAGATGGACGGCTTCGGTGCTAACGAAGGCATCATCGTCATGGCGGCGACGAACCGGCCTGACGTTCTTGACCCGGCCCTGCTCCGCCCGGGACGGTTTGACCGGCAGATCGTGATCGATCGCCCAGACCTGAAGGGGCGCGTGGCGATCTTCAAGGTACATGCAAAGGGCAAGCCCCTCGATAACGATGTGGACCTGGAAGTGCTGTCGCAGCGGACCCCCGGTTTTACGGGCGCTGATATTGCCAACCTGATGAATGAGGCCGCACTGCTTGCTGCTCGGCGGCGCAAGAAGAAGATCAACCACGAGGATATCGAGGACGCCATCGACCGTGTAATGGCTGGCGGTCCGGAGAAGAAGTCTCGGGTGATCTCTGATCGGGAAAAGCGGACCACCGCCTGGCATGAGGCAGGGCACGCAGTTGTTGGCCATATGTTGGCCCACATGGATCCCCTGCACAAGATCAGCATTATCCCGCGCGGCCGGGCCATGGGTTACACCTTGTTCCTGCCGGTCGAAGATCGGTACAACATCACCAAGAGTGAGATCCTCGACCGGATGGCAATGGCCCTGGGCGGGCGTGCTGCGGAAGAGATCAGGTTCGGCGAGATCACCAGCGGTGCTAGCGACGACCTGGAGCGGACCACGCAGATGGCGCGCCGGATGGTTACCGAGTGGGGCATGAGCGAGAAGCTCGGACCGCTCACGTTCGGCACCAAGCAGGAGGAAGTCTTCCTGGGTCGGGACATTGCCCGCCAGCGGAACTACTCCGAGGATGTGGCTGCTATGATCGACGAAGAGGTTCGTAACTTCGTCCACAACGCCTACGAGCAGGCCAAGGAGATTCTCAATTCCTATCGCGATGCGTTGGATAAGGTCTCCGTGGCGCTCTTGGAGAAGGAAAGCCTCGAAGGCAAGGAGTTGGAGGAACTGCTGACGCAGCTGCTTCCGCCCCGGCCGGAACCCCAGGTTTCCGGTCAGACTCAGCCGGTAGCCTAGAAACCAGAACCCCCGTTTTCTTCGCCAAGAAGAGAGCGGGGGTTTTTCGTCAGGCAGCGAAGCGGCAAGACTAGTATGTGGAACGGGAGCAGGGAGGAAATGCCCACTAGGTGGGGAAGCGTTAAGTGGGCGTAGTACATACGACCGCATCTGAAACCGAGGCGATTGCCTTGGTCAAAGGGGGAGTCGGGCGGTGGCTCGTGCATATCCACCCCATCCGTTGCCATCGTGTCATGCTCTGGTTTCGGATGGTGAGCGGGTGCTACTGGTTCGGCGGGCCCGGGCGCCTTTCGCGGGTTATTGGAGCCTGCCTGGCGGCGCAGTTGAGTTGGGCGAACCGGTAGAAGAGGCGGTCGTACGGGAGGTCCGGGAAGAGACTGGTCTCAAGGTGGGTGTTCTAAGGCTTCTCGGCTATGCCGATGGAATCGAACGGGACGAGGAGCAGCGAGTCCGCTATCACCATGTCATGCTGTACTTCGAAGTCGCCGCGCAGGGAGGAGAACTGCGGGCGGGGGACGACGCAGCTGCGGCTGAGTGGGTACGGCTCGATGAGATCGCCGCACGACAGGTCACAGACGCTGTAGGGCGTTGCCTTACATGGGCTGGGCTAGCAAAGTAAGAGGAGGGCTCAACTGTCTATGAATAACCAACGAGTGGCTCGCATGCTGGAGCACGCGAAGAAGCAAGGGCTTGAGGCCGTAGTCATTATGCCGGGACCCAACATGTTTTACTTGACCGGCCTGAACATGCATCTGTCGGAGCGGCCGGCGCTGCTGATCTTTCCGGTGAAGGGCGAGCCCCTGGCGTTTTGTCCGGCCTTTGAAGCGGAGCGCGTCGGCACGGGGGCAGGCATTAAGCAGGTGTTCCCCTGGGGTGAGGAAGAGGGGCCGCAGCCTGTGCTGGAGCGTGCGGTGGCTGCGGCCGGGATTGGCGGGGGCATTCTGGGGGTTGAGTACCGCTATATGCGGGTACTCGAGCGCGAACTGCTGGCCCAGGCGGTGGTAGCCTCCTCTGCGGCCAGCAGCAGCGGCGGGCAGAGTGAACTGCGTTATCAGGATGCCGGACTCATTCTGGCGGAACTGAGAATGCAGAAGGATGCAGAAGAGATCTCGGCGATGCAGCAGGCAGCTGCGATTGCGGACGCAGCCGTACGTGCGGCTCATCAGATAGTCAAGCCGGGCATTACCGAAGCGACAGTGGCTGCTTATATCGAGCAGGAATTGCAGAAGATAGGAGCAGAGGGGCCTTTCGAAATCATGGTAGCATCGGGGCCTCGTTCTGCTGTTCCGCACAATGGTACGTCCGACCGGGTTCTCCAGGAAGGAGAACTGGTCTGGGTCGACTTCGTGTGCACCTACAAGGGATATACGGGCGACATTACCCGTACCTTCCCCGTGGGCAGAGTCTCGGGGCGGTTAGCGGAGATCTACCAGGTGTGTCTGGACGCTCAGGCGAAAGCCAGAGCCGAGGCAAGGCCGGGCATGACCGGCGCACAGGTGGACGCAATTGCACGAGACTACATCGCCGGGAAGGGATTTGGGGAATTCTTTACTCATCGGTGTGGACACGGTCTGGGTTTGGAAGTGCACGAAGAACCGTACATTGTGGGGAGCAACCAGCGACCGCTGGTTGAGGGGAATGCCTTCACCATTGAGCCGGGCATCTACATTCCCGGCCTGGGCGGGGTCCGAATCGAGGACGATGTGGTACTGGGGCCGCAGGGAGCGCGCGTTCTCACCCAGTATCCTCGCAATCTGCTTGCGTAACTGTTTATGAGGCAATCTTGTAGCCAGGAGGCGATCACCGCTTGACCGAAGGCTTCACCAGGTATGGCCTGGCGGAAGGGGTCAACTTGTATGTCCAGCCCACCAAGAAGTTCAAGACGTCAGTAGTCTACTTCTACGTGCACACCCCGCTTTCGCCGGAGACCGTAACCAAGAATGCGCTGCTTCCCATGGTGTTGGCTCGTGCATCAGCCGATTTCCCCACAACCAGTGAACTATACCGCCACTTGGACGACCTTTATGGCGCCTCCCTTGGGGTAGATGTCATGCGGCGGGGAGAGGTACATTCCATCATCTTCCGGATGGAAGTGCCGGGGGAGCAGCACATACCCGGGGAGAAAGGGTTGCTTGAAAAGGGCATTCAGACGTTGGCCGGTATCGTGACCAGGCCACTGTTGGAAAAGGACGGATTCAAGGCAGACTACTTCGAACAAGAAGCCACGAACCTCAAGCACACCATTGAGTCACTCATCAATGACAAGCGACGGTATGCCATGGTGCGCTGTACCGAGGCCATGTGCGAAGGTGAGCCCTTCGCACTTTACCGGCTTGGTCGGGCCGAAGACTTGCCCCACATCACCGCACACAACTTGTACGAATACCACCAGCAAGTGCTTAGCACTGCTCCGGTGGACATCTTTATCGTGGGCGATCTGGAGCCGGAGACAACCAAGACCCTGGTAGAGAAGCACCTGAAGTTACCGGCGGCAGGTCCGCACGGCAGGCACATGCCCAAGACTGAGGTCAAGCGGGAGGGACGGCACCCGCACCGTAAGGTGGAAGACCAACTGGATGTGAACCAGGGTGTGCTGGTCATTGGCATGCGCACCGGGACCACCATGCGGGACGAAGAATACTTCCCAATGTTGGTGGCGAACGCGGTGTTGGGCGGATTTCCGCACAGCAAGCTGTTCCAGGAGGTCCGGGAGCGTAACTCCCTGGCTTACTTTGCCTACTCGGCGCTGGAGACCGTCAAAGGCGTTGGGTTCATGTACGCTGGCGTGGAGTTTGCCAACATGGATAAATGCCGTGATATCATGCTCAAGCAACTGCAGGCGGTGCAGTCGGGCGATATTGATGACGAGGAGTTTGCCACGACACAACGGACACTCATCAACGACATGCTGGGCGCGGCCGACAGCCCTGGCGCTTTGGCAGACCTGGCCGTCGACCGTGTTTTCTCTGGCCGAGATCTCTCCATCGAGGACCGCATCAAGGCCTTCGAGGCTGTGACCAAGGAAGCCGCTGCGTCGGCGGCCAAGAAGTTCAGTGTTGATACGGTTTACTTCCTGACCAAGAAGGGGGGAGAGTAACCTTGCAGACTTACTCCGATCCCCTGCTGAAGGATACGCTTTATACCGAGAAACTGGAGAACGGGCTGACAGTGGCCGTTCTCCGGAAACCGGGGTATAAGCAGGCCACCGGTCGTGTCTCTACCCATTACGGCTCCATCGATAGTCGCTTCCTGGATCCACAGACCGGCAAGGAGGTCCATGTGCCCGATGGGATCGCCCACTTTCTGGAGCACAAACTGTTCGAGGAGGAAGAGGGCAATGTCTCGGACCGGTTCTCGGAGCTTGGTGCTGAGTCGAACGCCTACACGACGTACACCCACACCACGTACTACTTCAGTACGACGCAGAACTTCGACCCCTGCCTTGACCTGCTCTTCCATTTCGTGCAAAACCCGTGGTTTACCGAAGAGAGTGTGGAGAAAGAGCAAGGGATCATCGAGCAGGAGATTCGCATGTACCTGGATGACCCGGGGTGGCGTTCCAGCAGCAATCTCCTGGAGGCCCTTTACGCAAAGCACCCTGTGCGCATTGACATCGCCGGCACAGTGGAGTCGATCCATCAGATCACCAAGGAGATGCTCTACCGCTGCCACCGCATTTTCTACCATCCCTCCAACATGGTGGTCTTCGTGGCGGGCGACGTTGACCCCGAGCGCGTGATTGAGCAGGCCAGGAACAGTTTTGGCGAGCACGAGTACTCGGCGCAGGCTGAGATTAACCGCATTCTGCCCGAAGAGCCTGGTACCGTCCACGAAAAGCGGAAGACACAACAACTGGTCGTCAATCAGCCCCTGTTCCGGCTTGGGTTCAAGGACCGTAAGGTAGGATTCACCGGCCGCGACCTGCTGAAGCGGGATCTGCTCACAGCGCTCATCATGGATGTGATGGTTGGACGGGGAGCCGATCTGTGGACTCAACTCTACGAGTCGGGGCTCATTGACCACCGGTTCGGTTCCGAGTACTCGCCGGAGGAGACCTACGGGTACAGCTATTTCGTCGGACCGACCAAAGACCCGGATGAACTGGAGAAGCGGCTGCTGCACGGCATCGCCGCCATCAGGGAGAAGGGCCTCAACGAGCGTGACTTCGAACGCGCCAAGAAGAAGACCATCGGTCGCGTGGTTGGGATGGCCAATGACATCGACTCCATGGCCTATCTTTACATCGATGGCTTCTTCAAAGGGGTTAGCCCGTTTGAGTTCATTCCGGTGACCAGTGAACTGACTTTGGCGGAGGCAAACGAGCGGCTGAAGGAGCATTTCGATCCCGGACAGGCAGCTGTCTCCGTCATCGAACCGAAATGAAAAGAGGCCGGCCCGCCATGTGGCGGGCCGGTTTGTGCCGGAGGGGTTGGCCGTGGACAATATCTCACATGCCATTATCGGATCAGCCGTGGCGGCTCTGCTACCGCCGGGCACGCACGCGGCCGTTGTCGGAGGCGTCATCGTAGCGGCAGAACTGCCCGATCTGGATGTACTGATTCGGGCCTGGGCGGGCGAATTGGGGTACCTGCGCAACCACCGGGGACCGACCCACGGGCTAATCTCGCTTGTGGTCGAGGCTGTGGTGATTACCGCCGTCGTCCGGGTGATCTGGCCTGCAGTACCGGTCTCGCAAGTCTTTGTCTGGTCCTTGTTAGGTGGCCTCTCGCACGTTCTATCCGACTTCGGCAACGACTATGGCACTCAGGGATTATGGCCGTTCTCCCGGCGGCGGGTGGCCCTGGACATCATCCCCATTGTGGATCTGTGGATTCTCGGCCTGTTCTGTGCTGCCTGGCTGCTGACCTGGCGGTGGCCGGGGCAGCGCCAGGCCCTGTTTCTGATCGCCTGGGCGTCGGTCGCCGTCTATGTGACTCTGCGTCTGTGGCTGAAGAAGCGGGCGCTGGCCCTGGTCTCGACTCATTTTGGTGTGACGGACGGGGCGGAAGAGCCGATCGTTTCCGGGCCCAGCTGGCCTGCAGAACGGGTAACGGTGCAGCCGGCTCTCTTATCTCTTCGGGCCTGGCACTACATTGTGCGCAAAGGCGGGGAGTGCCTGCTGGGCACCGTATGGGTCGACCGCAGGCGGGTCGGAAAGCCGGTAAGGGTCCGCAGTCAGATGGATCAGGCCGTGAAGGCGTCGTTGCGTTCCCCGGCGGTAGCCACGTTTGCCGATTGGGTACGGATTCCGCATGTTACGGTGGAGCGCAAGGAAGACCGTTACCTGGTACGCTGGTCGGACCTGCGTTACGAAATGGAGGGCTTCTCACCCTTTACGGCCTATGCATGGCTGGACAAGGATCTCGTTGTGATGGATTCCGGACTCGGCTCACAGCGTCCGCCGGCCATGGATCGAAAAGCAATTGCCCGCCGGTTGCGAGTTGAGATGGGGATTGAGCCGGATGAACGTGATGAGTGAATGCGGAATTGAGCTATAGTTATTCCGAGTGGCATGGATAGACTATTTGGGTCCCAAGGTTGGATATCGGTCTAGTCCATCGCTGATGTATGCTCGGATTGCAGGCGATAGTTGAGCCGTGTAGGTGTTGCAGCTATGCTGCACTCATCTTCTACGATTGCTCGTAGACCGGCTCTGGCTATCACCCACCGCTCACCCTCCTTTGTTGACTCCTCGGCCAACCCCCACAAGCCGAGGAAGATCCTCCCCTTTGCCGCAGCCAGTACCCTTCCCCCAAAGGGTGCTGGCACTTTTTTTGTTTTCCGGGGAATACCCATACAGTTTAGCGCAGTAAAGCATCACTAGACTCGTTTGCGAGTAGTCCGGGATGATTCCTATAATAGGGGCGGACGAATTCGATCGGCGGGGGGAGTAGACTTGCAAGCCATTGAGCTTGGTGGTCATTTGCAGTTGGCAGATGTGGTTGCAGTCGCCCGCAATAGGGAAACCGTTAGTATCGGCGCAGTCGCACGAGAGCGGGTCAGGCGCGCTCGTAACATGGTCGGCCAGTTGGTCGAGGCACGGCGCCCGGTGTACGGCATTACTACGGGTTTCGGTAAGTTCAGCGATGTGGCCATTGCCGCCAACGAGGTAGAACTGCTACAGCGGAATCTTTTGATGAGCCATGCATGTGGCGTCGGAAACCCACTGGATGAAGAGATCGTACGCGCCATGATGCTCCTCCGGGCCCATGCGCTTTCGAAAGGTAACTCGGGCATTGGCGAGGAGACCCTAAACCTGCTAGTCGCTATGCTGAATGCCGGCGTTCATCCGGTAGTCCCCGAGCAGGGTTCACTGGGAGCTAGCGGGGATCTGGTGCCTCTGGCGCATATGAGCCTACCGCTCATTGGGCTGGGCGAGGCCTGGTATCAGGGAGAACGACTCCCGGGCGGCGAAGCGTTGCGCCGGGCCGGGCTGAGCCCAGTTGAGTTGTTTGCCAAGGAAGGCCTCGCCCTGATCAACGGGACGCAGGCCATGACGGCCATCGGCGCGCTGACGATATTCGACGGGCTGAACGTCGCCAAAGTTGCCGACATAGCGGCAGCCCTCACGGCGGAAGCCCTCGGCGGCATTCCCGCAGCGTGGGACTCCCGCATCCAGTCTCTACGGGTCCACCCAGGTCAGGGGTACGTTGCTGCCAATCTCCGGAAGTTGGTACACGGAAGTGGGCTTGTTACCGGGCCGGGGCAGGTTCGGACGCAGGACCCGTATACGTTGCGCTGCATTCCGCAGGTGCACGGAGCCAGCAGAGGCGCCCTGGCCCATGTGGATGAGGTGGTTGGCTGGGAGCTGAATGCCGTTACCGATAACCCCTTGCTGTTTCCGGAAGACGGAGATGTCATCTCGGGCGGCAACTTTCATGGGCAGCCTGTGGCGCTGGCTATGGATTACCTGGGTATCGCTCTGGCAGAACTGGCGAACATGGGTGAGCGCCGCATTGAACGGTTGGTTAACCCCCAGTTGTCTGGACTGCCGGCCTTCCTGACGGCCAAAGGGGGCCTGAACTCGGGCATGATGATCCTGCAGTACACAGCGGCAGCGCTGGTGAGTGAGAATAAGGTCTTGGCCCATCCGGCCTCGGTCGACTCCATCCCCTCCAGCGCAAATCAAGAAGACCACGTAAGTATGGGCACCATCGCGGCCCGTAAGGCGCGGCAGATTCTGGCCAACGTGACCCGGGTTCTGGCAATTGAACTGATCGTGGCGGCACAGGCAGTCGAGTTTGTGAACGCCGATGCTCTGGGCACCGGATCGCATATGGCGTATGAAACGGTCCGGAATCTGGTCCCGCCGCTGGGGGCAGATCGCGTTTTGGCACCTGATATCGAACAGGTGGCAGAGCTGATTCGTTCGGGCGACCTGACCAGTGCCGTAGAAGGCGCAGTTGGCCAGCTGTTGTAACAGGTACATGAGCAACAGCAGTACTGGAGGGATTGGAGTGGCTCGTATAGTGCGCGCTCCTCATGGAACGGTTCTGTCCTGTAAGGGTTGGCAGCAAGAGGCTGCGCTTCGGATGCTCATGAATAACCTGGACCCGGAAGTGGCCGAACGTCCGGAAGATCTGGTCGTCTACGGCGGGCGGGGCAAGGCGGCTCGTTCGTGGGAAGCATTCGATGCTATCGTTGATGCACTGCGGGTGTTGGAGAACGATGAAACCCTGCTAGTTCAGTCCGGAAAGCCCGTAGCCGTTTTCCGGACCCACCCGCTAAGCCCGAGGGTCCTTATTGCGAACTCCAACCTGGTGCCACACTGGGCCACATGGGAACACTTCTGGGAGTTGGAGAAGAAGGGCCTGATCATGTACGGCCAGATGACGGCGGGCTCCTGGATTTATATCGGAACGCAGGGCATTCTGCAAGGTACATACGAGACCTTTGCCGAAGCCGCTCGCCAACGGTTTGGCGGCACCCTTAAAGGCCGTCTTGTCTTGACCGCCGGTCTCGGCGGCATGGGCGGCGCCCAGCCGCTGGCGGTCACCATGAATGACGGCGTGGCTATTGTGGTAGAGGTAGATGAGGCGCGCATTCAGCGGCGGCTGGAGCATCGCTACCTTGACCGGAAGGCCACAACGCTTGACGAGGCTCTGCTGTTGGCTACCGAGGCCAAAGCTACAGGGCAGCCGCTCTCCATTGGGCTCTTGGGCAACGCAGCCGAGATTTTCCCGGAGTTTGTGCGGCGTGGCGTGATTCCTGATGCCGTGACCGATCAGACCAGTGCACACGATCCGTTAAATGGGTACGTCCCGGCGGGGATGGCGCTGGACGAAGCGCTGGCCCTTCGCCAGGCGAACCCCGAAGCCTACATTGCCCGAGCCAAGCATTCCATGGTTACACACGTGCAGGCGATGCTGGCAATGCAGAAAGCGGGCGCGACGGTCTTTGACTATGGTAATAACATTCGTCAGCAGGCATTCAACGAAGGACTCAAGGAGGCTTTTGCCTTCCCGGGCTTTGTCCCGGCCTTCATTCGCCCGCTGTTCTGCGAAGGGAAGGGGCCCTTCCGTTGGGCTGCCCTGTCCGGCGATCCCGAGGACATCTTCAAGACCGACGAGGCCCTCAGGAACCTGTTCCCCGAGAACGAATCCCTTCACCGCTGGCTGAAGATGGCCCGGGAAAAGGTCCACTTCCAGGGGCTGCCCTCCCGGATCTGCTGGCTGGGTTACGGTGAACGGGTAAAAGCGGGGCTCAAGTTCAATGAGATGGTCCAGAACGGCGAACTGAAGGCGCCGATCGTAATCGGCCGTGACCACCTGGACGCTGGATCTGTTGCCAGCCCCAACCGGGAAACCGAAGGAATGAAAGATGGGTCCGATGCCATCGCTGACTGGCCGCTCCTGAATGCGCTGGTCAACACGGCGGCTGGTGCCTCGTGGGTAAGCATTCATCATGGCGGCGGGGTCGGGATTGGTTATTCCATTCACGCCGGCATGGTCGTGGTAGCGGATGGTACCGCGGATGCCCGGCAGCGGCTGGAGCGGGTGCTGACTACGGATCCTGGTATGGGCGTAGCCCGTCACGCCGATGCCGGATATGAACGGGCGATTGAAGTGGCCCGAGAGAGAGGCGTCCATATCCCCATGATGGAATGACAGGGGTTTGACCGATCAGATCTAGGAGGCCATGGTTGTGAACGAGACATCGATCATTGAATGTATCCCTAACTTCAGCGAGGGGCGGCGGCCCGAGGTCATCGAGGCCATCGTGACCGCCATTACTGCAGCGGGTGTCACTCTGCTCTCTGTTGCCCCCGACAGTGACCACAATCGCACCGTGGTAACCTTTGTCGGTAACCCTGACGCCGTGGCTCTGGCCGCGGTCCGTGGCGCCGAAGCGGCCGCCCGGTTAATCGACCTGAACCAGCACCGTGGAAACCATCCGCGGATGGGTGCCGTGGACGTCATCCCCTTTGTACCGATTTCAGGGTGTGACATGAAGGACTGCGTGGCGATTGCCCGCCGTGTCGGGGAAGTACTCGGTACACAACTGGGGATTCCGGTTTTCCTGTACGAAGAGGCAGCTACCCGGCCGGAACGTAAGAACCTTGCCGACGTTCGGCGTGGCGAGTTCGAAGGCCTACGGGAACTGGTCGGGACAGACGAGGTGCATATGCCGGACTTCGGTCCGAACGCGCTGCACCCGACGGCTGGGTGCACAGCGGTCGGCG
>JBLNEM010000111.1:0-4530 GCA_050262655.1 Mycobacterium leprae | reverse complement strand
AGCCAGAGTTCGACCACCAGTTGGTCGAGCTGCGGGAATGCGGCAAGGCCTACCGAACTGGTGCTCAACCCGTCACGGGTGACGAACTCCCCCAGCCCCTTGGCGGCGCCCGTGGCGACATTCACCAACACGGCCGGGGAACTCCCCTCCGGGGTGGCGACCGCCAGCGATTTGCCGTCCGGACTGAAGAGCCGGCCGTACTGCAAGCCGCACCCGGCCCTCTGCCCCAGGGTGAAGGTGGAGATCAGTTTCATCTCCTCACTCAGGAACGCACACTCGAAGCCGCCTGGCTCCCAGGCGAGCAAGACCCCCGGCCCGGCCTCCAGGTTGACCCGCTTGCTGTCATAGCGGAAGGCGGTCCCATCGCTGCGCCGAATCAGGTAGCCGCTGTCGCCGCCCGTCGCGGTGATCCAGCGCCCATCGGCGGAAGCCGACAGGTTCACGTGCGACGGGCCCGGCGTCGGCTCCCCGGGCGCCAGCCATGCCTCCAGCTTGCCCGTGGGCACGTCCATGAAGTAGACGCCCGCGGCAGCAATCGGACTCTCCGCCGCCAGTTCCACCCGGCGCAGCCCCTCGGGCAACGCCCCCGGCACCGGCAGCACATCCTTGATCGGCACCGGTGGCGCCGCGTCGGTCACAACCGGAGCGGTCGGCGCTTGCTCCGTAGGCCCGGTCGGCGGCATGGTGGGCGGGTCGGCGGTCACGGTGGGCGCCTGCCTGGCACAGCCGGCCAGCAGGAGCACTGCGAGCAAAACCACGAGCGATCTTCGCATGATTATCACTCCCGCTCAGTAGGACGTTTCTTGCGGGCGGGGGGTTCCCGCTTTGCTGGCGCGGTTGGCCGGGCGTTTGCCCTTACGTTTGTCCGGGCGTTGGCCCGGGCGTTGGGCTGCACGCTGGCCCTCAAGCTGGGCTGGACGTTGGCCTGCAAGGCGGCCGCACGCCGACCGCACACTGGCCGCACGCTGGCAAACACGCTGGCCGCTCGCTGGCCGCACGCCGGCCGCACGCTGGCCGCACGCTGGCCGCACCCACGCCGACCGTCTGCCACACTCGTTCAGTTGTGGCAGAGCCGCATGTTTAAATCGCACCAACCTGGTCCATAATCCGAACAGAATATTCATGGTGAACGGAGGGACTCGCTTGGTGCGGAAGTGGATCCAAGGCATCGTCTTGGTGGTATCGGGATTGGCGATGATCGGGGCGGGAGTGTTCTGGCCGGTGGCCCGTGGCCAGGGAGTCACTCCCGTGGCAGCCAGTGCGCCCACAAAGGAGACTGCGGAAGACAGCATCCTCGGCCCGACCCAGTACGTCCGCCTGCACGTGGTGGCCAACAGCGACAGCGAGGTCGACCAGGCCCTGAAGCGCAGGGTGCGGGATGAAATCCTGGCTGTGACCACGCCGCTGCTGGGCAACAGTGCCACGGCGCAGGAGGCCGTTCAGCGGGCCAAAGCGGCGATTCCCCAGATCGAGCAGGTGGCACGGCAGGCCATCGCCGCCAACGGCGCCAGCTATCCGGTCTCCGTGACCCTCGGCCAGTATGATTTCCCGGCGAAGGCCTACGGCGCCCTCTACCTGCCGGCCGGCAAGTATACGGCCCTGCGGGTGGCCATCGGCGAAGCCGCCGGCGCCAACTGGTGGTGTATCCTCTTCCCGCCGCTCTGCTTCCACGACTGGATCGGCGGCTGGGTCATGGAGCCCAGGGCTGGGACCGGCGGCAAGGAGACGGAGCCGGTTCGGCGGCCCCATTACATCCCGGCTGTCTCGGAAGTGGACGACTCATCCACCCCGGTGAAGGCGGAGGCCCGCTTCTTTCTGCTCGATCTGTTGACGAGCCCGCAGTGATCGTGTCCAATCCTGCCCATCCGCTGCATAGAATCTCCGGTGAGGGCCCCGAAGGCCTGAGGGGAGGGCATGGGATGGCAAGCACCAAGGCATCTGACCTGCGCAAGGAAGTGATCGACATCCGGAGCGGCCGCCGCCTGGGTGACTTGATCGATGTGGAGATTGACGAGGAGAACGGCCGAATCACCGCAATCGTGGTGCCCGGAGAGTCGAAGTATTTCGGGCTCCTGGGCGGCGGTCCCGATGTGGTGATCCCCTGGTCCCGCATCCGCCGGATCGGTCCAGACTGCATTCTGGTGGAACTCGACAACCCCATGGGGCCCGACAGGTACGGGCCGGTGGGCCCCGGGCAGTACGGCGGCCCGATGGGCCCGGGGCAATAAGAACGGCGAGCCCTTTTCGCAAGGGCTCGCCATTTTTGTCAGGCCTCTCGGGGCGCCGCTGCCCGATAGGTGAAGCATTCATCCTCCAGGAACTCGATCAACGCCTCGTGGCCGCTCAGATCCCGCAGGGGGACGTTCGGGCCGATTTTGCGGAGCATGCCTTCCAGGCATAGATCTTCACTGTGGATGATGACCAGCCGGATGCCCTCATAGACACAAAGGCCAGCCTTGATCAGATCACGCAGGTGCTGGTCGGCGGACTCGTGCGGCTCACCGTTGTACTCGCAGGCCAGCCACAGCAGATAGGACCGGTCCAGTTCCAGCTGTTCACCGGTCAGCGGATTCACCAGGAATCCTGGGCGGGCGTTGTCGCTGAAGTGGGTCGAGTCGATGAGCAGCGTCAGCCACTCCTTCATGAGGGCTTCTCCCCGGAACTTCGCCCGCTTCAGACGCTTGAGCGCCGCTGCGACTTCCTCCTGCCCCTGCACCAACGCAGGTCTGGTCAGGGCGAAGCGAATCGGGCCGTACCGGCTCAGTTGGAAGAGCTGGATCCACTGGGCACCGGCCAGTTCGGCGATGGCTCCCTTCAAGGCGTTGCGGCTCAGGTGCGTCTGGGTGCACAGAGACGCATACGTAAACTGGCCGCCGTACCCCCGGAACTCCGGGATGGTTTGGAGCAGGCCATACAGGATCTTGGCCCGGGCTCCGACCTCGGGCTCTGCCAGCAGGGCGCCTGGCACTCTCACCCGAGCCCCGCCAGGGACGGCACCGCTCTGCCTGACCCGGTGTGCTGCGCTCAGCACGGTAGGGCGAGAGAGGCCGGTGCAGGCCTGAATGGCAGCAGCACCGTCAGCATGTTGAAGCCACACGGCCATCCACACGACCTTCGTAGCCGCCGTAAGGCCAGGTTCCAGCAGCAGAGAGACCGGTACCTGAACGACCTTCTTGTCGTCCAACAGCGTTGACCTCCCCTGTGTTCACAGTACCTGGTAATTATTGGGAACAGGTGGCAATTCCTGCCGCTCGTCTATCTTGTTTTTAAAGGTTTCGTCGGCGAAACGCGTTAAAAGGGCGACACTGGCGATGGAAATGTGGCCAAACCCACTCAAACGCGCGGCACTGTCTGGTTTTTAATGCTTTGGGAGGCCGGGCACCTTTAAAATCGAGACAGTGGGTTGCGGCATGCCTGGGCAGGGGGAACAACCTTGTCTCCGGAGCCTGCGGGCTAGCTCGGCGGCACAAGCATGTTTCCGGAGCCTACGGGCTAGCCCGGTGGCAGAAGCTTGTTCCGGAGCCTGCGGGCTAGCCCGGTGGCAGAAGTTTGTCTCCGGAGCCTGCGGGCTAGCTCGGGGGCAGAAGCTTGTTTCCGGAGCCTGCGGGCTAGCCCGGCGGCCCAAGCTTGTTTACGGAGCCTGCGGGCTAGCCCGGGGGCAGAAGCTTGTTCCGGAGCCTGCGGGCTAGCCCGGTGGCACAAGCTCAGCCCCGCCCGCACAAGCAGGAAAGCCGTACCACGCGGTCGAATATTCCGCCGTGACTGACGCAACGCATCAAAAAAGCCGCCAGATGGCGGCTTTTTCTCTATAGGTGCTGCTTGATCAGTTGGATGTGGCCCATGTGCTGGGCGGCGTGGTTGGGTAGGAGGGCGAGCATCCAGCGGAGCGTGACCTGGCGGTCCGGGCCGAAGGGGATCTCACGGGCGAGGTCGGCCTCGGTCACACGGGCCAGGTTCGCCAGCAACAGCTGGTGGGCCTTGGTCAGCTGGGCCGTGAGGCTCTCGGCGGTTGCGCTGGCGGGAGCGGGCAGCCCCTGGGCATGCGGCACATCCAGCATGTACTCGGCCTTCAGGTCGGCGGGGACCTCGGCGCCGATGATCCGGTGGGCGAAGCTGATCTCGCTGCCGGCCACGTGGAAGACCAGCGTAGCAATGGCGTTATGGAAGGCTTCGGGCTTCTTGGCCAGCTGCTCGGGGGTCAGGTCGGCGATGGCTGCCTTCATCCGGGTGAAACCGAAATCGAGACTGGCGGCCACACCGGCCACGAAGGGATGCAAATCGGCGGGCACCGATACGTCCATGCGCATGGGAATACCTCCTTCATATCACGCAGGAAAGGGCTAACGGTTGAAATGACCAGGCCCTCCCTGTAGGAGACGATACCGCAATCCACCTGAATGCGCAACAGGGGTGGGGGCCGGTGCGTGGGTTGGACGTGGGCTCTGGCAGGCGCTTCCGCAGCGGATCGAGCCAGTGCCTGGGCCAGCGCCCCAGGCCAGCGAGGTAGGCCAGCGACGAAGGCCAGCGACA
>JBLNEM010000110.1:0-22946 GCA_050262655.1 Mycobacterium leprae | reverse complement strand
GGGCCCCGTCCTCCAGCAGGTACAGCTCGTCCGGGTGGGCCCCGTCGCCGATTAGCAGAGCCACGGCGCCGTTGGGCCCCACGGAAAAGGCAGAGACCGTCCGGTCGTCGCCGCGGGTCAGCCGGGCTACCTGGCGGGTGGTCAGGGATACGTGGCACAACTGAGAGTTGCCGCGCTCACCGCCCAGGAAGTAGAGCCCGCTGCCATCCGGCGCCCAGCGGCCGCCGCCGGTACCCTCACCGCTCCGCACGTCCGAGAGGCCATGGGGTCCCAACGGGCGGTCCAACTGCTCGGTCAGATCGGCGATCTGCCCGTCGCCCAGGGCCAGCAACATGAGGCGACTCTGGCCCGACCAGCCATACTGGGCATGGCGGCTGACAAAAGCGATCTGCTTCCCGTCCGGCGAAACCTGCGGGTCAAGGCAGCTGGTTGGGCTCTCATAGACCAGCTTCGGCGTACCGGTAGCCACCTCGAACTGCCAGAGGTCCGAGCGCGTCTCCTCCGGCGCCGGAACCCGGCGGGTGGAGGCATACAGGTACTTGCCATCCGGGCTCCAGCGGGGTCCCCCGTGGTCATAGTCCCCACTGCTTACCCGAGAGGCCTTGCCTGATCCGTCGGCCGACACCACAAACAGATGGCTATACTTGTCGCCCACGTAGCCTGAGCCGTCCCGGCGGAAGGGGAAGCGGGTGATCACCTTGACGTCGCTGGGCTTCTCCCCCTCTTCCTTGCCATTCCCGGCGTCATTCTTGTAGTTTGCCGCCCTCGCAGCCCGTTCCCGGTCTTTGGCCGGCCCCCCGGGATAGGGCGTCCAGTCATCGGCCTTGGCGAAGACGTTGGCAGCAAAGGCCAGCAGGCGGCCGTCCGGGGACCAGACGGGAGCCCCCGCCGGCTGCTCCTCGGTCTCAATGGGACGCGCCTCACCGCCGGCCCGGTCGATCACCCAGAGCTGCGACTGTCCGCTGCGGTCCGAAATGAAGGCCAACTGCGACCCATCGGGCGACCAACGGGGCGCCCGATCGCTGCCCTTCAACGGGTTCGTGAGCCGGCGAGGTGCGCCCCCAGAGGTCGGCGCCAGCCAGAGTGCGCTGCGACTCTTGTTCGCGTTCAAGTCAGCCTTGCTGACCACATAAGCCACCACTGAGCCGTCCGGAGAGATCTGCGGATCGCTGATCTGTTCAAAGACAAACAGCGTTTCTGGGACTACCGGTCGCTTCGTCGTCATGCCGCTCATCCTCCCCGTGCAATCTGATGCGTTGTTCGGCCTGGGGCCCATCATTTCCTTCCATATCCGAACTATTTGATTGGCAGACAAAAAACAGCCGGCCCATCAGGGCCGGCTGTTTGAACCCAACGAACTCAGGCTGCCTCATCGAGTAGGAAGCGCTTCACGACGTAGGCGACGCCGTCTTCGTCGTTGCTCCTGGTGACGAACCGGGCCGACCAGCGGACCTCATCCGGCGCCTGACCCATGGCCACGCCCATGCCGGCGGCACGGATCATCTCCACATCATTGTAGTTGTCGCCGCAGGCGATCACCTCTTGCATGGTGAGCCCCAGCGACTTCGCCAGCGCCTCGACGCCGGTGCCCTTGGAGAGCCCCACCGGCATCACTTCCATCGCCTCCGGGCCGGCCGACGCTGTCCGAAGCAGGTCGCCCATCTCCTGCTGCAGCCGGGTCTGCCCCAACTTGATGCTGGTGGCATCGCCGGTTACATAGTACTTGGGCACCTCCAACTGGTTGGACCTTACATACTCGGCGAGGTTTGGGGCATGAACCAACGGGTAATTGCGATACTCCCAGAGGAAGTTGTAGATCTCACCCCAGCGGCCTGGCTTGAACCAGTCCTTCCGCCAGTATGGCAGACGGTCATCGATTACCCGGAATTTCTCGTGCAGCAGGGCGACGTGCAGCCCACACTCCCGGAACAACTCCACCGCCTTCGCCGTGGTTTCGGCCGGAATGGCCACCCGCGAGACTACCCGACCGGTAACCGGGTCGGCTACGTAGCCGCCGTCGTGGGTTACCAGGGGCGTCTTCAAACCCAGGCTGCGGGCGATGGCGACCGCCGAAGGAAAGCCCCGTCCGGTGGCCAGGGTGACATGGACCCCCTGCGCCATGGCCTGCGATAGGGCCAGGCGAGTGGCCTGGCTGATGCGCTTCTGGCTGTTCATGAGCGTTCCGTCCACATCGAGCGCCAGAAGTTTGTACTGTAAATACCTGACCAGATCTGCCCCTCCTTCCGTCGCAACGCGGCACATGGCCGCCGACACATTGCCTGTGGTATTCGCCGTGCGACGTACAGCTCCCTGCTCTTTTGCACCCGGAGCAAATGATGTCAGCCATGCTAACTCCTTACAGCTCAGGTGCAGACCCGAGTTCGCTCCGGGGCGAAAGCACCATCCGCAGTCCATTTGTCACCCGTCTACCGTGCCAGGAAGAAGACACCCACGATGGGATGGTCAGAACGTTGTCGTTGTCGTATGATAAAACCCGTCTGTCATTCCCGGAACCGGTACCGGCTCAAAGGAGGATTCGCTTGACTGGATACCTGTATTACTTGCTGCAAGCCCTGTTGAACTGGACCGGCCTTGGCTATGTGCAGTGGGCCGGTCCGATTGCCATCATCATGTTTGCCGCCTGGTTGATCCACCGCCGTCACGAGGCACGGTAGATCAAAGGCCACTATAGACGAAGAGCCCCCTGGGTCGTGTGGAACGACGCAGGGGGCTTTTTGCTTTGCATCGTCCAAACTGCCACTTGTTCCCTCGCTATCCGGTACCCTATCCTTGACAACTAAGTGGTTTATACTTATCGTTTAATGACGAGTAGAAAGGTCAGCGGATCCCAGATGAGACCTCAACGAACGGGGCTGAGGTCCTTCTTTTTTGTTCTACCGTTCAGATGCCATTCAGACACCCGCGGTAGAATCGCACACGCAGACTACGTCATTTGCGGCGAAGCTTGTTCGGCCTTGAGCCGCAAATTTAGGAGGGTAATAGCCAATGGACATGACGAGCCCTCGCCGACTCAAGCGGGGCAATCGGGAGCTCTACCGCAAACGCCGACAGCGGTTCGTGTTCAGCATTCTGGCTGTCCTTCTGGTCGCAGGCATTCTGGCCTGGACGGGGGTCCACCTCTGGACCAAGCCACTGAGCACGCAGGCGGCAGCGCCGACAGCGCCTGCCAGCACGAAGAGATTCACCGCCCTGATTGTTGGGGCCGATGACCGGCCCGGGGAACCAGGCCGCTCTGATACCATGCTTCTGGCCTTTGTGGACCTGGATGCGAACAGCGTGAAACTGCTCAGCATTCCCCGTGACTCCTGGTCCCAAATCCCCGGTCATGACTGGGACAAGATCAACGCCGCCTATGCCCTTGGCAAAGAGGATCTGACCCGTCAGGCCGTACAGAACCTGATCGGGATTCCCGTGGACTACACGGTTGCCGTGAACATGCAGGGCTTCCAGGACATCGTCAACGCAGTCGGGGGCGTCGATATCAACGTCGCCGCGGCTATGAACTACGATGATCCCTACGACACCCCACCCCTGCATATCCACCTGAAGGCCGGCCTGCAGCACATGATGGGTGAAGACGCCCTGCATTACGTCCGCTTCCGGCACGATGCCGAGAGCGACTGGGGCCGGATGAAGCGGCAGCAGACCTTCATCAAGGCGCTGGTGACGGCGGCAGAGAGACCGTCCAACCTGCTGAAGCTCCCGCAGTTGATCTCCCTCGTTGGCCAGAACGTACGGACCAATCTCTCGCTGAGCCAGTTGACGCAGTTGGCCATGTTGGCCAAGACCAAGCTGACCCCGGACGGGATTGCCGAAACCGGCCAGACCCTGAAGGGCGATGACCTCTGGACATCAGAGGGCTACTACCTGGGGCTGCACTTCCTGGAGATGCGGCAGACCGTCCGTGACATGGCCGGCATTACGACGACCCCGGAGATGCTGACCCAGGACCAGACGGATGCAGCAGCCTACGAGGCCGCTGTGCCCAAGGCGCCGCCCACTCCCCCCACGACGGAACCGACCACTCCGGGCTCCGGCAAGGATGCAACCGGCAAGGGGACAACCCCAGGCACCGGCACCAACAAGGGTACCGGTACCACCGGTGGCCCTGGCTCCACCCCGGGGACAGGCAATACGACCGGCACAACCGGAACTGGCGGGACGGGGACGGGCCCTGGCTCCACCCCCGGCACGGACAAGACGGGCGGTTCAGCCACCGGCACCGATACCGGCAGCACCGATAACGCCACCGGAACCAACTCCCAGGGCACCGGTACCACGACTGAAACAGCCTGGCAGGTCGCCGTGGTGGACGGCTCCGGCGGCGCTCAGTCGTCGGTGGTGAACACCCTGCGCACCGAGGGCTACGAAATCCTCAGCGTGCGGACGGCACAACCGGTCGCCACGACGACGATCTTCTGGTACAGCGGCCCCGCTGAGGCCGCCTACAATCTGAAGGCCCTGCTGCCCAATGCCACGCTGATGCACATGTCTCCGGCTCCAGGCGATCCGCCGATCAAACTGGTGCTCGGAAAGCGCTAGTCGACTCCCAACGGAACCCCCGTGTCAAGCTTGACACGGGGGTTTTGCCTTTCGATTACCACGTTCAATACGAATTGTTAAAGGATATAGGAGTCCCGGGAGGGGAGCCCGAAGATAGTAGCAGAAGCTGCGACCGGAAGGAGTGGACGCATGATGATTACGCTTACCCGTGATCTGACCATCGCCGCCCAGCAGCAGGGCCAGAGCTTCTCGGTCCCATTCACCATGCCGGACGGCATCCGTCGGATGGAAGTGGCCTCCAGCTGGGAAGCCCCGGACAACGGTCGAGCCACAATCGACCTGGGTTGTGAATCGCACGGCCGTCTGCTCGGCTTCAGTCCCGGCTCCCGCGACGGTTTCTTCGTCGAGTCCACCCGTTCTACACCCGGATTTGAGCCCGGGCCGCTGACACCAGGCCCCTGGGCAGTAGTGCTGCAGGCCTATCGGGTCCCGCCGGGTGGCGTCAAAGTGACCTTGAAGATCCGGCTCCTTCCCCCACAGCCCCAGTGGTTCAGAGGCGACTTCCACCATCACACCCACCACTCCGACGCCGCCCACAGCGTCGCCACGGTGCTGGAGATGGCCGAGGATGCCCGGCTGGACTTCGTGGCCCTGACCGACCACAACACAGTCGCGCAGAACCGGGTGGTCTGCGAATCGTCGGTTCTGGCCATTCCGGGGACGGAAGTGACCAGTCCGCAGGGCCACATGAATATCCTGGGGGCCACCGGCGTCGTGGATTACCGCTATGGCTCGATTCGCGACCTGGCTGCGCCGCTGGCAGCGGTCCATTCGGCCGGTGGGCTGGCCGTGATCAACCATCCCTTCCGGGACGATTCGCCCTGGACGCAGGAGTGGGATTTCGACTGGGACCTGCTGGAGGTCTGGAATGAGACCTGGGCGCCGCGCAACCAGCTGACCCTGGATTGGTGGCAGAAAGCGCTGGCCAAGGGAAGGCATATTCCGGTCGTGGGCGGCAGCGACATGCACAGCGTGAACCGATTCGCCGGCCTTCGCACCGGTACCCCCACGACCTACGTGTACGCCGACGGCCTCACGGTGCCCGATATCCTGGCCGCGGCCAAAGCCGGCCGAAGCTTTATCAGTGACAGCCCCGAGGGTCCTGCCACCTGGCTGACGGTCGACGGCCATCTGCCTGGTGAAAGCGTGAGCCGTGGTCAGCACACCGTCGAGGTGAAGCTGGAGCGGGCTGAAGAGTGCCAGTTGAGGCTGATCGGGCCGGCCGGCGCGCTGCGGAGCTTCGACCTGCCGCGCACAGAGGGAGACGCCACATTCCAGTGGTCATGGAACGCCGCCGACGGCGAATTCGTGCGGGCCGAACTGTGGACCCAGGACTCACGCCTACTCCGCGCCCTCACCAACCCCGTCTACGTTGCCTGAGCGCCACATCAGTCAAGCACCCCCGGCCGGGAACGGCCGGGGGTGCTTTGCTGCCGATCGATGCTACTCAACGACCTCTCCGCCGTAGCGACCGAGCATCCGGAAGAACACGGTGGCAATCTGCGCCCGTGTGGTGGAGTCGGCGGCACGGAAGGTAGCGTCAGGGAAGCCCTGGAAGACGCCGGCTGAACTGACGCGGTCGATGTAAGCTGCAGCCCACGTCGGGATGGAGTCGGTGTATGGTTGCGGCGTGTAGGTGACCATGGGGGCAAACTCGGGCCGGAGCCCCAGCAACCGGCTGAGAATCGCCGCCACCTCCGCCCGGGAGATGACTCCCGCCGGGCGGAACGTGTTGTCCTCGTAGCCGTTCACCAGTCCCAGTTCGGTGGCAGCGGCCACGTAGGGTTTGGCCCAGTCAGGAATCTCCGCCTTGTCGACATAGCGGTCCAGCGCCGAAAGATCCAGCTTCGGGCAGGTGCCCAGGGCCCCGACCAGGATCTTCACAAACTCGTCGCGCCGGATGCCCACGTTCGGCAAGAAGGTCCCATCCGGATAGCCGCTTAACACGCCCCGTGAAGCCATGCCCAGGATTGCCCGCTCTCCCCAATGCTCCTTCGTGTCGGCAAAGGACGGGTACTGGTTGACGCTGACGAGCGCGTAGATGCCGTTATCCCAGAGGGAGGCCGACAACAGGTTGCCGGACCGGTAGGTGGGGAAGAAGACCCAGGACTTGACCGACTCGCAGTAACGGCAGACCCAGGTGTTCTCCGGCAGCACTCTGCCTTCATCGAACTTGAGGCCAAACGGCGGCGGATCGATCTGCAGGGTGACTACAGAACTGGCGAACTCGTGCCCGGGCCCCGGCGGAACCGGGTCCTCCACCTCTCGTCCTTCGATCGAGGCGCCGGGCGAAGGCGTAACAATCACATCGGGTGGAATCAGCGGCTTAATGGTGATGCGGGCGGTAGCGGTCAGGCTGCCCAGCGTGGCCGTCACCGTGGCAATCCCGTCGCCCGTTGCCCGGAAAAGGTGATCGGTCTGGATGCCCAACCCGTCGACCTTCCAGGCGATTGGCGGATCGGTGATCACGTTGCCCGCGCGGTCCTTCACCTCAGGCACGAAGTGAACCGTCTGCGTCACCTTGATGGTGATCGCCGTCGGGTCGATTCGCAGGCTGGCCGGGTCACCAGCCAGAACGGTGACAGCCCTGGTGGCGCGCAGACTGCCCAGGGTGGCTACCACCGTAACCAACCCAGCCTTACCGCCCGTGAGGGTTCCGTGGCCGTCGATTTGCCCTGTTCCACCTGCCCCCTCCACCGACCAGGCACCGGCCGGATTGGCGATCAGGTTGCCGAAGCGGTCTTTGCCGCTAGCCACATAGCCGGCGGTGTAGCCCGATCGGACCGTCTCCGGACCGGTCACGGCCAGTTCAACGGCCGGGCCGGGGGTAACGGTGATGGGGCCGGCCGTACCCGGCAGGCCATTGCTGGTCGCGGTCACTGCGGCGGTCCCCGCCTTCTCGGACCGGAAGACCCCGGCGCTGTCAACGTTCCCAACGCCGGTGGCGATCCAGTTGAACGTAAGGCCAGGCATCACCTTGCCATAGTTGCTGATACCGCGGGCCTGGAACACCAGTGACTCGCCGGCCTGCACGGACTGGGCTCCCGCTGGAATCACCTCAACCCGTGCCAGCACCTCGGGGGCCGGCTGTGGAACGACGATCACGACGGGAGGAGGCGGCGGCACCGGCGGAGGCGGCGGTACATCCTTCACTTCGACCGCCACGGTGTTACTGACAACGCTGCCCACTGTCAACGTCAGCGTGCGTGTGCCTACGTTGCCGAACTGCGCCCGGAACGTGGGATTCCCCAGTTTGGTCTCCAGAACCGGGGTCTCCGTCACCCAGTCGCTGCTCTCCAGCCCGCCAATGGTGGGTGTGGACGGATAGGGAAAGCCATCGCCGCGGAGGTTGCCAAAGGCATCGGCGGGTTCCGCGTAGAAAAGCCCCTCGTGCCCCGTCACCACCGAAGGCGTGCCGGTCAGCTTGATACTGGCCAGCGGGCCCGGGTTTACCGTAATGTTCGTTAACGCCCCCTGAATCGTGGGGTCGGTCTTGTCATTCAGTTGGATGGTACGTTTCGGTCCGGTGTTGGGGGCTGTCGTGGCGACGCCAAAGGTGACTTTGAACGTGGCCACGCCGTTGGCGAAGGTGACTTCGGTCGGTGCCGAATCGCCGGGGCTCAGTGCGGCCAGAACGGCCGTCCCCGCGTAAGTGTCATCCCAGGTACGGTTCATGTCCTGGGCGATGGCCGTAATGGTATACTCCTGTCCGGACTCGGCGGGCGGATTGCAGCCGCTGACCGCATACTGCTTGACCGGGCCGATGATCGTGACTTTGGCGTTCGCACCTTCGGTGTCTTTGGTGGTGGTCACCACAAACCAGTAGTCGCGCTCCGTGCCGGGGTTAACCACGTCCTTGATCATCACATCGGCGGCTGAGCAGCTTCCCGATACGCTAATCCCAACCACGAGGCCGCTTACACTGGAAGCACCGCAGTTCCCAATCACCTGCGCTTTGCTCAAGTCATAGCCGCCGGGAAATTGAATGGTGATTTTGTCGCCCGCGCCAAGTGCTGTAGTGGGCGTAAAGCTGACCGTGTAATTGGTGGTCGCGTTCACCTTGTACGTAGAGGCGGTCACGCTCAATCCTGACACCGAGCTGGCCCGGGCCACAGGCGCACCACGGATGAAGAGACTAACCAGCAGCAGAATGGCGACCAGCAACCTTCCGGTGCGCATGGTACTCCCCCTTTCCACACCCCAATAGGACTGTCCGCTCACGAACCTTGCGGGTATCGTTTATTTTACCTATTGACCCATTTATTGGCATTTAACTGATTCTCGTACTCCGGATCGAATTCCTCCCCCATTCACGAATGCGAAACAAACCTGAGCAAGAGCAAGCAAAGAGCCGCACGCCCTCTATGGGTATGCGGCTGCTATGATCTCAAGCTCTAGAACAGAAGAGAGGCGCCCTGCCACGCAGGACGCCTCGTTATGGACGCTGAGCCTTCCGTCGCCGTATGAGCGCCCAGACACCGGCGCCCACCACCAGCAACAGCAAAACAACCGCAACCCCCTGCACGTGGCTGATCCAGCCAAAGAGGAGTGAGCCCAGGTAAAGCCAGACCATCGCCCACAGCAGGTTGAGCACCACGGTAAAGGTGAGGAATCGCTTGGGGGAGATCCGGTTGATCCCAACCACCCACAGGCTTTGCCCGAACCCCCAGTTGACCCACCGAGTGGCGAACAGCACCTTCAGCCCGTGCTGCCCGATCCACTGCTCGTACTTCGCCAGTTTATCGGCAGATACCTGAAGTTTGCGAGCCACCCAATCCAACAGCGGGCGGCCACCCAGGTAGCCGGCACCGTAACCCACCAGATTGCCAAACACCGTGGCAGACCAGGCAACCAGCAGCAGAGTCCAGAAGGAGCGTTCTCCGGAGCGAATCAGCGCACCGGCTAACAGGAGGGGAATCTCAGCCGGCAGCGGCAGCCCCATTCCTTCCAGCCCGAACAGCAGGCCGATCCCCCAGACGCCCCGGACCGGCGTGAATACCAGAGCCCGCCAACCACGCAGCATCTCCGCCAGGGCCAGCAGGAGTCGCCACCCGGTCTCGGTAACACTTCCCATCCGCCAGCCCCCCGTCGTCAATTCCGGGTCGTCGTCAGGCGGCATCGCCGTCAAACGTAAAAAAGGCACTTAAGCCCTTATAGTTGCTTCGATACGGCAACGCCTAAAACCTTTAATTTCGGTGCCGCGTGTCGGCCACCCATGAAATGTCTATACACAATTGAAACATAATCGTTAGAACCTCCGGTCGATCAAAAACGTCTAATCGTGAAAATGACTTTTTTGAAGGAGTGACCGTAGCCGTGATCGACCGTCCGTACAGAGGAGAAGAAGACTGTGCATCCATGCGGGGCCTGCTGATCGAACACCTGGCTGCCGGGCGGCAGTCGACACGGCACTCCCTCGAAGCCAAGGCCCTCTTCCCGGCGGACCCGGTCTACCCGACCATTGCCGATGTGGACTGGCAGCGATGCACGGCTGAAGCTGACGGCCGAATTGAAGGGGTTCACCTCTGGTTCGAGGGAGACGAACTGATTGGCTTCGTCTGGCCAGAGGACAATCAGGCGGTGCACCTGGTGGTCCATCCCGGTCATGCCGAAGTGGAACCCTTGCTCCTGCGATGGGCTGAAGACTGGCGGCGCCAATGTGGCGGGCCGTCAGCCCTGACTGAACTGGGCGTTTGGGTTTTCGAAAACGACGCCCGGCGTATCGGGCTCCTCGGCGAGTCGGGCTATAGCCGCTCTGAACTGGCACGTGTCCTTTACCACCGCTCCCTCGCAGAGCCCGTGCCCCCCCCGTTCCTCCGCTACGGCTACACCATCGTGGCAGTAGCGGTGGCTTCGCCCGCAGAACGGGCCTCCTTCTATAACACCGCTTTCCCGGGCGCCCGCCGAACGGCTGCACAGTGCAGCGCCCTGCTGCGTTCACCCGCTTACCGGGCCGATCTCGACCTGTGGGCGATCGCTCCCCGTGGCGAACCGGCGGCTTACGCCCTGGCCTGCCTGGACCCGGTCAACCAACTGGGGATCCTGCAGCCTGTCGCCTGTCACCCGGCCCATCGGCACCATGGATTGGGCACCGCTCTGCTGCACGAATGCATGGGTCGGCTGAAAGCCAGCGGTGCGGTGGACGTTCAGGTTCAGGCCTGGAGCGAGGAAACGACCACGATCCGGTTATATCAAGGCACCGGGTTCCGGATCGCCGGCCGCAATGTCCTTTGGCTCAAAACGATGACCGGCCAGCGATGAACTGCCCAAGGGGTGAGAATATGGTGTACCGTCGCCGAGCATACACCAGCGAGACCGATTATGCCCAGATGCGTTCGCTGGTAACCCGCTCGCTGGTCGTCAACGGCCCACGGGCCTTACGCCAAACTTCCGGCAAGAAAAGCAAACAACCGGACCCCTGGCGACTAAGCGGACCGGTCTACTGCACGGTGGGGAACCTGGACTGGTGGCGCTGCACGTCGGGTGAAGACGGTCAGGTGAACCTGGCCCAACTCTGGGTGGACGAGCAGGAGAATGTCTGCGGCATCGCCTGGCCCAGCAACCGTGACGAGATCGACCTGGTGTCGCACCCCCGCCACTGGTCGCTGGAAGCCGAGATGATCCGTTGGGCGGAAGAACGCCGAACCGCCCTGCTGGAGAAGGATGGCGCCACCGAAGGCACGCTTCGGGCCTGGGCCGCCGAAGAAGATGACGTTCGCAGTTCGGTGCTCCTCCGCCGCGGCTTTGAACGCACCGAGGAACACTTTGCCCTTCGCCTCCGCCCGCTGGATGCAGCGGTGCCCGAGGCGCAGTTGCCACCGGGTTACCGCATTCGCCAGATTCGCGGCGTGGCCGAGCTGGACCAACGGGTGCGCATCCACCATGATTCCTTCGGCTCCGGACGGATGACGGTCCGGGGACACCTGGCCATCATGCGGGCTCCGACTTACCGCCCGGACCTTGACCTCGTGGCCGTTGCGCCGGACGGCAATTTCGCCGCGTTCTGCCTGGTTTGGTTCGACCCCGTCAACCTGGTCGGCCTGTTCGAACCGGTGGGATGCCACCCGGCCTACCGTCGCCGCGGACTGGCAAGGGCGCTGCTCTATGAAGGGATGCGCCGGCTGCAAGCCCTTGGCGCACGGGCGGCCCTGGCGGAATCGTGGCACGCCAATGCCCTGGCGACCAATCTGTACGAGGCGGTCGGGCTACGGATTGTGGGGCGAAACTACGCCTGGGTGAAACATCTCTCCCTCGCCTGTGCGCAGGCCACGGCCGTTGCCGATGACTGAGTCAGCCGCCTCGCCGCCGGACATACTGGGTAGCGAGGTGAACAGCATGGCGGAGAAGAAGGACCCGCTCAAGACCTATAACGTGGAGTGCAAGGATGGCACCGAAGGCCGGGTATCGGCCAGGTCGTCGGATGAGGCAGATGACCGGGGGGCGGAGATGTGTAAGGTCCACGATGGGCTGAAGGAGCGCCCGCAGGGACGGCAATGATAGATGCCCGGTCAGTCACCTGACCGGGCATTGTTCCGCCGCCCCACCAGCCAGACGGTCGCTCCACCGATGACCAGTCCTGCCACCAGAATGATGAGGAACGTCCAGCCGACAATGGCCCCCCACGATACCGCCACCGGCTTCGATTCGACCGGATTGCCATAGGGATCGAACTTCGTACCGGCCGGGATCAGAGTGCCAGTCATGACGAAGGGCTGACCGCCGTAGGTGCCCCTGATTGTCCAGGGATAGGGCATGGTGCTCCGGTCCGTCGTGAACCGGCCGACCTCACCATCGGCGATGTAGTAGAAGGGCTCCTTTCGAACCTCTTCCCAGTTCCCCTTCTGGTTCAGTTCGTACACGCCCTCGGCGCTCATGCGCAGCCAGGCCTTTCCCTGCTGATCCAGTAGAACCAGTTCCTTCTGCGGGTTGCGCAGCTCCACCGAAGTGGTGCTGCCGCCCCGCACCGCCTCCACCGCCGGTTCAACCCGGCTGAGCATGATCCGCGGCGGTGTCAGGCCGGCGGCTACGTCCATCACGCCAAGCAGCAGGAGTAGTATGATTCCGATCATCACGCCCCGACGCATCGCCCACCACCTCCTGCTCAGAACTGTTTCACCAGCTCATAGTAGCCGGGTACCCGCCGCAATCCCAGGCTGGCGTTCGCCCTGAGGATCGGCGTATTCACCACATCGTTATGGGTCCAGGCGAATGGGTAAGCCCTGAGCCTGGCTGCCCGAAGGGCCAACACCTTCACGGCCAGGCTGAGGCCCCGTCCTCGGTACTCCCGCCGGACACCGGTTAACCTGAAGTAGCACCCTTCCGATTTGACCCGCTGAAGCAGCAGATCGCTGAGCGCTACAACCTTCCCCTCGTGCAGCGCCAGGGCGAGCCCCGGCCTGTCGTCATACGCCTTGCGCCAGGTCTCATAGTCGGGCTGCACTTCATCAAAGCCCGGCTCATCCTGCTGGGCCTGCATCATCAGCTCGTAGAGGGAGCGCATCACCGCCTCGCACTTGACCTCTGGCAGCATCGCCAGCTGGAACCCCTGGGCCCGTGCCTGCTCCAGGATGGGTTCAAACCGGCTGTCGTCCCACTGGTCCAGCGCCAACCGCCATTCGGCCCGGTGACGGACCGCCGTGAAGCCCCGGTTGGCAGCCCAGTCCAGGAAGACCTCCGGCGTATCCCCACAGGCTGAGTGAACGGAGGCGGCCCCCTGGGCCCGTGCCCAGCCCTCCGCCTTCTCATAGAGTCGGTGTCCCGCTCCCTGCTGCCTGAAGCCCTCTCGGACGGTCACGTGAATCCATGCCTGGTCAGGCCGCTGCCAGGGGAACCGGGCTGCCAGCACATAGCCGGCCATCTCCCCATGATCGGCTGTGGCCACGAAGCGCTGTACCCAGGCCCCCTGCCCCCGTCGCGTCCCTTCATCCTCCCGCATCAGGTCCGCCCCGGTGCTCTGCTCCGGGCCCATCCGATTGCGGATAAGGGCGATCCCGTCATAGTCCCGTGGCTCGGCTGGCCTTATCGTAAACATGCCGATCTGCCTCCTCACGGCTCAATAATTGCAGCCTATTTCGACCACCTCGAAAAGAATTCCTGTTACGTTCCGTCCGCTTGCCCCACAAAGGGGAATAGCGGCCCGCCGCTGAATACTCTTAGCCAACCTGTCTACTGTAAGCACGCATTCCTTCACACCCACATTCCAGGAGGGACTCTACCGATGACCGAGCAGCTCCTCCGCCGCCTGCGCGAGTTGACCGCAATCGATGCGGTTTCAGGCGACGAGCGCCCCCTTGTCCGCTATCTGGCAGATCAACTGACCGCCGCTGGCGTGGCAATCGCCGGCGACGCCTCCGGCAACCTGTACGCCGTTCGGCGCGGCAAGGCTCCGGGCCCGACGCTTCTGGTCGCAGCCCACATGGATGAGATCGGCCTGATGGTAAAGAGCGTGGATCGGAACGGCTTCATCCGGTTCGAGAAGGTTGGCGGCATGATCGACAGCCTGCTGCCGGCCCGTGTGGTCCGGGTAAACGGCGTAACCGGCGTCATTGGCGTGAAAGCCGGTCATTACCAGACTGAACAGGAGCGGAACCAGGTCAAGCGGCACACCGAAATGTACATCGACATCGGCTGCGACAGTGCGGAGGCCGTTGCAAAACTGGGTATCCGCATCGGCGACCCGATCACCATCGTCAGCCCGCTGGTGGAGATGGGCGGCAATCCGCATCTGGTCGCCGGCAAGGCGGTGGACAACCGGCTTGGCTGTGCCGTCCTGCTGGAGCTGGTGCTCAGTGGCGCCGTCCCCGAAGCCGGTACCCTGGTGGCCGCCTTCACCGTACAGGAAGAGGTGGGCCTGAAGGGTGCGGAGGTTGCCGCACACCGGTGGCACCCGGAACTGGCGCTGGCACTTGACACCATGCCGTCCGGCGACACCCCTGACATGAACTACGAGAAGGATCTGAACGTGTCGATCGGTGCCGGACCTGCCATCCAGGTGATGGGGGGACCTGGCGGCCGGGGCAACCTGCTCCACCCCGTCGTCCGGGAGTTCCTGCGTGAGACCGCCGCCGAGAGCCAGATTCCGGTGCAGTTCTGCACCTTCACCGGCGGGAACAACGACTCGTCTACCATGGCCTGGGCGGCAGAAGGGTGCGCTGCCGGATCGATCACCCTGCCCCGCCGTTACTCCCATTCACCGGTGGAGGTGGCGGACCTGCGTGATGCCGTAGCGGCCCAGCGGTTGCTGGAAGCGGTTTTGGCCCGCATGGACCGGCTGCCCACCTTTACCTTCCTGCCGGAGATGAACTGATTCGTGACTACTTGGGACCTGAAGACCGCCAGCGGTGCGGGCTTCAGGTCCTTCTTCATTCTGGATCAGGGCCCGGTTCCGACCGACCAGCAGGAAAATCCCCATGCATCTATAATCCATATATCGGATATGTCTCACTTAGCGGAAACTTGGGACAAATGCTTCGACCACCGTAGGAGGTGATCGCATGCCTGGGGAGAAACCAACGATTCCGCTTCCGCCGGTCGCCCCGGGGCCGATCGGTCCCATTGATCCGGGCCCAATTCTGCGTCTGTTTCCGACCTTACCCGTGGTGAGGCCGGAGGACATGCTGGCACTGGAGTTCCGTTTCCTGAACCTGACGACCAGCGGCGCCTCCCCCCCACAACTGGTGCGCCAGGATCCAGCCATGGAGGCCTTTCTGGCCGTGCGCTTCCCGCCGCAGGCGATCGCCGAGACCGCCTATGCCGATTCCGGTGGCACGCCTCAGGCGCCGCCCATCACCTCCCGTGCGGCTGGCGAAAGCTGGCTGGTTTTCCGCGTCCCGGCCGACGTAGAGGCGATCAACTTCACCCTGGAGGATCTCCTGGACTGGTCCCGGCTGGAACCGGTAACCGCATCGGACCTGGCTAACCCGGCGGGCAATAGCGTCAGCAGCACGCCGTTTACCGCCATTGAGGCGCCGTACCGCCTGTTTCTTTCCCCCGGGCCCGACACCGGCTGGGTTCACGCCCTGCGGCCGGTGACCCATGCCGGCCGCACCGAACTCTGGCACACCCGCCTGGCTGTGCGGCGGCGGGACGGCACCTTGTGCGAATCGCCTGCGCTCCTGCCCATGGTCAGGGCGGTCTGGACCCCTGATCTGACACCGCCGCCCAACCCCGACAGCAACCTGAGCGCCAACCACCTCCCCTTCGCCCCGGGGCGTTCTGCCATCAGCCGCCGGCACCGCTATGAGATCGTCCAGTTGTGCAACAGCAAACGGGTCGGCCGGCTGATCGACGCCCGGCGGCTGATGCTCTCCACCCTGGGTGCCTGGCTTGACCTACATGGCGCCTGGGATCCGCCGGAGACCATGAACGTGATGGGGTGGCGCCATATTGCCACCATGGGTCGGGACCACTACGTGAAGGTGGTAGAGAAAGGCTACCTTTACCCCTTTGGCCACAGGGCCGCGCTGGTGACCGAGACCATCCGCCGGGTGGAACCTGTCCCGGGTACCGCCCGCCAGGCCGCGTACCTGCGGCAAAAGCAGTACCTGATCGTGCTGGAGCGGGAGCGGACCTATCCGGGACCGGAGGCATTCACCCAACGGGTCGACCGGAAGCAAGCGCGCAACCTGCCCCTGCGCAGGATCACCGTCACCACCGAACGGACGCCCGACCTGGACGCCACGCCCGGCGAGCCGGTGGCGGGCCTCGGAACCCTCGCTTTCTGGCCACGCTCCCAGGGGGCCGATCTCCTCTTCCACTGTAGGGGTGAAGACTGGGAAGGGAAGCACTGCGAGTTCGCCCTCCCCCTGCTCTTCCTGAAGAACACCGTCGTTCATTCGCCATCCGACCTGGAGAAGGTCCGCCAGGCTTATCGCGATCCGGATGCGGCAGCGAACTGTGCCCGGCGGACGGTGGGCCTGGCCGGGCAGCAGGTGGCCTTCGCCCGCCGTCCACTGCCGGGTACAACTGCGGAGCCCGAAGGCGACGTCAACTTTGAGACCGAAGCGATCACCTTCAGCAGCACCCACCCGGCATCTGGCAGCGGGCTGGACCGGCCGTACTTCCCCATCATGGAGAAGGCCCGGGTCCGGATTCCTACGCTGGCGCAATTCGCCGGTACCGCTGCGGCACAGACGATTCAACTGGCCGACGTCTGGCTGGAGTCAGGGTTTGACCCCCTGGCCAACAAGGGCCAACTCCTGGCGGTTCTGCCGGACCGACCGATCATGGCCTTCGCCGGCGAGAAGGTGGGCGGCGTCATGCGCCCCGACCTCGCCCTGGCCGGGCTCTCGCTCCGGTACGGCCTGGTGGGCGGCAACGGCCCCGCCGATGCAGCCGCGTTCGCCGACGGCCTCTTTGACCCCAGCCGATTCTTCGACGGCGCGAAGGTGCTGGGCGGCCTGGCCCTCGCCGAACTGGTAGACGCCGTCTCCGGCCTGACCGCCGCGGGCAACGTGCGGGTGCCCCAGATCACCTCCCGGGTGCGCTATCAGGAGGAGGAGCCGCTGCGCGGCCCGTCGGCCCTGGAGACAACCATGGTCTGGGAGCCCGGGCTCCACTCCTTTGGTCCGTTCGTCGCCTGGTACAACGACGATCCGGAGGCAACCATGGGCACGCCGGCCACCCTGAAGGTGAATGCCCGGGCCGTCACCCCGCTGGCCCCGCCGGCGCCGCCCACCTACACGGTCACGGGCGACCTGACCAGCTTCACCATCGACCTCGCCAACTGCATCCGTCTCGGATTCCCGAGGCTGGCCTTCACCGCCGGGAGCGGTGCATCTCCCGCGGTGAACATCAACCTGAAGTGGGTGATCTTCACCGGCCCGCTCACCTTCGTCCAGAAGCTGCGGGAGCAGATCGGCGACCTGACCGGCGACCGGTTCAACCTCGACGTGGAGCCGTCCGGCCTGAAGGCCGCGCTCTCGCTGCCGGTTCCCCCCGTGGCGATGGGCATTTTCAGCCTGCAGAACCTCGCCTTTGCCGCCGGACTCCACCTGCCCTTCATGGGCGATGACCCCATGCTGCTTCGCCTGGCCTTCTCCGCCCGGGAGAGCCCCTTCATCGCCACCGTGGGCCCATTCGGCGGCGGCGGATTCTTCGCCCTGGAGTTGAGTGCCGCCGGTGTGCGGATGCTCGAGGCGGCGCTGGAATTCGGCGGGAACATGTCGCTGAACATCGGCGTGGCAAGCGGCGGACTCTACCTGATGGCCGGCATCTACTTCAGCTGCCGGAGCGACAGCGGCGCCCAACTGGAGGGCTACGTCCGCTGCGGTGGCGAGTTGGAAGTGCTGGGCATTGTCAGCCTCTCCGCCGAGTTCTACATGGGGCTCGTCTATCAGTCGGCCGGCAACAAGGTGTGGGGCCAGGCCACCCTCACGGTGGAGGTCGAGCTCCTCTTCTTCTCCACCGCCGTCAGCCTGACCGTGGAGCGCTGCTTCTCCGGCGATGAACACGATCCATCCTTCACCGCCATGATGACGGAACCGGCCTGGCAGGAGTATGCGGCTGCCTTTGCGCCCGATGAGGAGGTGCGCTGACGGTGGAAAAGCGCCAGACCCTGATCTGGACCGCACTGCCCAACGGCCACGATGCCGACTCCAGGTTCCTGTACCTCTCTGCGTTTCTCAGCCCCCGCTTGTGGGTCGACGCCCCGGAGACGAAGCTCGCCTACTTCCACGACTGGGTGGACTGGCCTTCATCGGCCCCCGCCCGGTTCACCATCGAGATCGAGAGCGGCGAGTACAAGTCGAAGATCCGCGTCCGGGTGGCCAGCCGGCAGCCGAATCCCACCCTGTGGCAGGCACTCTTCAGCACGGAGACATGCGTCCGCTCCTACGGCTATACGCCCATGGCCGACCGGAAGATCCGCTCTTATCGGGTGGCGCCGCTCCTCTCTCACTTGAAAGCGTGCTACCAGAGCATCGCCACCGAATCACCCGCCGACTTCCCCAGCATGGCACGGCTGCGGGAGCAGTTTGGGCCGATCAGCTTCCCGCAGCAAAATGAGGAAGCCTATCTGGAACGCCTTCGGGCCGAAAAGGTGGTCACGCCGGATCAGCCCTTTGACATTCTCACCGACCTCCTGCGGGCACGGTTGTTCCACCAGGGCCCATCGGGCACCCGTCTGCCGGTGACCGTACCGCGGGTCGACTTCCACGACATGGTGGGCACCCTGGGGCAGTATCCGGAACTGATGCGCTCGCTGGGACTGGTCTACGACCTGGAGGTGAAGATGCCTCGGGCCGTGCCCATCCCGCCGGAAGGCCTGATCCGGGTGGTCCCGGTCTGGAGCAGCAAGGACGACGGCTGCGTCACCGAAAGCGTCATGCCCTGGACGCATTACGTGTTGAACAGCCCCCCGGCCGAGCATGACTTCAGGGCCGCCCCCCGGCCGGGCACCGCTGAATCGATAGCGCCTCTCCTCCCGGTGGATCAAGCGAAAGCGTATCAGGTGGTACAGGTCGATGTAGATGGCCTCGCCCTGAAGAGTCTGGGCTTCGCCCGCAGCCTGTCGCCCCTGGCGAGCAGCCCCTTTTCGCCAGTGACCGGCGAACAGAGAATGCCAGCCGCTCCCCTGCCCGCCCTGACCTCCACCGGGCTCTCCATCGTTCGCTCCCACCGGGCGTACCATACGCTCCAGCAATTGGCGGAATCCCGCAGCCAGAACGATCTGCTGGAGGGCGGCCACCGCATTGAACTCTGGGCCAATGATCTGATCCGGGGCTACCGGGTCGATGTCTGGTGGGGGCGCTGGTTCTCCCTGCACCAACGGGTGGGAACCTATGACTTCACCCGCCCGGAGAGCCCGCAGCACATTACCTATACCGATGAAGGCTGGGTAAGCAGCGGCGCCACCTCCTCCCCGGACCCCGCCTGCCCCAATGACCTCTACCTGCACGAGTCGCTCTTCCACTGGGAGGGATGGTCATTATCCGCCCCACGGCCTGATAAGGCGGTCACGCCGGACGAGCAGGTGGCCGACGGGGAGAACCAACCAGCCACCGACTTCCGCCTTGCGGTGCGCATGAAACCCCGCCCCGGCTCCCTGCCCAAGCTCCGTTTCGGCCGGACCTACCGGCTGCGGGTGCGCACCGTCGACCTGGCGGGAAACGGCCCCGCCTTCGAGCCCGAATCCACGCCGGACAGCGGCCATGTCACCCCCGCCATCCGCTACGGCCGGTATGAGCCTGTGCCGCAACCGGTCCTGATTCCCCCAACCGAAGCGCTGAAACCCGCCGAGTCGGTGGCGCATCTGGTGTTGCGTTCCTGGAGCACGCCGCCGGCAGGCACCCCCGCAACGGAAGGAACCGAACGCCTGGTGGCCCCGCCTGTTGCCGACGAATGGATGGTCGAGCGGCATGGCATGCTGGATGCCCTCCGGGGCGGATTCCAGCCAGACGCCTACCGGCTGCTGACCGAACGAGAGGGTGCGCTGCCGGACCCCATGGCATGCGGCGCTGCCCTCCAGGAACTGCCGGGGAGTGCGGAGGTGGTGCGGCTCCCCTTCGCTGAGGGCCGCTGGCCTGACCACCTGCCGTTCCGTCTGCTTCTGAAGGAGGGCAGCGGTGCGCCCCAGTGGCTGCCAGCAGACCGGGTGCTGGTCGTTGAGCTACCCAGGGCGACCGTGGCCAAGGTCCGGCTCAGTTCCTACCTGCGGGCGGAAGACCTCCGGCAGATGGGCCTCTGGCAATGGATCACCGAACGGCTGCCGGAGGGCGACCCACGGCTGGATGCCTTGCGCAAGACGGCCGAGCAGGGCCGGCACTGGATGCTGACCCCCTTCCGGGAACTGACGCTGGTGCACGCGGTGCAGCAGCCGCTGGAGCGTCCTGCGTTCGGCAGCATCGTGCCCTTGCGGTCGCCGGGGCAAGCATCTGCCGACCTGAATCTGAACCTGCATGTGGACGGGAAATCCACCGGCAAGGTGGAACTGCATGCCCGCTGGGACGAAATGCGCGATGACCTGGCACAGCCCGGTCCCACCACCATGGCGAACTGCCAGGCCCATCCCTGCGATCTAGCCGTCGACCCCCGTGCGTGTACGGTGCGAGCACTGAAGCAGCACGCCTTCGGCGATACCCGCCACAGGCTGGTCCATTACAGCGCCTCCGCACTGACCCGCTTCCCCGAGTACTTCCCGGCGGGCACAACCCCGCTCACCCTGGAAAGCGAAGCCGAACTGGACGTACACATTCCCGCTTCCGCCCACCCGGATAAGCCCGCCCTGGCCTATGTGGTACCGACCTTCGCCTGGGAGTTCCCGCAGGACACCTTGCCGGGCCAGATCATCCACCGGCGGAAGGGCGGCGGACTCCGCGTCTATCTGGAACGCCCCTGGTACTCATCCGGTGACGATGAGAAGCTCGGTGTGGTGCTGGCCATCCATCCCCGGCCGGGTACGGTGTGGACGCTGGAGACCGCCCGCCAGATGATCGAACGCTTCCAGACGCAGATTGCCGAAGACCCGATCCATCCATCGCCGCCGACCCAGACTGCACTTCAGGCCGCTAACTTCCGCCTGGCGACGGCCACCGCGGCCAACCTGCCGCTGGCGGAAGCGCCCGGCTGCTATGCCGCTGTCGCCGCCCATGAGGTCGCGTACGATCCCGACCGGCGCCTCTGGTACTGCGACCTCCAGATCGATCCCTCGGCCGACTCCGCCCCCTACTTCCCCTTCATCAAACTGGCACTGGTGCGTTACCAGCCCTACGCCATTCTCAGTCCCGTACCGCACAACCTGTCGCCCGTGCTACTTGCCGACTTCATTCAACTGATCCCGGACCGGACGCTCTCGGTGGCCCCCAGTCTGAGGGACAAGAGCAGCCTGGCTCTCACCCTGGCCGGGCCGATGCCGCCCTGGACGGCCATGGACCAGCGGCAGCCGCGCCACAAGGTGGAGGTTGCCGTGGAGCATCCAGGGCCGATCGCCGGGCCGCTGGGCTGGACCCGCACCGGCGAGCCGATCCCGCTAATACGGCAGCGGACCGGCGAATGGAGCGCCGAGGTGCCCATCCCGTCCACCACCCCCCCGGTGCGAACCCGTCTGGTGATTCGCGAGTATGAACGGATCACCCTGGACGCACCGGATCGGCAGTTGGAGCGGGACCGGCCCGTCAGCGCCTGGCGGCTGGTCTTCGCGGACGAGGTGATGCTCTGATCCGCAAGGCAGATGGCCCGCCCTTTCCGAGGCGGGCCACATTCTGTCACGCGCCATACGCTGGCAGTGGAGGGGATGAGCATTGCTGTACGCCAACCTGCCAGCCAGCGCCGGCGCCCCAATTTCGCCCCTGGGCGGCGTCTTCGCGGGCGGAATGCCCATCGGCGGACCGGTGACGCAGATCTTCCGGGGCGGGGGCGGTCCGTATCCGCCCACCCTGTTCGCCTCGACGGTCACCCCGGCCGGTCCGATCGGCGGCTTCTTTGTCGGTGCGGGCGGCGCACCGATCGGCGTCCCCATCTTCATGGGCGGCGGTCTGGTGCCGCCACCGGTGATCACCATGGGCCCGGGCGGCGTGCCCATCGGCGCTCCTGCCGCAGGCGGCGTGGGTTCCGGCGGCGCGTCCATTGGCTGGTAGTCGCTCCTGCCCCGTTGCAGGAGAATGTACGTTCGTATGCGAATCATTGCCGTATCCTCTCGTCAAAGGAGTGGCAGTGATGCGCTTCACCTTGATGCAGCAGCCCTTCCAGAACGCTCTTCGGGCGGTCGGCGGGGCGCTCTCCCCTCGGAACATGATCCCGGCGCTCGCCGGCATCCACCTTGAAGCCAAAGGATCGCACGTGATCCTCCGGGCGACCGATCTGGAACACGCGATCCGGCTGGAACTGCCGGCCACGGTGGTAGCCGAAGGAGCGGTGGTGCTGCCCGGCCGTCACCTGGTGGAACTGGTGCGCCGGCTGCCGCCCGCTGAGATCGCTGTCAGCGTCGATCCCGGCAACAGCACCGCCCGCATTCTCTGCGCCGATTCGGACTTCACCGTGCACGGGCTCGCCCCGGACCAGTTCCCCCCTGACCCTGTGCCGGGTGAGGAACGGGTGACGATCGACACCGGCGCCGTGCGCACGCTCCTGCGGGAGACGGGCTTTGCCGTCGCGCACGATGAGTCTCGCCCCTGGTTTACCGGCGTCCACCTGGTGATTCGGGGCGAAGCGGCTGAGGCGATGGCCACCGACAGCGCCGTACTCGCCTACAGCCGGGTGGTGGTGGCGAACCCGTTCGATCTGGCCATGGCGGTCATTATTCCCGGCCGCTCCGTGCAGGAACTGAGCCAGTTGTTGGCCGGGGAGGATGCCGAACGCTGCGACATGATCCCCGTACATAACCAGCTGCTCTTCCGTTTCGGCGCCCTCACCCTGACGACCCGACT
>JBLNEM010000109.1:0-9237 GCA_050262655.1 Mycobacterium leprae | reverse complement strand
GCCCCCCCACGACCGCACCCGAGCCACCCCCACACTCATCTCTCTATCAAGGAGTCTTCACCCATGAAAGGGATCAGCATTATCGGTTCTACCGGTTCCATCGGTACACAGGCGCTGGACGTAGTCCGCAACCAGCCTGGGCGTTTTCGCGTCGTGGCGCTGGCGGCGGGGAGTCGGGTGGATCTCCTGGCGGAGCAGATTCTGGAGTTCAAGCCTTCGGTGGTGGCGGTCAATACGCCTGAATCTGCCACCGGGCTTGGGCGTATTCTACATGAGAAGCACCTCAGCGTGCTCCCGGAGATTCTCTACGGCAGCGATGGGCTGGAGGCCGTGGCGACCCATCCGGAGGCCAAAATGGTCGTCACTTCGGTGGTCGGCGCCCTGGGGCTGAAGCCCACCCTGTCGGCGATCGAGCGGGGGAAGGATATTGCCCTCGCCAACAAGGAGACCCTGGTGGCCGCCGGTGAGTTGGTGATGGCGGCGGCCAGGCGGCACGGCGTCCATATTGTGCCGGTCGATTCGGAGCACAGCGCACTCTTTCAGTGTCTGGTCGGCGAAGATCCGAAGAAGATCCGCCGCCTGCTGTTAACCGGCTCCGGCGGGCCGTTCCGTGGCCTCAAGGACCTGTCCCATGTGACCAAGGAGCAGGCGCTCAAGCATCCCCGGTGGGTGATGGGGGCCAAGATCACTATCGACAGCGCCACCCTGATGAACAAGGCGCTGGAGATGATTGAGGCACGCTGGCTGTTCGATGTGGAGATGGAGCAGGTGGAGGTCTTGATCCACCCGCAGTCCACGGTCCACTCGGCCGTCGAGTTTGTGGACGGCAACATTATGGCGCAGTTGGGGCCCACCGACATGCGGCTGCCCATTCAGTATGCCCTCACCTTCCCCGAGCGGTCGGCCGGCTATCTGCAGCCGCTGGACCTGACGCAGATCGGTACCCTCACCTTTGAACGGCCAGATACGGAGACATTCCCTTCCTTGAACTATGCCAGGGAGGCCGTTAAAATAGGGGGGACGATGCCGGCAGTGATGAACGCCGCCAACGAGGTGGCCAACGCCCGCTTCCTGGCCGGGGAGATTCCCTTCGTCGGGATCTTCAAGACCGTCCGGTGGGTCATGGATCAGCATCAGCCCGAGAAGGGACACGATTTGGAGACAATCCTGGCAGCCGATACATGGGCCAGAGGAGTGGCGCACACGTTCGACAGGTGGTGAGCGTAGTGTCTATCGCCTATTATTTGTGGGCAATCCCCGTCTTCGGTCTGCTCATCTTCATCCATGAGTTGGGTCACTTTGCGGTGGCCAAGTGGACAGGGGTGAAGGTGGAAGAGTTTGCGCTGGGCTTTGGCCCCAGGATTGCGGGCTTCCAGATGGGGGAGACCCGCTACAACTTGCGCGTATTCCCGCTGGGCGGCTTTGTGCGCATGGCCGGCATGGAAGACGGCGATCCGGAAGACCCCAGGGGCTTCAACCGGAAGCCGCTCTGGGCCCGGGCGCTGGTGATGGCTGCAGGTCCGGTCATGAATCTGGTCCTCGCCGCGCTGTTGATCGTCGGTTACTTCTACTTCATTGGCCCCCAGTCCAACGAGCCGGTGTTGGGCGGCGTCGAGCCGACCTGTCCGGCCCTGGTGGGCGGCCCGACGCTGCGGGGCCCCTGCCCTGCCTACGCGGCCGGGATGAGTGCGGGGGACCGGATCCTCGTCATCGATGACAAGCCGGTCGCCTCGTGGGAGGATATCCTGAACCTGGTCACCGCGTCGGGCGGTCGGGTGATCGGCATTACTTATCAGCATGGCAGCGAACAGCGGCACGTGCAGGTGCAGCCTGTGCCCTCCGGCGCCCGCTATATCATTGGCATTCGCCAGTCCAGCACTCCGTTGTCTCTGGGCCAATCGCTGGTCCAGGGGCCGGTCCTGACCGCCCAGATCTCCGTGGCCTGGCTTTCGGGACTGGGGCAGATGATCACGGGGCGCGTCCGGCCCGAACTCTCCGGTCCGGTTGGCATCACCCGGACGATCGCCGAACAGGCGCAGATGGGACTGGAGAACCTGCTCTTCTTCACGGCCTTCCTCTCCATCAACCTCGGTCTCTTCAACCTGCTTCCCGTGCCCATGCTGGACGGTTCCCGTCTGGTCTTCCTGGGCATTGAGGCGGCGAGGGGACGCCGGGTCGACCCGGCCCGGGAGAACATGGTCCATTTCGTCGGTTTCCTGCTTCTGATCGGTCTCATGATCGCGATCACCTTCCACGAAGTGATCGTCCGGTAACCAGGCACGCACCAAAATCCGCAGCAAGGGGATATCAGATAGATGATTCAGCGCAAACCTACGCGCCCCGTCATGGTCGGCAAGGTACAGATCGGCGGCGGGGCCCCCATCAGCGTCCAGTCGATGACCAAGTGCGACACCCGGAACGTGCCCGAAGTGCTCCGCCAGATCGAGGCCCTTCAGAATGAAGGATGCGATATCGTGCGGGTCGCTGCGCCCACCATGGAGGCAGCCGAGTGCTTCAAGGCGATTCGCCAGGGCTGCGCCATTCCGTTGGTGGCCGATGTCCATTTCGACTACCGGATCGCCCTGAAGGTCCTGGAGGCCGGCATCGACAAGCTGCGCATCAACCCCGGCAACATCGGCGACCGCTGGAAGGTGGAGGAGGTCACCCGGGCCTGTAAGGATCGGGGGGTTCCCATCCGCATCGGCGTCAACGCCGGCTCGCTGGAGGAGGAACTGCTCGAGAAGTACGGCTATCCCACGCCGGAAGGCATGGTGGAGTCCGCCCTCAAGCATGTGGCCATCCTGGAGGAGCTCGATTTCCGCGACATCATCATCTCGATCAAGGCGTCGAACGTGACCACCATGATCGAGGCCTACCGTCTGCTCTCCAGCAAGGTCGACTACCCGCTCCATGTGGGCGTTACCGAAGCCGGCACGCCGTTTGCCGGCACCATCAAGTCCGCTGTCGGTACGGGCACCATTCTGGCCGAGGGCATCGGCGACACCATCCGGGTCAGCCTCTCCACCGACTGCGTGGAAGAGGTGAAGGTCGGCTGGGAGATCCTGAAGTCGCTGGACCTGCGGGCCCGGGGCGTCAACATCATCTCCTGCCCCTCCTGCGGCCGGGTGCAGATCGACCTGGTGAAGGTGGCCAACGAGGTGGAGAAGCGGCTCCGCCATATCGACGTGCCGCTGAACGTGGCCGTCATGGGCTGCGTCGTGAATGGCCCCGGCGAGGCCGCCGGCTCGGATGTGGCGCTGTTCGGCGGCAAGGGCGTCGGCATGCTCTACGTCGGCGGCGAGCAGGTGCGCAAGACCAGCGAGGCCGAAATGGTCGATTCGCTGGTGGACCTGGTCGAGCAGATGGTGGCCGAAAGGAAGGCCACCGGTACCGTGAAAACGGAGTACGGGCATAAGGGATAGTGGGACGGCCACCGTTGACAACGACGGTCCGGCCTGCTAATGTCGGTGATATATAGTGGCGATGAAGGGGCCGACAGGCCGCGCTGACCTACAAGAGAGCCGCTCACCCGGTGTGAGAGCGGCAGGAGGCGCCCTGCACCCACCCCCGAGCTGCCGGCGATGAGCCGTGCCGGACTGCCCACCGTTAGCGGGCGCTTGAGCGGGCTCCCCTGTTTGGGGGAGTCAATCAGGGTGGTACCACGGGTGCAATCGCCCCGTCCCTCTTGTGGGACGGGGTTTTTCGTTTTCATCTTAAGGGGGCGCTACAATGGCAGACGAGAAGAATTTCGTCAAGGAGATCACGCCGCAGTCGGCCGATTTCTCGCAGTGGTACATCGATACCATCAAGAAGGCCGATCTGATGGACTACTCGCCGGTGCGGGGCTGCATTGTCTTCAAGCCGGACGGGTATGAGCTGTGGGAGCGGATTCAGGCCGGGCTCGACAAGCGGTTCAAGGAGACCGGGCACCGGAACGCCTACTTCCCCATGCTGATTCCGGAGTCTTTCTTCATGAAAGAGAAGGAGCATGTGGAAGGCTTCAACCCGGAGCTGCCCTGGGTGACCGAGGCCGGCGGCGAGAAGCTGGAGGAGCGGCTCGCAGTGCGCCCGACCTCCGAGACGATGATCGGTCACATGTACAGCCAGTGGATCCAGTCCTACCGCGACCTGCCGGTGCTGATCAACCAGTGGGCGAACGTCTTCCGCTGGGAGAAGCGGACCCTGCCGTTCCTGCGCACCTCCGAGTTCCTCTGGCAGGAGGGTCACACCGCCCACGCCGATGAGGCCGAGGCCCGGGAAGAGACCATGCGCATGCTTGAAGTCTATCGGGAGTTCGTCGAGACGGAACTGGCGGTCCCGGTTTTCAAGGGGCAGAAGACGCCCAGCGAGCGGTTCGCCGGCGCGGTCGACACCTATTCCATTGAAGCGATGATGAAGGACGGCCGTGCGCTCCAGGCGGGCACGTCGCACTTCCTCGGCCAGAACTTCGCCAAGGGCTTCGAGATCAAGTTCCTGGACAAGGACAACCAGTTGAAGTTCGTCTACACCACCTCCTGGGGTGTCTCTACCCGGCTGATCGGCGCCATCATCATGGTGCACGGCGATGACCGTGGCCTGGCCCTGCCGCCGCGGGTGGCGCCGGTGCAGGTGATCATGATTCCGGTGGGGCCGCCCAAGCTGCGGGAGAAGGTCATGGCCAAGTTCGACCCGCTGTTCGACGCCCTGAAGGCCGCCGGCGTCCGGGTGAAGTCCGACCTGCGGGATGAGACCCCCGGCTGGAAGTTCAACGAGTGGGAGATGCGTGGTGTACCGGTGCGTCTGGAGCTGGGGCCGCGGGACGTGGAGAACAACCAGTGCGTGCTGGCCCGCCGTGACACCGGCGAGAAGATCACCGTCTCGCTGGACAACGCTGTGGAAACGATTCAGAACCTGCTCACGGAGATCCAGGGCAACATGTACCAGAAGGCAGTCGCTTTCCGGGAGGCCCACTCTCGCCAGGACATCGACAACCTGGAGCAGCTGAAGGCGCACATCGCCAGGGCCGAGGAGAGCGGCGAGCAGGCTGGTTGGGTCCTGGCCGGCTGGTGCGGCGATGCCGCCTGCGAGGCCAAGGTGAAGGAAGAGACCAAGTTCACCAGCCGGAACATCCCGCTGGCAGCCCCCGCGCAAAAGCAGACCTGTATCTGCTGCGGCGGCGAGGCCAAGCATACCGTCTGGTTTGCCCGTGCCTACTAAGGCAGAACGGAAAGGCACCCCTCGTGGGGTGCCTTTTTCGATTGCCCATAGCCCCGGCCTGCCCAGGGCCGGGTCTCTCTTCTGATCGTGCCCCCGGTCTGTGCTCCGGCGTTTTCGCCGGGCAGGAGAGCCGCCCACACGGCCGATCTCTGAGAGCCAGGCTGCGGCCTTCCGGCCCGAACCCTGGAAGCGGCCTATTTGTCGTTTTCTGACCACCTCGTTTTTGGCGAGGTGGTCAAAATCCAACAAACTGATGCGTTTGCGGGCTCGCCGAGGCCCATTTCACCCGTTTTGCTCCTCGGGAAGCGCCTTCGGCCCCAAGGAGAGCCCTGAAACGCACATGATTGTCGTTTGCTGACCACCTCGTTTTCGGCGAGGTGGTCAAAATCCGACAAACTGATGCGTTTGCGGCCTCGCCCGGTGGCAACCAGCCCCCCGCCGCAGCCCGGGAACCTCGCCTCACCATCGCCAGCACCTGCTTCACCGGCAGCGCATCGTCCACGTGCCCGTCGGGGCGTGAAGAAACGGTAAAGCGTGAAGGTAGTACTTGGTGAAAGCTCGAACAAAAACGATTCGAAGAACCGGTCCAAGGTATGACTTCCCAAAGAAAGTAACGGGGGGCACTGACCATGAAGCGACTGCTCAACGTGATTCTGGCCTCGGTGCTGCTGGTCTCCGGAATCTTTGTGCCTGTACAGCGCACGGCATACGCCGCAAGCGGCTCCGTGACCGTGACCGGCGGTTATGGTCACAGCCTCCTGTTGACCGGCGATGGGAGCGTCTGGGCATGGGGCGACGACTCTTACGGACAGCTGGGCATCGGCAAGAAGGGGATGGAGACGGCGCCGGTGCAGTTGACCGCACCCACGGGGGTGAAGGCGATCTCCGCCGGGTACCAGCATACGCTGGCGGTCACCAGCGACGGCAAGGTCTGGGCCTGGGGCGGCAACGACTACGGCCAGCTAGGGGCAGGCCGCGACACGTCGTTTAGCCTCTCGCCGCTGGCGGTTGCAGGCCTGACAGATGCGACAGCCGTGGCGGCCGGCAACGGGTTCAGCCTGGTCCTGAAGAAAGACGGGACGGTCTGGGCCTGGGGCAAGAACCTGAACGGCCAGTTGGGCAGCGCCGGGAGCGACTCGGCCAAGCCGATCCGGGTCAGCGGCCTCACGGGCATCACGGCGATTGCCGCCGGGACCAAGCATGCGCTGGCGCTCAGCAGCAGCGGCGAGGTCTGGACCTGGGGCAGCGGCGAGTATGGGCAGTTGGGCAATAACAAGTACGACGATACATATACGGCGGCGAAGGTGCCTGGCCTGGCGGACGTGGTCGCCATCAGCGCCGGCGAGCGTCACTCGCTGGTCCTGAAGAAGGACGGAACCGTCTGGGCCTGGGGCGACAATCAGTGGGGGCAGGTGGGGCTTCCGGCCGGCAAGGCTGGCAGCGCCAAGCCCGTGCAGATCGGCGGGGTCAGCAATATCGTGTCGATCGCGGCCGGCGCCCGGCATAACCTGGCCCTGCAGGCCGACGGCACGGTCGTGGCATGGGGCCGGGGGACGACCGGCCAGCTGGGCAACGGCATCGACGCCGACAGCACCACGCCGGTCACCATCAGCCGTTTGGACCCGGCGGTCGCCATCGGCGCCGGCTGGGATCACTCCCTGGCGGTTACCGCGGACGGAACCGTCTGGAACTGGGGCGACTGCTCGTACGGCCAGTTGGGCATCGGCGGGCGGGTCAGCAAGAATACGCCGGTGCAGGCCGGCAGCATCAGCCTCGGCAAGCTGAGCCTGAACACGAGCACGGGGAACAGTGGCACCAGCACGCAGGGCTCGGGCACACAGGGCACCAGCACGCAAGGCTCGGGTACGCCGGGCGTGGGTAGTGCGACCATCACGCTGGGGAAGGGGCTGGACAAGAAAGGTTTCGCCCTGGACGCAGTTGCGGTGGATGGCGTGGTCTTCTTGAAGTGGACCGAGTCCACCAACTCAGACGTGATCGGCTACGACCTCTTCCGGGCCACTGAGCCCGGCGGGTACGACGATGCGCTGACCGATTTCCCGCTGATCAGCACAACCTATACGGATTTCCAGGTCGAGCCGGGCAGGACCTACTACTACGTGGTGGCGCCGCTCCTGAAGAACTACAGGTACGGTACGCCATCTGCCGAGATCATGGTCAAGGTGACCGCCTCGACGTTAAATCCCGGCAAGGAAGGCATCTGGCTGCAGGTCGGCAGCTCGACCATCTGGGTCAACGGCACCCAGAAGAAGCTGGGCGACGGGTCGGTCGTTCCCATGATGGTGAACGGCCGGATGGTGGCGCCAATTGCCGACGTGGTAAAGGCGATGGGCGGCAAGGCAGAGAGCGCCGGCAGCACGGACAGCGGTAATCAGAAGCTGCTGCTCACGCTGGGCAATCATTCGGTCTTCCTGATGGTAGGCGTCGACCTCATGGCGGTGGACGGCGGCGATGAACCGGTGCAGATGGGCGCCTATACCCAGATGTACCTGGATACGGTGATGGCGCCTGTGCGGGACGTGTTGAATGCGCTGGGCTACGACCTGGCCTGGGACGTCTCCACCAGCAGCGTCCGCGCCACGCCTGCGTCGGCGACGGATACTGGCAAGAAGGATTCGACCACGCCCCCCACCACGGCGGTGACGAAGCTGACCCAGGTCTACTGGGTCGAAGGCGGCTCCAAGTTCATGCTGAACGGTAAGGCGATCTTCGAAGACAAGGACGGCATTTACGACCCTTACCTCAGCCCGGACAAGCGGTATGTCGCTTACTCAAACAGCGAGACCGACATCCTGCTCTATGACACGCAGACCGACAAGGCGTCCGTCCTCTATTCGATCCCGCAGGACGAGGTGATCGACAAGGTCTACCCGGTAGGGTGGTCGGCGGATGGCAAGGAGCTGGCCATCGCCGAGAAGAGTTCCAGCTTCGCCGCCGGCGGCAACCAGCTGCGCATTATCAATCTGAGCGGCAAGGTTGTCACCACCGTGACCCAGGGCTTCCGGTATGCGCACTGGAGCCGTAGCGGGAACTTCATCCTCTCCCTCGGTCAGAACGTCAAGATCGTGGATCGGAACGGCAAGCTGGTCAAGCAGCTGACCGTGACCGACTACTACCGCTCCTGGTACGACATGGAGGATGTGGCCCTCTCCGCTGACGGCAAGACGGCGGTCTACCACGTGGGCGAGGATTACTACGTGCATGACGTGACCAAGGACAAGTTCACCCAGCCGTTCAAGAGCAAGAAGCTGTACGGCGAGGCGCCGAAGGTGACCAATACCGGCGACGTGCTCTACGCCGATCAGGACGGGATCTATTTGTACCACCCGTCCACCGGTAAGAGCGAGCTGCTCTACACCTCCGTGCAGCCTACCTGCGCCAACTTCGAATAAGCGTAACCCTACTTGAGGCGAACCCCGCTGCCAGGCAATCTGGCGGCGGGGTTCACTGTGGCGGAAATTTCCACTTGCACGAACGCTGCCGGGCTGCTAATATAAGCTCCTGTCGCCGCTCGATGCGAATGCCGAAAACGCACTGCAGCACAGTTTGCAGAGCGTTTCGATGATGGTAAGCGTATTGACGGTGCAGGGTTGATCTGATATCATCTTTAAACGTCAGCGGTCAACACCGCTTGGTAGAAACTGAGTGGTTGACGGCGGTCGTTGAAGCTGATAAGATAAGCTCCTGTCGCCGCCGAACGGTGGCAGACCTCGAACCTTGAAAACTAGACAGTGGCGATTTGTGCCGAAGGCACAAATCGAGGAGCGGTAGCAGATTGCGCAGCAATCTGCGGTAGCGACCCCCTTCAACGAAGGGATCGCGGCCGCTCAAGAGCGAGAATAAAGCGAAGCGAGTCGTACACTGGCCTTCGGGCCAGACCAAAATAAGAGCCGAACAAACTATTCTACGGAGAGTTTGATCCTGGCTCAGGACGAACGCTGGCGGCGTGCTTAAGACATGCAAGTCGAACGGACAACCGCAAGGTTGTTAGTGGCGGACGGGTGAGTAACACGTGGATAACCT
>JBLNEM010000108.1:0-7833 GCA_050262655.1 Mycobacterium leprae | reverse complement strand
CGGAGACCACCAGGAGGTCGCTCCCCAGCGGATAGAGGCTATGCGGCCCTTCGGTGTTCAGGGTGGCCTTGAACAGGAGAGCACCGCCCTCGTCCGTCGCTACCAATACCCCATCCACGATCAGATGTACCTTTGTGCCGAGCACGACCGTCTGGCTGACAGCCGGTTCGGGGGTTGGGATCCCATATTGCAGGTGTTCGCTGAACGTGCTGCCCTGGTCCTGGATCGCCATGAGACCCGTGCCTGAACGGAAGGCGTAGAGGGTGTTGCCGTCGAGCGTCAGGCGGGATGGCCGATAGACGGCATCCGTGATCCAACGGGGGCTGCCATTCTCCTTGGCGCAGGCGGCAAGGCGGCCCTCGGCGGTAATGCCGTACAGACCGTTGTCGCCCACGACGGCACTGACGAAGCTGTGAAGGCCACGCCAGGCCAATGTCAGGGGGGGAGTGGGCCCGATTCCCTGAGTCCGTGCGCACATACTTCTCACTCCTCTTTTTTGGCATCGGATCCCTATAGACATAAACGGAAAGTGGAGGAGAATTGTTCGACAACGCATTGAACAACAGAGGAATTTGTTCATTGTGTGACGAATACAATGGAACTATAGGAAAATACCACTATCATCGACAGTGCTGGTAATGGTTTTCAAGCCTCTCTACAAAATTTCCATCAACCAATCACAGCTAGATAGTTTCTCTTTCATCCATTTTTGTGGGATAATAAAAGGCGGATTCGTCCAGATACTTCGATGATGGGAGAGGGGGGGCGCACCAATGCGCCGCTCGCTGCGGAAGATCGACACCCAAGAGGTCATGCACTACGCTGAGGCCGAGCAGTTGTTCACGGTTGAATCCCTGGAAGAGGCCAGACAACGGCTGACCCAGGAGGGTTATGATCCGGCAGGGTACTGCTTCTTTACCTGGATGCGGGAAGGCATTCGTTACTACCGCGTCTGGGAGGACAAGAAGCTGAAAGAAGGCATTGTACGGCCGGTGGCCTTCGGTGAGACCGCGGCCCGGCTGAAGCGTGCCGACTCCGAGAAGCTGTACACCGTTGTGAAACGGTACGGTGGCACTCAACTCAGCCTCGCCATTGTCGATGGACAGATCCAAGTGGCCGATACGGAGACGGGCAGCGTTCGGACGGGGATCAGCGTGCCGCTGGTCGGTGGCGACCTGCACTTCGAAGCTGGTCTGTGGAACAGCGCTCAGGCCGCGCACTTTGTGAACGTAATTTTGGTGCGGGGACAGAACCCTGATGTGGCGTTTGCCGAAGCGGATGCCCTGCAAGTTGCGTCTAACTAAGTAGAGCTACCTCACACCGGGAGGCCTTCAAGACCTCCCACTTTTATTCACCAGGGGGCTATTGCAGTGCGATTCAGTAAGCGGAGAACCGTTATTGTATCCCTGATCACGGCGATCGTGATCCTGGGTGCCTCGTTTGGCGTGGCCCGGGCCGATGATCGCACCGATGGGCTGTTTCAGAAGCTACGGCTGGTCTACGACGTGGTGGAGCAGTGGCATAAGGACGGGGCTGACCCGGACAAGTTCGTCAACGGTGCCATCAAGGGCGGCCTGGAGGCCCTGGGCGATCCCTACACCAACTATTTCACGGCCGATGAGTACGCCGACTTTATTGGCGCACTGAACGGTTCGTTCACCGGCATTGGCGCATACCTGGATCAGGATGGCACCTATGTGGTGATTGTGGCGCCGATCAAGGGGAGCCCGGCGGAGAAGGCCGGGCTGAAGCCCGGGGACCGGATCCTGGAAGTGGACGGGCAGTCTCTGGCGGGCGCTTCGACCGAGAAGGCCGGCAAGCTGATCAAGGGACCGGCGGATACCCAGGTTACCCTCAAGATCGAGCGGCCGTCGGAGCAGCGGACCTTTACGGTGACGATTACCCGTGCGCTGATTGAGCTGCCGGAAGTCGACTCCAACATGCTGAATAAGCAGGTGGGCTACATTCAGATCGCCTCCTTCGGCGACAACGCCACTGCCGACTTCTACAAGGCCGTGGCCTCCCTGAAGGGTCAGGGCGCCAAGGCGCTGGTGCTGGACCTGCGGGGCAACGGCGGCGGCTATCTGGATGACGCGGTTGCCATTGCCAGCGGCTTTGTGCCGGATGGGAAGCCCGTGGTCTGGGAAGTGGCCAAGGGCGAGAAGGATGTGCTGAACGCCAATGGGGATTACCCGCGGGTGAACCTGCCGGTGGTCATCCTCGTGGATAAGGGCACCGCCTCGGCCTCCGAGATTCTGTCGGGCGCCCTCCAGGACTACGGCATTGCCAAGCTGGTGGGTACCACCACCTTCGGCAAGGGGACCGTGCAGCAGCTGTTGAGCCTTTCGGACGGCAGTGCCATGAAGGTGACCATTGCCGAGTACCTGACCGCCAAGGAACGGCACGTGCACGGCATCGGTCTGACGCCTGATGTCAAGGTGGAGCAGCCGGAACCCGATCAGACGCGGATCGCACCGATGAAGATCGATCGGTTCCTGACGGTCTCTTCGGTGGGCGTGGATGTCCTTTATCTGCAGGAGCGGCTCCAGGACCTGGGCTACAGCCCTGACACGACCGGCTTCTTCGGCGTCAAGACCCGGGATGCCGTGATTCAGTTCGGCATCGATAACTGGCTGCCGCAGGGCAAGGACCCGGTGGTGGATCAGGAGTTCATCGATGCGCTGAACAAGAAGGTGACCGAACACCTCCGGCAGGTGAAGCCGGTCGATGTGCAGTTGAACAAGGCCATCGAACTGGTGACCGGGGAGATCAAGTAACGCATCGACGCAACATGACGCCCCTCCGGGCAGTACCGGAGGGGCGTTGCTTTCTAGGTGGGTGGTTCTGGGCGGTAGGGCTCCTGGGTATTGGCATCCATGAGTTGGAGCTTGCCCTGGCTGTAGAGGCCGTAGGTGGGAGGGTAACGATCCCACACCCAGGAGCCAGTGTTTACATAGGTGCGGCGGCCACACTGCAATTCCATGGGATAGTGCGTGTGGCCCATGACGACGAAGCGGGCGCCCGACCGCATGATGGACCGGGCGGCGTCTTCATAGCGTGCTTCCCCAGGCGGATAGGCCCGCTCACCCGGGGACTCCCGTGCGGCGATCTCTTTCAGGCGGTGCAGAGTCCGGGCTGCCCTTTCGCGCGAATCCAGTGCGCTGGCCGCACTCAGGAGGGCCGTGCCCACATCATCCACGGCGTCGCCGGTTGCCGGGCCACCGATCCGTTCCAGAACGCCAATGGCCTGCACCAGTTTACGGGTCCAGGGGGTTTTCACCTGACCATCGGGTCCCATGACGACCTGGTTGAAGGGATCGTACTGGTGGCCGTGAATGGCTACCAGCTTGCCACGCAGCGCGGTGAACTGCTCCATGATGGTGAGGTTGCCGAGGGCTTGACCCAGATAGTAGTACCAGGGCAGACAGTCATGGTTGCCCACCACGTAAGCAACTGGGTGTGTGGCGGCTATGCGGAGAAGGGCATCGAAGATCGGCAGGTGGTGGCAGAGGACCGCTTCCAGGGAGGCGGCCCAGAGTTCAAGAAAGTCACCCAGCAGCACCAACATGGCACCGGGTTCTGCCTCGATGCGAGTCAGCAGGCGCAGAAGTTGCTCCGGGTAAAGGAAGCGGTCGGCACCGGTGCCATCACCCAGGTGGGTGTCGCTGATGAAATAGATCCGTTCATTGGCCACACGAGTCCCCCCGCTTATTCCTATGAAAAGCGGAGTCGAAGGGTGAAACCAATTTGGAAGATCTTCAGTCATATATTCCAGGGACTTTAGGTTTAATCAAGGGGTTTCCCAGATCGGGCCAGAGGAAACGGGTTTTATGCTCACGAAAGTTACCGTAGGAGGCAGCGAAGCACAGATGAAAAAATGGCATTGGTGGGCTTCTGCCTTAGGTGCGGTGGCTGTAACTGTGGGCTTAGCCGGTTCTGCTTCTGGCGCGTTGGTCGACATGGCCGGGCATTGGGCGGCACCGTTGGTGGGCGCCCTGGAGGCCAGGGGCATTATCGCCGGCGACCCGGACGGGAGCTTTCACCCGGAGGCACCCCTGACCCGGGCGCAGCTGGCGAAGCTGTTGACCGTTGCCCTGGGTAATCAGGCGAATGCCGATTTGCTGTCGCATTACAGCTCGCGGTATACCGACGTGCCCAACTGGCACTGGGCGAAAGGTTATATTGAAGCGCTGGTGGAGACGGGAGCCGCCGAAGGATATGGCGATGGCACATTTGGCCCGGGCGACACCGTGACCCGAGCGCAGATGGCGGTTTTTCTGGTGCGGAGCATGGGGCTGAATGATCAGGCCCGGCTCCTGCGCTTTTCCCCTACCCCTTATACCGATGACCGGTCGATCCCGGACTGGGCCCGCGGCTCGGTGCAGGTGGCTTTGCAGAGCGGTCTGATGGCCGGCTTTGGCGACAACACGTTCCGCCCCAACCAGCCGGTGACCCGCGCTGAGGCCAGCGTGGCGATTCTGCGGCTTACGGGGCGGAAGGGCATGGCCTACGACCTGACCGGCACCCTGGTTCGGTTTGATGCCAGCACCCGGCAGGCGGTCGTGCGCGATCCACTGGGACAAGAGAAGGCGTTTACCATGGCCGCCGATGCGGAGTATTTCCGGGGCGGCGTGGTGGTGCAGGCGACTCAGGTTGCGCCGCCCGATCAGGTCTGGCTGGTGTTGGGGCCGGACGGGGTGGGACGCTTTATCGAAGCGCGGTATGCCGATTTACTGGTGCAGGGTGCGGTGATCAGCGGGACTTCGCTGATGGCGACGATGCCGGACGGGAGTCAGCGTACGCTGGCCCTGGAGCCCGGCGCCATCTTTCTGCTGAACGGGCAGGTTGTCACAGCCGATCAGATGAAGGGGGCCACACCGGTCTACCTGGCGCTGGACACCCAGAATAACGACGTTCGACTGGTTGACGGGGTAGCGGCACAGGTCCAGGGCAAGGTGGCAGGGCTGAACTCCACCCAGTTGTTCGTGAATACGGCGAACGGGATCCAGACCCTCAATATTGGTTCTACGGCCACGCTTTACCTGAACGGGCTACCCATTCGGCTAACGGATCTGCAGGTGGGAGACCGGGTGTGGGCTGCGCTCGACGCGAGTGGTACGCTGACCTATCTGCAGGCGGAGAGGTGATCTGGCGCATGACGAAGACGCGCAGGGCAGCAGCGGCAGGCGCACTCGCCCTGATACTATGCAGCTCTATTCCCAGCAGTGTGAGCCCGGCCACCGCTACTCGTCAGAGCCCGCCGATTGTGGTGCAGGTCTCACCGGCTGTGCAGGAGGCCGTGGAAACCGCCCAGGCGAAAGGCGATTCCACTGTTCAACTGAACTATTTGGTGGCGTCTCCCGGTGCAATGGCTGGCCTGGAGCAGGCCGTGCGGCAGGCCGGGGGCCAAGTGCTGAACAAGGGCGCCATCACCCTGCAAGCAGTGATTCCCACCGCGGCGGTGGAGGCAGTCAGTCAGACGGCGCAGGTCGTAGCGGTGGGTGCAAACCAGGGGGTGGCCCTGGATCAGGTGCAGATTGCGACCCTCGACGATCCGGTGGGCACCGACCAGGCGAGTGGCCTGGTCGCAGCAGACATGGACGCGATCGGGGTCGATCAGTTCCGTTCAGCCGAAGGGGTGCAGGGCAGCAGTGTGGTGGTGGCGGTGATTGACACCGGCGTCGATCCGGATCACCCGGCGCTGCGGCAGACCTCTGGCGGGGCGGCGAAGATCATCGACTGGAAGGACTTCACGTCCGAGGGACATGTGGATACCACGGAGGTCGTACGCTGGGGCAGTTCTTACCGGGCGTCGGACGGCCGTTTGTTCATACTGCCGCCGCAGCCGGACGGGAGTAGCTCCGCCCGCTTTGGCTACTGGGATGAATTCCTGATTCCCGGTGGTATCAACCAGGACCTGGACCAGAACCTGATGCACACGGATCGGTTCGGCGTACTGCTGGTCGATGCCCATACGCCGGGCGTTTATGACACGGTCTATGTGGATACGAACAACGACGGCGACTTTACCGATGAGGAGCCGCTGACGCTCTTCAGCCAGAGTCACCAGGCGGGGCATATGGGCCGAATCCGGGTACAGCCCCGGTCGGACTATCGCCTGAATTTCGCCGTGGCGGATGTGGACGCCAGGGGCCGTTGGGTGAGCCTTGGCTTCGATGGAAACGGGCACGGCACGCAGGTGGCCGGCATTGTGGGCGCATATACGGTCGGCGGCTTTGCCGGGGTTGCGCCGGGGGCGCAGATTATGGCGCTGAAGGCGATGAACTCCACCGGCGGTGGCGACTGGTTCGATATTCAGAAGGCCGTTCTGTATGCCGCCACCCATGGGGCGAATATCATCAACCTGAGCATTGCCCCCGCGGCGGCGAGCATCGACCCCACGGCGCCGGAGTGGCTGAATCAGATCGGCCGGACGTATGGCTGCCTGATCGTGCTGGCGGCAGGCAACACCGGGCCGGGGCTGTCCAGCGGCACGACCCTGGGCAATCCCTCGGAAGTGATGGCCGTTGGGGCCTATTACTCGTCGGCCATGTGGAAGCGAGACTTTGGCTACGTGGTACCGCATGAGTCGATCTGGTCTCATTCGGGCATGGGCCCGCGTTCGGATGGCTCCTATCTGCCAAACGTGGTGGCGCCCGGCGGCAGCCCTACGGTGTCGCCGCAGTGGCTGAATCACACCGGTTATGCCACGGCTGTGGGCACCAGCATCGCTGCGCCGTACACCAGCGGCTCCGCCGCCCTGCTCATGGAGGCGGGGCGCCGGACCGGAGTCCCGTACGACCGGTTAAGTGTCAAGCGATCGCTGGAATTGGGGGCCCGGCCCATTGCCGGGTTCGATGTGTATGAGCAGGGCTACGGCGTGATCAACCTGGCGGCGGCGTTCACCAACCTGCAGCACATGGAGTCGATGCCGGCCCTGAAGGCGCGGGACGGGCAGGGCAACGGCGGCCTCCTGGCACGGAACTATACGCCTGGCAGCACCTCGTTTTGGCTGACCAATTTGGGCTCGGACCTCACCCGGATCGGTATCTACAGTTCGGAGAGCTGGGTGCGTCCGGCCTTCACCTCCCTGACCGTGCCGACAGATGCGCCGCGGGAACTGCCGCTGCAGTTGATGCCACCTCAGGACGTCGGCGTGCACAGCGCTTTCCTCCAGCTGGCGCATCACGATAACCTGGGGCCGAGCCTGACGATCCCGATTACCTATGTAAAGCCGATTGACCTCGCGCCTGACCCGGAGAAGGGGTACAGCACCGCCGACATCCTGGAGGTGGGGCGTTACCGCCGCTATTTCTTCAACGTGGCGCCGGGGGTCAGTTCGCTGGATATGTCCGCCCGAATTCCGTTGCCGACGGGTGGCGAGATGGAGGGTACGGCATCGGTGCACCTGTTCCGACCTGACGGTCGGATGGTATACCAGTCCGATATCGGCTTCCGCGGGTCGTCGCTGACCGCCCGCACCTCCGTTGAGGATCCGGTGCAGGGCGTGTGGGAACTGGTCGTCGCGGCCGAGCCGGACACTTTGGCCACGCCGCTGGCGGTCAACTATACCCTGGATGTAAAGGCCAGGCCCGGTATGATGAGCGGGCTGCCGCTGCAACTGAACGCAGCGGCCGGTAGCACCCTGGTCCAGTCGATCAAGCTGACCAATACGGGGGATCCGTTTACCGGTCACGCGGAGGCGGTGGGCGTTACCCCCCTGACGCAGGGCGACCCGTGGAACACGGGTGTTCCGTGGCGGGTGGTGCAGCGGCCGGACAATCTGATTGAGGACTTCACGCTGAAGGAGTTCACGGCCCGCATGCGGGTGGA
>JBLNEM010000107.1:0-14935 GCA_050262655.1 Mycobacterium leprae | reverse complement strand
TGGGACAGAACACCCTAGCAGACGGCTGCGGGGACGCTCAGCTGCCCATCCGTGCTATGCACGGATGGGCGGCTTTTGTTGTACAGCACGGAGCATCACGCTAACGGCTGCAGTTTCTTGGCGGGTACCCAGCCCTCCTGACCGACGTCGTTGCGGCACCAGATCCAACCTTCCAGGATGCGTAATCCCTCGACGATCTCGTCGGGATGTACGGTCAGTTCTCCGGCATTGTAGTTCTCAGTGACCATGACCGCATTGCCCAGCCGGCTGAGCAGCCGCTCGGCGACCCATCCGGACTTTCCCTTCCGGTTCGTGCACCAGCGCCAGCCGGGCCAATCGGCGTCGGCGTGGCCGACGGCGACTACCTCACCGGCCACAACCACAAAAGGCTCTTCATCGGGTCGGGTATGCCCTTCAATGACCGAGTACTGGCGGGAGAAGACCACGGCGATCACTCTCTTTTCTCGGGCTTGGCGGCGCATCCAGCAAGGGGGCGGAAATAGAGACGACCACATGCCTTCGCATCGGGCATGCCGGCTTGGCAGGCATGACGATGCGGCAGTGGTCATCAAGGGTCATGGGGGGTGGGTGCAGGGGCGGCGAAGCCGCCCCCCTTTTCGCGTTAGTTAATATCAAACTCCCAGGTGGCGGTGCCGTAGTCGGGGTGCTTGAAGGTGAACGTGTACTTGCCCTTGGTCGCCTTGGTCAGGAAGCCCATCCAGCCGGTGACCGTCTGGCCCTTGCTCACGGCGCCCTGCAGGCGGGGGCTCTTCTGGCCCGTTGCTTGCATGTTGTAGGGGGCCTTTTTCGTGTCTGGCATAGCCATGTTGAAGTGGTCTGTGACATTAATGGTATAGTCGTCGGAATCGGCGTCTGCAATGCTCATGTTCACCAGGATGTAGGCGTACCCTTGCGGCGCACCCTTGGTGATCCAGGCCGTTTCGGTTGGCGTCACTTTCAGGGGGCCTACCTGAGCGGCTTCGCCCACCTTCAGCGGTCCCAGGGTGACCGGTTGATAGGTCTTCTTCTGGTTGCCCGCAGCAGGCGTAGCGGCTGCGGTGCCGGTAGAACCAGTCGCACCGGTGGCGTTGCTGCCGACGGTGCTGCCCGTGCCGGACTGGCCACTGGCGGCGGCTGGGCTGGCCTTCGGATCGGCGGCGTTCTTGCCGCAGCCGGCGGTCAGAACCAGCAGCAGGAGTGCCAGGGTAATTGTCACAGTTCTTTTCATGGTTCTTTCCCCACCTTTCTCTTATTCCTTCAACCGGGGGTCGAGCGCGTCACGCAGCCCGTCGCCCACAAAGTTGATGGCCATCACCGTGACGAAGATCATCAGGCCCGGGGGGACCCAAAGCCAGGGTTTGCTGGTTAACACGACCATGTTGTTCGTTTCGGAGAGCATATTGCCCTAGGTCGGGGTTGGCTGGCGGACACCGAAGCCGAGGTAGCTCAGGGCGGCTTCGAAGAGGATGATGCCTGCCACATCCAGGGTTGCGTTGACAATCAGCGGTGCCAGGGCGTTGGGCAGCATGTGCCGGAAGATGATCCGGCCAGGCCTGGCGCCCGTTGCCCGAGCGGCCTCCACATAGTCCCGTTCACGCAGGGAGAGGAACTCACCGCGTACGAGACGGGCCGGCGTCGGCCAACTGAGGAAGACGATGGCGATGACCAGGTTCGTGATCGACGGTCCTCGGATCGCCACGATGGTCATGGCCAATAAGAGGAAGGGGAATGACTGGACGATATCAACGAGTCGCATCAGCACGTTATCGATCCAACCACGGAAGTAGCCCGCCACTGCGCCGATGCAGACGCCCATCACCATGTATATGACGACGGTGGCGAATGCGATGCTGAGCGAGACCTGACCACCGTAGATCAACCGAGTGACGGTATCGCGGCCGGCCACGTCGGTACCCAGGGGATGGCGCGGGCTCGGGTTGGCACGGATGTACTGAATGTCGAGTTCGTCGCGTCCCCAACCCAGGGTGTGTTTCGTGATGGTGGGGGCAAAGATGCTAATCACGGAGAGCAGGACCAGGATCACCAGACCGATCAGGGCCATGCGATTCTTCCGGAACCGCTTCCAGACGGCGCCTGCCCATGTGGTGGCACTGGTGGAGAGTCCCTGGCGGAGCAGTTCCTGTTCTGTCGGTTGCTTTTCAGGCTCCACAGTTGACCCTCCTTAGGAGTAGCGGATGCGGGGATCGACGACCGCATACAGGATGTCGGCAACCAGGTTGCCGATGATGACCAGGATGGCGAACAAGAGGTTGGTGGCCATCAACACCGGGTAGTCGCGGTCGTTGACCGCACTGAAGGAGAGGAGGCCCATGCCCGGCCAAGTGAAGAGCGTTTCGAAGATAATCGCCCCACCAAAAAGCCCGGGCAGGCTGAAGCCGATCAGGGTGATGACCGGAATCAGGCCGTTGCGCAGCGCATGCTTGTACACGACCACGCGCTCGGCCAGACCCTTGGAGCGGGCAGTCCGGACATAATCCTGGCGCATTACTTCCAGCATGGAGGAACGGCAGAAACGGGAGTAGCTGGCGATGTCCCGCAACGCTAGCGTGATGCAGGGTAAGATCAGGTGGTAGAGCATGTCGCCGATACTGAAGTCCTCACCGGGTGTGGTGATCCCGTTCATCGGGAAGATATGCCACTTCACGGCGAACAGATAGATGGCCAACAGGGCGGCAAAGAAGCTGGGAAGGGAGATGCCCATGAAGGAGAAGCTGGTGACGGCATAATCCACGAACGAGTATTGCTTTGTCGCGGAGAGCACCCCGATGGGGATGGCCAGCAGCAGACTGATGACGAAAGCGCCGCTGGTGAGGATCAGGGTGTTGCCCAGCCGCTGGTGAATCAACGTGGAGACCGGGATGCCGCTGCGGATGGAGAACCCTAGATGGCCGGTAATGGTCTCTTTAAACCACCGGATGTACTGCATGGGGAGTGGATCATTAAAGCCCATCTGCTCCATCAACTTCTGCTTGATGCTCGGGTCAACCTTTGGCCCAAGCAGGTAAGCGAAAGGCGTGCCTGGCGTGGAGTGCACGATGAAGAAGAGGATAACGCTGACGCCCAGCATGATGGGAATCACCTGCAGCAACCGGCGGACGATGTAGTTGCGCACGACTCAGTCCCCTTTCACCCACGGATGGGGGGACGGCGCGGCGTGAACCGCACCGTCCCCCCGTAGCCGGGGAAGGTTTCAGTTATTGCTTCAGCCAGAGCTCTTCCTGGTTCCACAGGTAACCCCAAGGACCAGGATCAAACGCCTGAACGCGCTTGGTGGAGATGATGTTGGTGTTCTTGGCGTAGAAGATGAAGGACGGGCAGTCCTCGGACCAGAGCTTCTGCCACTGGGCGTAGATGTCGGCGCGTTCCATGATGTCGTTGGTGGAACGGCCAGCCATCAGCAGCCTCTCAGATTCCGGCGTCCACCAACCGGTCGGGTTGTTGCCGCTGAGGACGGTGGAGGCCTTGTCCCACATGCCGGTCTGGTCGGGATCGACGTTGACCGACCAACCCATGAAGGAAGTCTCGTAATCCTGCTCGTCGAACAGCTTCTGGGAGACCGTGCCAAAGTCGTAGCCATCCAGGACGATGTCAATACCGATCTTCTTCTCCATCTGCTGGACAACAGGAGCGGTGGCGATGCGGACCGGGTTGCCGGTGTTCGGATACATCAGGTGAACGGTCAGCTTCTTGCCGTCCTTATACCGATAGCCGTCCGAACCCATCATCCAGCCGTCGGCGTCCAGAATCTGCCCGGCCTTCTGCGGGTTGTAGTCGTACTTCGCCACATCGTCGGAGTAGGCCCACTGCAGCGGGTGGATCGGGGTGTACATGGTGCCGCCCTGATCCTTCAGCAGGTTGTGGATGATCGCGTTGCGGTCAACGCCGTAGGCCAGCGCCTGACGGATGTTCTTGTCGGCGGTCGGGCCCTTTGCGGTGTTGAAGAACCACATCTGGTAGACCAGATCCGGGAAGGAGTTGACCTTGACGTTCTTCATCGGCCGATAGGCTTCGAGGGTATCGGCTTCGATTTCGCCAATGTCAAGGGTGCCGTTCTGGAACTCGCCAACGGCCACGTCGGCAGCGACCACACGGAAGATGATGCGGTCAACGTAAGGCTTGCCGCCCCAGTAGTTGGGGTTCGCCACGACGACAGCCTGCTGGCCGTCAACGTACTTCTCCATCTTGAAGGGGCCGGTGCCGTTCGGGTTGGTGTTATACGGGTCGTTGGCGGTACCCCAGTCCTGCACCGGAATCTTGGAGTACTTGCTGCTGTCCATGATGCCGTAGACGGTCTGGTTGGTGAAGAAGGTCGCGTCGACCTGGCTCAGGTCGAAGACGACGGTGTAGTCGTCCAGCTTGTACAGTCCGGCGATCGGGGTGGCCGTGACGAAACCCTTCTCGAAGTCGGAAGCGGTCTCACCCGTGATGCCCTTGTTGTAGTCCTCATAGCCCTTCACCAGGGCCCAGCCAGCGCCGCCGCGGGCACCGGAGTACTTCGGATGCATCATCGACTTGAAGGTGAAGATGACGTCGTCCGCATTCAGTTCCTTGCCGTCAAAGAACTTGACGCCCGGGCGGATGTAGAAGGTCAGCCGAGTGTTGTCGGCGTTCCACTCCCAGCCTTCGGCCAGCTTCGGAGTCGGCTCGAACTTGTTGTTGTAGCTCCACAGGCCGTCGTACAGCGTGCCCATGATCCAACTGCCATAGGTGTCGTCGTTGTAGACGGGGTTCAGCTTGCCTTCGACCTTGTTCCACATGGCGTAGAACAGCTTGCCACCCTGCTGCGGGTAGTTCCGGTCGACGATGGAGATCTTCGTGGTAGCAGGATCGAAGTTCACTTCGGCGCCGAGGGCTTCGGCGATGAAGCGGAGCGGAACCATGGTGGAGTCGTTGCTGATGTACGGAGCGGCATCGAGTGTCTTCGCCCGGCCGTTCACGTAGGCGGTGGATTTGCCGATGGTCAGGTTGATCTCGACGCCGTCACGGTCGGCCGTGACAGTCCGTGTGTCGCCGTCCCAGGTAACCGTGGCGCCCATCTTCTCGAAGATGGCACGGAACGGAACGTACATGCGACCGTTGACGTTCTCGGGGGCCGTATCAAATGCTACCGGATGCCCGTTGAACGTGATCGGGAAACGGGCCTGCGACCGGGATGCCTGCGCCGGGACAGCAGCCAGGATCAGGAGAGCCACGACTAATAGGGTCAGGTACCGCTTCATCCACCGATGCCTCCTTCAAGGATTGCTTGATGAACAGAAGGTCAGTCGAATGGGACTGGCGCCCCGTTCTCAATGTGGTCCAATCTGTCTATTCGAAGAATCGCGTTAAAATCCTCTAGCGAAATATACATAAGTAGAAGGAACGTAACAATGAGTTTTTATACACCGCATATGCCGTGTATTTGTTCTGGTCTGAACAATGGGCGAATGGGGCGGAATCAAATGAAGACACACCGGAGTCGATGCTCCGGTGTGTCTTCATTTGCCTATTTCACGCCAATTAGCACGGCCTTGTCATTCTGCCGCCAGGCAACCGTGACCCGAGCGAAGCCCGCCCGCAGCAGCAACTCCCGCTGTGTGTCCAGCGACAGACAAACATCCACGTGGTATAGCTGATCATCGCCTGCCTCACTCATAGTCTCCTGGAACCGGGCCAGGTTGGCCGCCTCGTCCCTGAGTGAGGCGTAATAGTCGCCCTCCACGTATTTGCCGCCGGCCTTCAGCGCCGAGCGTATTCGGGTGTACAGCACGCACTTCGCATCCGGGGGGAGGTGGTGGAGGGTCATGGCCGAGACGACGTAATGGTAGTGGGCCGCCTCCAGGCGGGAGTTGAGGTAGGAGCCCTGAACCAGGGTGAGTCGTCGGGTCTGGCTCTCATACCGCTCTCTCAGTTTGGCCAGCATGCCCCCCGACAGATCGATGCAGGTGAAGGCGGCGTTGGGGGCCCGGCCCAGCAGCCCGGTAATCTCGGCCCCGGTGCCGGCGCCCAGGTCGAGAATCTCGATCTCGTCGGTTGTTGGCGTCACGGCGGTGGCCAGGGCGCTGTAGAAGGGAGTGAACAGGGAACCCAGGCATTCCCGCATGTGATCATCGTAGCCATCGGCCCGGGCGTCGAAGAAAGCCGCCATCTCTTCGGGCCCTTTGCGGGGCTGGTCACTCATGAGCTTCGCCTCCGTCTGGAGAACTAGAGCAGGAACGTAAGCAGCAACTGGGCCACCAGGATCTTCACCACCATGGCGGCCGGATAGACCGTGGTATAGCCGATGTTGGGCAGTTCGTTGTCGGCCTGCTCCAGGGCAAAACCGAGAGTGGCCGGTTGAGTCTGGAGCGCAGCCAGCATTCCCGTCAGAAGACCGAAGGGGATTCGGAGCAGCCGGTAACCGATCCAGAGGGTGGCGACGGCGACCACCAGCGCGATCAAGGCAGCACCGCCGAGGAGTGCAAGGCCGCTGCTCTGACTGAGCGTGGCGAAGAAATCGTAACCGGCCCGGGTACCGATCCCGGCCAGGAAGAGGACCAGCCCTAACTGGCGCAACATCAAGTTGGCGCTATACGGCAGGCACCAGACGATGGGCCCGGTGCGGGTAAGGTTGCCCAGCACCAGCGCGACGATCAGCGGCCCGCCGGCAATGCCCAGCTTGAAGGTGACGCCGCCCACAGAGATGGGGAGCAGTCCCAACAGCAACCCCAGCGCCAGCCCGAGACTGAAACTGAGGATATCAATCTCGCTGATGGCACGGTATGAGTCACCCAGCACACGGAAGACGGAGTCCAGGTTCTCCCGCCGGGAGAGGACCCGCACCCGGTCGCCCAGTTCCAGCACGGTATCGCCATGGGGAATCAGTTCGATATCGCCCCGCCGAACCCGGGTGATGATGGCGCCATAGCGTTCCGGCAGCCGCAGTTCCCTGAGCTGCCGCCCGACGACCGCTCGGTTTGAGACAAAGGCCCGGCGGTAGTCGATTTCGCTCCGGTCCAGGTCGGCTTCGACGCGACTCACCTGGCCCAGGAACTCGGCGACTCGGGCGAGTTGGGCCTCGGTGCCCACCACGGTCACCAGGTCGCCCGGGCAGAGCCGGGTGTCAGGGGTGACCACTTCGGACTGGTCGCCCCGACGTACCCGGCCGAACAGCACGTCCCACTGGTGAGCCCGGATCAGCTGCGGAACCGTGAGGACGGCGACGTCGGCGTTGGTGACCAACAGGGTCTGGCTATGCACCGGCTCGATGCCGCTACCCGGCAGGTTCAGGGTCGTAGCCTCAGCCTTGTAGTCCACCCGCCAGATCCGCTGCGCCACATAGGATGTGGCGATAAAGACCAGCACGCTGACCGGGTAGGCCAGCGAGTAGGCGACAACCGGTTGGGAGAGCAGCGTCTGACTGGCTTCCACCCGGGCGAGCTTCAGGTATTCCACCACGGCGGCCAGCGCCGGCGTGTTGGTGAGGCTCCCGGCAAAGAGGCCTGCGCTCTCGGCGGGCTCTACCTTCAGCCCGAAGTGAACGGCCAACGTCAGTCCGGCGGCCAACAGGATCATGATGATGATGAAGAGGTTGTCTCGCAGTCCCTTGCCCTTGAGCGACGCAAAGAAGCCTGCACCGCTGGAGAGCCCCACGGTGTAGACGAAGAGAGCCAGGCCGATCTGATAGATGATTTCGGGAAGCTTCAGGCTGGGATCGAGGCCCCCGACAATCAAGCCCACAAACAGGACGGCCGCCACACCCAGGCTGGCGCCGCCGAACCGCAGCCGGCCCAGGGGGTAGCCCACGCCCAACACCACGAAAAGCAACAGGAGCGGATTCGCACGGAGGATTTCGATCATACGTCTACACACCTACTATCGAGGCAATCGGAGCAGAGAAGCTTATCCAGCATGATTCTGGGATAAAACGGTGTAATAAACAATCCTGCATAGAGTCTTACATCCGCCTATTTTTGCGCTACTGCCCAGGGGGCCGTTTTGCCTATAAGCCCGCTGCGATGGGAACTACCGGCTATTGACCGGAAGCGGTTATGGGTGTTACACTCCATACCAATATAAACCTTGCGATGATGGGGACCAGTAGGATGGATTGGCGCTGACAGAGAGACCGGGCCCGCGCAGAAAGCGTGGCGGTGCAAGCCCGGGAGCGTTCAAACCCGTCTGAACCCACCCCAGAGCCGCCGGTGATGAACCGGCCGGGGCAGCCGCCCGTTATCCACGGCTCCGGGTTGACTGATCCGGTCTGAGCGGCCTGCTTTGCAGGCCAATGAAGGTGGTACCACGGAGGCAATGCTCCTTCGTCCTTCCCTGAGTGGAAGGCGAAGGAGTTTTCATTTTGTTGGAGTCGTGAGGAAAAGGGGGGAACGTGGTGCTTCAAGGCAAGAAAATCGGGTTTCTGGGAGCGGGCTCGATCGCGGAATCGTTGATGCGTGGGCTGGTGGCACAGGCGGTGGTTGAGCCGCAGGCCGTCATGGTGACCAATCGGGCCAATCGGGAGCGCCTCGATTCCCTGGCGAAGGCCTATGGCGTGAAGGGGATTCCATCCAAGGCGGAGTTGGTGCCGGCGGCCGACATTCTGGTCATTGCGTGCAAGCCCAAGGATGTGGCTGCCCTGTTGGCCGAGGTAGCGCCCTATACCCGGCCCGGACAGATCCTGCTTTCGGTTGCCGCCGGTGTGGCGACCGACGTGCTGGCCAGGGCGTTGGGGCCCGATGTGCAGGTGGTCCGCGCCATGCCCAACACTTCGTGTCAGGTAGGCGAATCGGCCACCGCCATCTGCGCCGGCCCGGGCTGCGGCCCGGAGGCGCTGGCGATCTGCCGCACGATCCTGGGGGCAGTGGGCCGCGTGGTGGAAGTGGCAGAACCGCTGATTGATGCTGTGACGGGGCTTTCCGGCAGTGGCCCTGCTTACATCTATATGCTGGTGGAAGGCATGGTCGAGGCCGGGGTCTCGGTGGGCCTGCCGGTTGAGGTGGCCCGCACTCTCTCGGTTCAAACGCTGATGGGCGCTGCCCGCATGTTGCTGGAGACTGGTGAAGAACCGGAGCAGTTGCGGCAGAAGGTGACGTCGCCGGGAGGGACCACAATGGCCGGGCTCTCGGAACTGCAGGCCGCGGGCTTCACCCAGGCCCTGGTTCGGGCCGTGACTCGGGCCACGGAGCGTTCGCGGGAACTGGGCGCCCTGGCGCTTCGGTCGGCAAGCGTTGCCAATTAGGTGAAAAGGCAGTAGAGTGAGCGGTAGGGGGAGGATCAGCATGTATCGTAAGCTGATGGCCCTGCCGCTGCTGCTCTTTCTGCTGCTGGTGCTCCTGTCTGCCTATGGGGTGGCACTGCCCGTCTGGCCCCGGGCGATGGCCGTCGAGCCGGTGCGAAGCGGTCTGCTGCTTGCGCTGCGTTTTGCCCTGGAGAATCTGGCGCCCTTCCTGCTGGCGGTTCTGCTCGCCCTGGCCGCGGCGGTGCAGCCGGCAAGGCGCTACAGCCGTTCCGCCATGGTCGGTAAGGGCCTGGCGGCTTTTGGGTTGCTGGTGCTCTCCCTGACGCTGATCTACCAGCGGGGAACGCTGACAGGCATGCAGACCCGCACGCTGGCACAGCAGTCGCCCAAACCGTTGCCCCTGCTATTTGCCGCCGTTACCGGACCGCATGCGGTCCTGGAGATGTTGGCGCTGTCCGCGGTCCTGGCGTGGCCCTTTTACTGGATGGTGCGGGGCCTTGCGGTGCACAACTTCGGCCGGGCCGCTTTCGAGGGCTGGCTTGAGGTGAAACGGCGGTATTGGCTTTGGGCTCTTGTTCTGGCAGCCGCCGCATTCTTCCGGGTCTACCTGTCGCCCTGGATCGCATATTGGGCCCTGTAATCGTGCAGACTGGGCGATATAGAACAGGTTGACAGGGTTCTTCCTGCCATGGTAATATAACTAAGTCAATCGAACAGGGACCAACTCTTCCAAAGCAGAAGCCACCGCTTCTCACCGCACGACCGGTTGTCGGTGCGGTAACAGAGTTGACATTAGGGACACCCGTATGGGTGTCATGAGTCAGCTATGATTAGCGGGTGGCCGAATGGCCACCCGTTTTGTTATGACGCCTTCGATCGGTTTCTGTTATTTCAGGAGGTGTAGGGGTATCAAAGAACAGCTCCGGGTAAACGAGGCAATCCGGGCCCGTGAAGTTCGGTTGGTCTCGGAGACTGGTGAACAGCTCGGCGTTTTCTCCAGCCGGGATGCCCTGCGGATTGCGCAGGAGCATGGCTTCGATCTGGTTGAGGTCGCTCCGACCGCTCGGCCGCCGGTCTGCCGCATTATGGACTATGGCAAGTACAAGTACGAGCAGTCCAAGCGTGACAGAGAGGCCCGCAAGAAGCAGAAGGTCGTAACGATCAAGGAAGTCAAGATGCGTCCCAACATTGAGGAGCACGACTTTGAAGTCCGCCGCAAGCAGACTGAAGCATTCCTCCGTGAGGGTGACAAAATCAAGGCGACGATCATGTTCCGTGGCCGTGAAGTCGTCCACGCCGACCTGGGTCGGCAGTTGCTCGATCGGTTGCTGGATACCGTCAAGGATCTCTGCGTCGTCGAGCGGCCCGCCAAGCTGGAAGGAAAGAACATGATCCTGATTCTGGCCCCCAAGAATGCTCCTGCCGAACCCGCGAAGCCAGCTCCCGTGGAGCCGCCCAAGCCGGTCCAGCAGGTTAGTGAATAAGCAAGAGGAGGAACCCCCTGATGCCGAAGATGAAGTCCCACAGGGGCGCCGCCAAGCGCTTTAAGGTGACTGGCAGCGGCCTGGTGAAGCATTGGCCGACTAGCAAGGCGCACAAGAACGTCAAGAAGAGCGAGAACCGCATCCGCAAGGTGCGGCGCGAGACCGTGCTGAGCAAGGCCTTCCAGAAGAACATCCGTGAGATTCTGCCCCACTAGGTAGGTGCCGCCGCAAGGCAGCAGGTTGCATTCAAAAATTATCTCCGGGGCAGGGCTCCGGATCCTTTCGAGGAGGAGACCAATAAATGGCACGCATTAAGGCCGGGAAGACCTCCCGTGCTCGCCATAAGAAGGTTCTGAAGCTGGCGAAGGGCTTCTGGGGCGGCAAGCACCGCCTGTTCCGTCCCGCTAACGAGACCGTGATGAAGGCTCTCTTCTACGCTCGGCGTGACCGCCGGCAGAAGAAGCGCAACTTCCGGCGCCTGTGGATCGCCCGTATCAACGCTGCGGCTCGCCTGAACGGCCTGAGCTACAGCCGGTTCATGAACGGCCTCCACAAGGCTGGCATCGACCTCAACCGTAAGGTTCTGGCCGAGCTCGCCATCGTCGATGCCGCCGCTTTCGCTGAGCTGGTGGCCAAGGTCAAGGCTCAGGGCTAATCAGCCAAATGAAAGGCCCGCTCCGTTTGTACGGGGCGGGCTTTTTTCGCGCCGGTTTGGCATAGGAAACCCGGAAGGGGGTGTGCCACCGTGAAGCTACCACCGGGACGGCCGCATCTGATCCAGCATGAGGCGGAGCCGGAGAACAGCGAACTCCCCATGGCCTACCTGAGCGGCTGGTTAACACCGGTCGAATTGCTGTACCGGCGAAACCACCTGCCTTATCCGGCGGCCTGGCGCCTCTGGCAATACAAGACCCCGGCCCTGAGGCCGGGGTCATATCGGATCGTGGCCAGAGCCACAGACGCTGCGGGACACAGTCAACCCGCCAAGACCCCGTGGAATGCCCTGGGGTATGGGAATCACGACATGCCAGTGGTCAACATCACCGTCGGCTACGCCGCGACTAGCGGCGCTGGTAGGCGGCGATGGCCTCCATCTGTTTGACCGTGTTTTCGTAAACCTGGCTGTACAGGTTGAATAACTCGCTGTAGGTGGCGTGGGCGGCCATATCGGGGGTGCGGCGCTCCCGGGTCTTTACCATCTGGTGCACCACATCGAGACTGGGCGCAAGCCCAAGGGCCACCATGGTCAGGACAGCAGCACCCAGGCAGGAAGATTCGTGGCTCTCCGCCACCACCACTTCACGGCCGAACACATCGGCCATGATCTGCAGCCAGAAGGGGGAGCGGGCGAAGCCGCCCGTGGCACGAATCTCCACGGCGCGCCCGGCCTGCTCCGCCAGCGCCAGATGAACGCTGTGCATGGCGTAGATGGCCGATTCCAGCGTGGCGCGGGCAATGTGCTGCTTGGTATGATGCAGGGCCAGCCCGAACAGGACGCCCCGGGCGTTGGCGTTCCAATAGGGTGCACGCTCGCCGCTGAGGAAGGGCAGGAAGAGGAGACCGTCGCTGCCAGGAGCGACCTTGGCGGCGTACTCGGTAATCAGGTCATAGGGGTCCTTGCCCAGGCGTCTCGCCACGGCCTGCTCGGCCTCGGCGAAGTTGTCCCGGAACCAGCGAAGCACAATGCCGCCGTTGCTGATCGCACCGCCGACCACCCAGTGCTCCTTGGTCAGGGCATAACAGAAGGTGCGGGCCGATGGGTCGGTAACGGGCTTGTCGGTCACCTGACGGATCGCCCCCGACGTGCCGATGGTGGCTGCCACCACTCCGGGTGCAATCGCCCCGGTGCCCAGGTTGGACAGCATGCCGTCGCCGCCGCCGACCACCAGAGGCACAGTGTCGGGCAAGCCCATGGCCTCGGCGTATCCGGACTCGATTCCCCGCAGCACATGGAGGGTATCCACCGGGTCGGGGAGCTGCTCCTTGCGCACTCCCGCGAGGGCCAGTGCCTCCTGATCCCACGCCAGGGCCTTCAGGTTGAAGAGGCCGGTGGCAGAGGCAAGACCGATGTCGATCACCATCGAACCGCTCAACTTGAAGAGCACGTACTCCTTCAGGCCAACCCAATACCGGGCGCCGCTGTGCAGCGCAGGTTGGTTCTCCTTCAGCCAGAGCAGTTTGGCGAGCGGGGCCATCGGGTGAACCGGAGTACCGGTGCGGCGGTAGATCTCCAGACCGCCCATCTCCCGCTTGATCCGCTCGGCCTGATCGGCGCTTCGGTTATCGGCCCAGATAATCGCCCGTGAGAGGGGCTCGCCCTGCGGGCCCAGCGGAATCAGGCTGTGCATGGCGCTGGAAAAGCCGATGCCGGTCACCTGCCGCGGGTCGATCCCGGCTTTGGCTACGGCGCCTTTGACACTGTGCAGCACGGCGCTAAAGATCTCGTCCGGGTCCTGCTCGGCCCACCCCGGATTAGGCGTGTAGAGGGGGTATTCAATGCTATGGGAGCCCAAAATCCGCCCGTACAGGTCGAAGACGAGCGCTTTGGTGCTGGTGGTGCCGATATCGGCGCCAATGACGAACATCGGTGATGGCCTCCTACATGGCTGGCATGGTCAGTGCGGAAAAAACTTTTGCTGAGCGGCTGGTCCTTTGAAAAAAAGTTTCGGCCTCCGCCCGGTGTTTTCCTGCGCTGCTAGCCCCTGGCTTCGCCCGACTTGGCCAGAAGCCATGCCTTCAGGTCATCAACCGCGGGACGGTCCTCCTCGGCGGCGGGAAAACTGCCAAGCCATTGGGCTATGGCATCCAGGTTGAAGGGCAGTCCCCGCATCCCATCCGCCAGTTCGCTAATCAGGGTGGCGTTCATCGCGTCAGAGAAGATCGTGGCCGATGAGATGGTGGCGTTCTCCACCGTCAGGCCCAGTTCGATGCCGCCCCAGGGGAAGCGGGTCTGGTAGGTGATGTCAAACTGGGGAGTGTGGCCGTACTGCCACTCCCTGGAGGAGAACTTCTCATACCAGCCGTCGAAGGTGTCAGTGCCGTTGAAGGTATCGTAGGCGGCTGGCTTGCCGTAGATGGCGGCAAAACTTTTCTCGAGGGCCACGGCCATCTCTTCCACGGTCAGGGACGGCCTCAGGGTATTCAGATTGACCGTACGGGAACGGACCGAATCGACGCCCTTGGCGGCCATCTTCTCCTTGGAGACCTGGAGGTATTTCGTCAGTTGTTCAGGGTCGATCCCAATCATGACCGTGCCGTGGTGATAGGAGCCGTTCTTGCCGTGATAGAAGGCGTTGCCCGAGAACTTCCGGCCGTCCACCGTCATGTCGTTGCGACCGGTAAACTCGGCGTTGATGCCCAGGGACTTGACCGCTTCCAGGATGACGCTGGACTGCCGGCGCAGGTCATAGTGCTTCTTCTTGAGTACGAAGGTGAAGTTCAGGTTCCCCAGGTCGTGGTATACCGCACCGCCACCCGAAAGACGGCGACAGAGCCTGCCGCCCGTAGCCTCGAGTTCTTCGCAACGGCACTCCTTCCACGGATTCTGGTGCCGACCGATAAAGACGGTGTGCTGGTTCTGCCAGAGGTAAAGGATGACCTCGTCTTCGCCGACCTGGTCCAGCAACCACGCTTCCAGGGCCTGATTGTGCCACGAGTTGTAGGAGAGGGAGCGGACGACTCTTGTATGGAACCCCATAGGTATAAAACCTCAACTTTCATGGGTCGAATCGGACAGACACCCTATATGATGGCATTGGTTTGGGGCTCTTGCAACGGCGGGAAAACTGTGGCATCGAATTCCGGTCATTTCCCTGTTGACTGCGACTGCCGGGCCTGTTAAGATGCATAACTGTCGCTGGTCGCCCGAACGGTGGACTGACCAGGGCAGCGCTTATGAATCTGGCGGCATTCCGGCAAAGGCCGACTGGCAGAAACTGGCCGGTTGACGCAGGGGAGTGAAGCTGATAACATAAGCTCCTGTCGCCGCTGAACGCTTGGCAAGAACTGAGCGGTTGACGACGGCGGGCGTACCTGATACGATAGGACACCTCGAACCTTGAAAACTAGACAGTGTAGAGAGCAAGCATCACTCTTTGAGTGAGAGCGAAGCGAGTCGTACAAGCTGACCGCAAGGTCAGCAACCAAACCAGAGCCGCAAACTTTTCTACGGAGAGTTTGATCCTGGCTCAGGACGAACGCTGGCGGCGTGCTTAAGACATGCAAGTCGAACGGACAC
>JBLNEM010000106.1:0-7114 GCA_050262655.1 Mycobacterium leprae | reverse complement strand
GGCACTGAGGGATTCGAGCTCCAGGTCCACCGTGCAGCTTTCGGCTCCCAGGTGCCAGGAGACCGTTTCGGCGTCAAAGAGCCGCTCAAACGCCCCCGACAGCAAATGCTGGGCGGTGTGCTGCACCGAGTGGTCGAAGCGACGATTCCAGTCCACCTCACCCGTTACCGTTCCGGAAAGGGGCCCGTCCACCGTATGGATGATCTCCCCCGTGCTCTCGTCCTCCCGCACATCCAGCACCTGCCGGGAACCCAGGGTTCCCAGATCATTCGGCTGGCCGCCTGCGGTGGGATAGAAGCAGGTCTGATCCAAAATCACGTCCCAGTAGTCGCCGGACTGTGTACACGACACAACCGCAGCCGTAAACGCGGTTCGGTAAGCATCTGCATGGAAAAGCCTTTCGGTTGGCACCTGCATCACCTTTTCTCGGTCGCACTGAGGACTATTTTACCACGTGTCCCGCCGCCATGCCCAAGATACTTCACAACCCGTAATACTTTTTGGTATTATGCATTTTAGGTGTACCCTACCATGAGGTGGTCCAGATGTTGGTGGAGATTACGCTGGAAGGACCGCTGAAGTACCGGCGGTCGGACCGCCGAGACCGGTTGTGCATCGAGCTGCCTCAAGGGGCGACGGTGCTGGCAGCGATTCACGCCAGCGGCGTTCCCTGGGACGAAGTTGGATTGGCAGCCGTGAACGGAAAGCAGGCAGAGGAGAGCCTGGTTCTGCATGCAGGGGACCGGGTGACGTTGATGGCCCCACTGGCGGGCGGTTGACAGGGATAGCGTACAAGAGGAGCGGACTTTTATGGAGAGCAAAGGGTACAACGGGAAGATCCTGCGAGTCAACCTGAGCACAGGCAGCATTAGCCTTGAGACCCCTGATGACCGTTTCTATCGCACCTATGTGGGTGGTCACGGGTTTATCTCCTACTTTCTGTTCAAGGAGGTCCCGGCCCACTGTGACCCGCTGGGACCGGAGAACAAGCTGATCTTCGCCACCGGTCCGCTTACCGGATTGCCCATGGCCGGCAGCGGTCGGCACGCGATCGGCGCCAAGTCCCCCCTGACCGGCGGTTACGGCGGCGGTGAAGCGGGTGGCTTCTGGGGGGCGGAATTCAAGCGGGCCGGCTTCGACGCTCTGATCGTGGAGGGCGTGGCCGCCCGTCCGGTCTACCTTTGGATCAACGACGGGCAGGTGGAGATCCGGGACGCCGGGCACCTGTGGGGCCTCGAAACGAAAGAAGCAGAAGCGGCGGTTCGGGCTGAGTTGGCCGACGAGCGCATCCGCTTCGCACAGATCGGCCCGGCCGGCGAGAAACTAGCGCGGATTGCCGGCATCTGCAACGACCTGAAGGAGTTTGTCGGCCGCGGCGGCCTCGGCGCCGTCATGGGCGCCAAGCGGTTGAAGGGCGTCGCTGTGCGTGGCACCCAGATGCCGGAGGTCGCCAACGCCAAGGCGATCCTGGCCCTGAACAAGTGGATGGCCACCGACGCCCGTCCCCAGTGGGAAGGCTTCGGCGAGTTGGGCACCGCCGGCGGCACACTAAATTCGTCCATGAGCGGCAACCTGCCGACGCTGAACTTCCGGTTCGGTCACTGGCCCGGCAACAGTGGCCATGCTACGCCCACCGAGGCCTGCCTGACCGAGGACGGCCACAAGGGAGCGGAGGCGATCACCGGCAAGACGCTGAAAGAGTCCGGGCTCCTGGTGGGCCGTGAAGGCTGCTTCGCCTGTGGCGTCCGCTGCAAGCGGGTGGTGGAGTCCCATCATCGGTTCAACGTCGATAAGGCCTATGGCGGCTCGGAGTACGAGCAGGTCGGGATGATGGGCTCCAACTGCGGCATCGACGACCTGGAGGCGGTCGCCTACGCCAACATGCGCGCCAACGCCCTGGGATTGGATGTGATCTCCCTGGGCGCCACCATCGGCTGGGCGATGGAATGCGTCGAGAAGGGGCTGATTCCCGCCGCCGACCTCGGCGGCCTGGACCTGCGCTTCGGTCACGTGGACGGCTGGCTGAAAGCGATCGAGCAGATCGGTCACCGGGAAGGCTTCGGCGATCTCCTGGCGGAAGGCTCCTACCGTGCGGCAGAGAAGTACGGCCCCGAAGCCGTTGCCCTGGCACCGGTGGTGAAGAAGCAGGAGTTCCCGGCTCACGAACCCCGGGCCAAGCATGGTCTGGGTCTGGGCTACACCGTGAGCCCCACGGGTGCCGATCACTGCCACAACATGCATGACACCGCTCTGACCAAGCGGACCACCGCGTTGCGCGCACTGGGGGTCACCACGCCGCTTCCGGCCACCGACCTATCGGCCGACAAGGCCCGGATGCTGATGCTCTCGGTGAACTGGCGTCACTTCCAGAACAGCTCCATCCACTGCCAGTTCCTGGACTGGACGAAGGAGCAGGTGGTCGAGTTGATGCAGGCGGCCACGGGCTGGGAGAGCAGCCTGTACGAGTTCATGAAGGTAGGCGAGCGGGTCAACACCCTGAGCCGCCTCTTCAACCTGCGGGAGGGCCTGACCCACGAGACGGACCGGCTGCCCCGCCGTTTCCACACTCCGTTCGAAAACGGCCCGCTGAAGGGCGTTGCAGTACCCGAGCAAGAGTTGGCGGAAGCCCGCTCCATGTACTACGCCATGATGGGCTGGGACCCCGAAACCGGGGCGCCCAGCCGGGGCAAGCTCCTGGAGCTGGATCTGGCCTGGACTCAGAACGTTTGATTATTTTCCCGAATCTTAGCAGGAACCAACTGTATTACGACGAAAGTTCGTACTTGCAGAACGTTGGATCACTGACGGGCGGGGGGAATGAAGCGTGTTCTGGCGCTCTTGGCTCACGAGCATGGTCGCGGCGGCTCTGGTTTTTGGGACCCGCCTCAGCGGTAATAACCTGATATTCACGGGTGGGCTGCTCGCTGCAGCCGTTCTCGTCGCTGCCCTTGGTGCATGGTGGGTCCAAAGCGCCCATAAGAAGGCGCTCCCATCGGCAACACTAACAGCGTCATCTGCCGCTTCGCCTGCTGTCTCGCCCGAGCCCGGGCGGTCGGCGCCGGCTCAAGCGGCCGGGGCCAAACCTGTGCGTGCCCATTCGGATCTGACGGCTGCTTTTGCCCAGATGGCGGAACAGGTATCCGCGATCGCCGCGGGAGCGCAGGCCGAGCGGGACCAGGTGCAGGAACTCTGGTCGCTGGTTGAGCGGGTGAACAGCCTGCTCTCTGACCTCCACCAGACCACGGCCAACCAGTTGCCGGACCTGGACCGCTCACGGGATATTGCCCGGCAGGTCTCTGTGGAGGCCGGCGAAATGGCCGAAGTGGCGCGGCAGGCACGGCACGGCGCCACAGACCGGCGCGCGGCAGCCGGCCGCGTGCAGGAGGCTATTGGCGATATCACCCGGGGCATGGATGCGATCCGCGAGGCCGTCGACGTGTCCGGCCACCGCATCCAGGATCTGGCCCAACATTCGTCGCAGATCGGCGAGATCGTCAAGATGATCCGGGCGATTGCCGACCAGACCAACATGCTGGCCCTGAACGCGGCCATCGAAGCGGCCCGCGCCGGAGCTGCCGGCCGTGGGTTCGCTGTCGTCGCCGATGAGGTGCGCAAGCTGGCCGATCGGTCGCGGAACGCCACCCGTCAGATTGAGGAGTTGGTGACCAACATCCGGGAAGGCACGGAGGCAGCGACTCACGCAATGGATGACGGCCAGGCGCAGGTCTCGCAGGGCACCAGCTTGGTGCAGGGCGCACAGGGCGCCATTGCGAACATTCTCCAGTCGGCCGAATCCCTGGACCAGATCGTAGACGACTTCGGCGCCAGAGCTGAGGCCACTTCGAGCCGGATGACCGAGGTGCTGACCGCCGTGGAAGAGGTGACTCGTCTGGCTCACCAGAACAACGATACAATGAGGCAGTTGGCAGAGGCTGATTGGTTCAGCAACGCCATCAAGCGGACCGAGCAGCTGGCGAAGGAACTGCACGAGGCCAGTCGTGCAGCCCAGGACCGGACCGCCGCCTTTGCGGTGCAGCGTTGATCCGACACGGGATCTTTCTGGAGCGCCCGAACCGGTTTGTCGCCAAGGTCCGGCTGGAGGATGGCAGCGAGCGGCTCGTGCACGTTGCCTCCTCCGGTCGGATGGTGGAGCTGCTGGTTCCGGGCGCCCCTGTCATTGTGACCGGCGAGGGTAAGCCGGGGCAGAAAACTGCCGGCCTTCTGGCCATGGTCCGGCAGGGGAATGCCTGGGTATCGGTCGACACAGCCATGCCGGGCAAGGTCCTCAAGACGGCCCTCCTGGCCAGGCAGGTGGAGCCCTTTGCGGCCTATACCACGGTACGGCCGGAGTTCACCTACGGGCAGAGCCGGATCGACTTCCTCCTCACCGGAGAGGGGCAGCTGCCGTGCCTGCTGGAGGTGAAGTCCGTCACTCTCCTGGTGACCGATCCGGACGGTGCCAGGGTGGGGCGCTTCCCCGATGCCCCTACCGCCCGTGGCACCAAGCACCTGCACGAACTGGCCGCAGCCCGGTCCGAGGGCTACCGCACCGCCGTCTGCTTCCTGGTGCAGCGGGATGACGCCGAGGCCTTTGGCCCGCACGATGCGGTCGATCCGACCTTCGGCGCCGCCCTGCGGGCAGTGGCGCAGCTAGGGGTGGAGGTCTACGCCTGGTCCATGCAGATTTTGCCCAACAAAATTGCATTGGAGAAGATGCTCCCCCTAAGATTCTGAGCATACTACCCGGTGGATAGCCAAATTAAGGGAGGCGTGCTGCAATGGACTTGCGCAGGCTTTACGACAGGCTCCATCGGGACCCCGAAGATTTCCCCCTGTTCGAGCGCATCTGGGAGGTACTCACATTTGCACCTTCGTCCAAACATGTGGACGAAGAGCAGATGGTCAGTCTCGCCTGCGATGCGCTTGATTACTTACAAGCTACCGGTGAGTGGGCCACCGCTTCCATCACCGGGCGAACCGAGCTAGGTTGGGACGGACAAGCCCTCCGCGTACGGGAAGACGATGACCGTAGTTATCAATACGAAAACACCTTTACTCTTAGCCAGTAGGAAAAACAAAGTGCAACAGAGCCCGACCTTTAATGGCCGGGCTCTCGTTTTATATATAGGAACGTAAACTGCTTCCGCAGGCCAAAACGCCAGAGAACCCACCAGGGTAGCCAGTTCAGCCCCGCTGCCCACAGGCCGGGCGTTCCAACCAGTCTCCACTCCACCGCCCCACCGGCCAGTGCGAAGAGCACGGCCAGGATGCCGTATCGCCACCCGTAGCGGCGCAGGGCTTGCGGCAGGCGATGGGGTTCCACCGGGATTTTCCGAAACGTCAAATCGAGGAGTAAATAGGCAACGGCGGACTCAGAAAGAAGTGTAAAGAGAACACGAGTCACCAACCAGAACACCTCACAACGGTTTGGCAATAAGTGGCATATTTGTGCTCTTATAGGCAGGAAATGACGACGCCAACGTGGAAGTAATTGGAAGAATACGGCCAAACGCGTCCTTTTCGTTGAAGCTGGCCAGGGGAGGTGAGCGTGTGGCTGGTGAGAAGAAGCCGCTGGGCGACATCTTGACTCAGGCCAAGCTGATCAGCCCACAGCAGCTTGCCAAGGCGTTGGAGGTCCAGAAGCAATCGGGCCGCCGCCTGGGCGAGGTGCTGGTTGCCCTTGGCTTTGTCACCGAGACCGATGTGGCACGCTGCATCGCCGCCCAGATGGCCATCCCCTTCGTGGCTGATCACGAGCTGCAGGTCGACATGGTCCTGCTGCAGATGCTGCCGCCGAATGTGGCACGCAAGACCGTGTCGCTGCCGCTCAGGCTGCAGAACGGCACCCTCTACCTGGCGATGGCCGACCCGTTGGATGTCTTCTCTTTGGACGAAATCCGGCACCTGACCAGGCACCCGGTTCAGCCGGTAGTTGCGACCCACAGCGGTATCCTCCGTGCCATTGGCCAGTATGAAAAGCTCTCCGCCCTGAAGCAGCGGGATGGTGCCCCGGATCCCACACTTACGGCCGATCTCTTGCTGCCGCCCAGCCCTGACGACACCCCTATTGTACAACTGGTCAACGATGCAATCGACCGGGCGTTGAGCGAGCGAGCCAGCGACATTCATGTGGAGCCGGGTGAGAAGGAGTTTCGCATTCGCTTTCGGGTGGACGGTTTCCTGCGGGAGATCATGTCCGCCAGCATCACATCTCACCCTTCCGTGGTGGCTCGCCTGAAGGTGCTGGCCGGATTGGATATCTCCGAGCGGCGCAGCCCCCAGGACGGGCGCATCGAACTGCGGGACAAGGGACGCAACGTGGACCTGCGGGTCAGCACCCTGCCGACGGTCTTCGGCGAGAAGGTCGTGCTGCGCATCTTCGACAAGAGCAAAGCGTTACCCAAACTACAGGACCTGGGCTTCACGCCGGAGGTCTACGAACAGTTTACCGCCTGCGCCACCCGCCCGCACGGCATGATACTGGCCACAGGCCCGACCGGCAGTGGCAAAACGTCCACCCTTATGTCGACCCTCGCCTACTTGAACAAACCCGACCGCAACATCGTCACCATTGAGGACCCTGTGGAGTATCAGTTGCCAGGCGTCAACCATTGCCAGGTGAACCAGAAAGCCGGCCTTACGTTTGCGGACGGACTCCGCTCGATCCTACGGCAGGACCCCAACATCATCATGGTGGGCGAGATCCGCGACAGCGAAACGGCAGAGATTGCGATCCGATCGGCGCTGACGGGCCACCTGGTCTTGTCGACACTTCACACCAACGATGCCGCCGGCGCTTTGACCCGCCTGACCGATATGGGTGTAGAACCCTACCTGATCGCCTCGTCGGTGTTAGGGGTTCTGGCTCAGCGTCTGCTGCGTAAGGTCTGCCCCGCTTGCCGACAGCCATACAAGGCTGATCCCAAGCTATTCCTGGACTACGGCTGTACGGTGCAGAATCCCGGTCAACTGGCTGTCTACCGGGCGACCGGCTGTCCGAACTGCAACGGGACCGGTTACCATGGCCGATTCGCCATATTCGAGTTCCTGCGGGTGACGCCCCAGACTCAGGAGATGATCATCAACCGTAGCCCCTTTGCCCAAATACGGGAGC
>JBLNEM010000105.1:0-11179 GCA_050262655.1 Mycobacterium leprae | reverse complement strand
TGGCCCGCGGTCATGCGCCCCCGTGACCGGAGCAGCCAGAGGATGGCCAGCAGGTTATCCGCCTTTGCCACGGCAACTTCCCCCTTCCCATTCTTTGAGAATTAAGCATTCACCTTGCAGTTTCCTCTTGGACGCTCCGAGGAAAGCTAGAGGCAGACCAGTGCGGAAGGAGCGGAAGAATGGCAAGGGAGGATTCGACCGCCAAACGAAAAGGTGGCCTCGGCGTGACCGATCTGGTCATGCTTGGCTTTGGCAGCATCATCGGGGCGGGCTTGTTCGTGGCCAGCGGCGTTGCCGTGAAGGCTGCAGGCCCGGCCGTGCTGCTGGCCTTCCTGATCGGCGGCGCCGGCGTGTGGGGTGTCTTGAGCGCCATGGCCGAGATGGCCGCCAACAATCCGAGCCCGGGCGGGCTGCGGACCTTTGCCCGGCAGGCGCTGGGGCCATGGATGGGCTTTACCGTCGGTTGGATGTACTGGACGTCGGGCGTACTGACCATGTCCAGCGAGGTGACCGCCGCAGCGCTGTTGACGCATATCTGGTTGCCGCACGTCCCACTGTGGCTGCTGAGCCTCGCCTATTCGGTGTTGATCACCGGGGTCAACTTCATGGATGTGAGGGGCTTTGGCAAGATCGAAAGCGGCCTGTCGGTGATCAAGGTGGTTGCCCTGGTCGGCTTTGTGCTGCTGGGTGGTTACTTTCTGCTGCGGCTGCGGGGCGCCGCACCGGGGCTTGCCTTCATCCGCAGCTCTCACACCGGCCTCTTTCCCACCGGATTACGAGGGTTGTGGGGTGCCATGCTCATGGTGGTCTTCAGCTACGCCGGCGTGCAGGTGGTGGCCATGGCGGCGCCGGAAACCCGGGATCCGGAGCGGACGATCCCGTTGGGCATCAAGAGTATGGCCGGCGGCCTGGTCACCCTTTACCTGTTGGCGTTCGCCGTGCTGGTCGCCCTTCTGCCATGGCAGAAGGCCGCCCCTCAGGTCAGCCCCTTTGTGCAGGCCATGAGCGGTGTCGGCGTCGGCTGGGCTGACGCTGTGCTGACGTTCGTGATCATCACGGCCGCGCTCTCGGCCCTGAACTCCTCCCTGTACTCGGTTTCGCGCATGCTTTTTGCCCTGGCCCAGAAGGGGGAGGCACCGGCGCTATTCCTGCGGGAGAACCGGTACAACGTCCCGGTATGGGCCGTGGCCTCCAGCAGCCTGGTGCTGGGGTTGGCCATCGCCCTGGCCTACTTCCTGCCCCACGGCGTCTACCTGCTGATCACCAGCGCCAGTGGAACGATTGCCATGTTCAACTGGAGCGTGCTTTGTCTCTGCCATATCCGTTACCGGCGCACCTTGCAGAAACTGCACCCGGAGGGTCTGGTCTATAAGGCGTGGGGCTATCCGTGGTACTCCTGGCTGACCATGGCCTTTGCCCTCTCCATTCTGCTGACTGCACCCTTCCAGCCCGGTCAGAGCGCGGGAGTCTTCGTCTTCCTGGGCATGGTCAGCCTGATCAGTCTGGTCTATCTATCGGCGATTCGGCCCCGGCGGCAGGCCGCAGCCGCACTTCGGGTGGCTCAGCGTGCCGCCCCGGGCGCTCCGCCTCAGCCGGCACCCGCCGTACAAGAGTCGCCTGTGATTCCGGGCCCGGTGCCGGCCTTTGCCTTCGAAACCGCGGATGAGATGCTGCGGCGGCAAGAAGCCATCACCGCCGACCCGCCCCTCGCCGTGATTGGCAGCGACACGCTTGGGCCTGTGGCAATCTATCCGGCGCCAAACGAAAAGGCACCTTCCCCGTAAGGGGAGGTGCCTCTCTCTTAGTCGTCGCCGTAGCCATTCAGGCCGTCGGACGCATGCAGCAGGGCCTGCTTCTCTTCCCACAGCTTGCGGGAGAGGTCGATGTGCAGCAGTTGCGGCTGCAGCAGACGGCGCTGCTCGGGCCAAAGCCGCTCCAGTTGGAACTGCAGGTACTGCCGGATCTCCCCCAACTTGGGGAACTGGTAAAGGAGGCGGCCGTTCTCGCAGATATCCACCATGGGCTCTTCCACATAGAAAGTGCCGCCCTGAATCGGCTTGCGCTGGTGCGTGTGGACCGGGTTGAACAGGGAGAGGTCCACCGTCGGATCGATCCGCTCATCTTCACAGGTGATCACGGTCGCCGAGTACCGGCTCTTCAGCTTGGCCGCCTCGGAGCCCAGGAAGATGTCGTACATCCGCTTGTAGCCGGGCAGCGTCACCTTCTCCGGATTGCCGGACCGCTTGATCACAGGCACCCAGCGGTCGCCCTCCCGGTTTGCCACCAACTTGAAGACGCCGCCCATGGGGTCGGGGGTCTCTAACTTGGTGCCGAAGAGCCATGCCCGAATCCGGCCGCCCTGCAGATACTTGATGTTCCCGGCAACGGCTTCGTCCAGGTCGGAGGAGCCGACGATCACGACGTTCTTGAAGCCGGCTTCCCGGAACCGGTGGTCTGCCACCTTCGAGTCGTAGGCCAGGTCGCCGGAGTCGATGCGGAAGGAGGCGAATACACCGCCCCGCTCTTCCAGTTCGCGCCCCGCTATGATGGCGTTGGGAATGCCGGACCGTTTCGTATCAATGGTGTCGCCCAGATAGGCGCCGACACGGTAGGCGTCGTTCCAGCGACGGAAGGCCTCCAGCTCCGCCTCCGACTGGGTAAGGTCGCCCCGCATCTGGGCCTGCATCCAGTTATGCGCCATGGTGCCCTTGACGGGAATGCCGAGGATATAGCCGGCCTTCGTGTTCGAGGTGCCGTCGAAGCCACCGATGTAGGCGGCCCGGGCGCCATACAGCGCCGCCTCCAGGTTGTGGGCCCGACGGGTGCCGCCCTCGAAGGTGCTGTCCTTTACCTCAGACAGGTTTTCCACGGCCTCCAGGCCGGTCCCCCGCAGAGCGTCCATGATCCGGACGGCCTTGGAAGCGACCCGAGTCTGGTGGTTGATCGCTGCCAGGCAGTAGGTCTCCAGAATGCGGGCCTCGTTCAGGCTACCAATGTACTGGAGGGCGAAGGTGCCTGGCCCCAGAATGCGCCCCTCGGGCACGGAGCGAATCTTGCCCTTCAGCCGCAGATCGCGCAGATACTGCTTGAAGCCTGCTTCGTTCTGGGCCCAGTTCCAGGCAGTGGGACCGATATTGGCGCAGATGAAGTCGATCTCTTCTTCATCCAGTTGAAAACGCATGACGTGTTCAATGACCTGCTCCAGGCCGGCGTAAACCATGAAAGCCGCACCGTCGCGGGTTTCCCGGAAGATCAGGTCGAATATGCCCTCGGCCGCTGCTTCACCGTTGGCCCAAGAGGCATAGACCATGGTCCACTGGTACCAGTCGGTGTTGAGGCTTTCGTTATTCCAGCCGAAGGGGTCGACAGTGTAGCTGGGCCGCATGACAGTACCACTCCTGACGAGCAACAGTTGACCCGGGACGCTTCAGACAACTACACCAGTCTACCACATTTCGTGGCGTTTCACCTACTCCAATGGTTTTTCCATAGGGCAAGGGGAGTAAAAAGGCCCACCCGATTGGGTGGGCCAGTTGATCGGCATCAGGCGGATTCTCCCTCTGCAGCGTTGGCGCCGATCGTCACATGCCGCAAGGTGATGTAGAGGTAGACGGTGCCGGCGATAAAGAACAGGTTAGCCCAACCGACGATGCTCTGAGCGCTGTACGTGCCAGCCAATACACCGGCCGCGGCTGCCGAGAGTAGCATGGCCGCCATTGGCAGGGAGAAGGCTGAGCCAACCACCCGGCCCCGCATTTCGTCCGGCACCAGGGTTTGGAGGCAGACGCCAACGCCGATGTTGAGCAGGGCATTGCAGAGCCCGAAGAAGACGGTGCCGGCGGCATACCACCAGAGGTTTGTGGCAGCGGCTGCAAAGCCCATGCCGACCGCACCCAGGAAGAGTCCGGCAGGCACCAGCAGCGGAGCCCGCTTCTGCGCCCATTTCGAGGAACCGACGGCCAGGGAGCCCACCAGCATGAAGACGGACTGCAGCGTGGCGACCCAGCCCAGGTTGGCGGGGTTGAGGCCCAGATGCTTCAGGATGAAGAGGCTCAACGTGTTCAAGGCTCCTCCACCCAGGAAAAGGATGGCAAGGCCGATAATAATCGCCCGAATGGGGCGGGCTTCCCAGGCGAACCGAATCCCGGCGGTAAACTCCCGCAGGAATGAATGCGGCATGCCGGTTTCAGTGGTAACGGCGCCGGAGACATTCACGAGGGTGATGAAGAGGGCGGAGATGAAGAAGCTGGCGGCATCCAGGGTGAACGAAATGCGGGCGCCGAGCACCAGATAAACGGCGGTGCCCAGTGCGGGTCCGGCGAGCGAGAGGACCGTTCGGGTGGTCTGGCCCAGGCTGCTGGCTACCACCAGCTGTTCCGTGGGGACGATGCGGGGAGTCAGAGCGGAACGGGCTGGGTCGAAGAACTGGGCGACGCAGGAGAGCAGGAAGACCAGGCCGACTGCGGCCCAGATCTGGCCCTTGGATACGGCCAGCACCATGCAGACGGAGAGCACGCCGCGGATCAGGTCGGCGATCACCATGGTCCGGCGCCGGTCCCACCGGTCGACCAGCACACCCGCGAACGGTCCGACGATGACGGTGGGACCCACCCCTGCGATCATGCCGATCGCCTGCATGATCGGGGACTGGCCGCTGGCCCGGAAGACCCAAAAGACCAGGGCCCAGGAAGAGATGTTGTCACCGATGAGAGAGATCGTCTGGCCTGCCCAGAGGAACAGGTAGTTGCGGTTGCGGAGCAACTTGAGCATGGCAGCTCCTCCAATATGTACGTCTTCTTTATGAATCCGTAATAATTAGAAACGAAGCTCGACCGCCTGTCAAGACGCCACCCAATCTTCACACGATCTTCCGCCGGGGCAGGAACTGGCCGGTCAAACCCGAAGTGCTTAAGGCATTCTTCACGGCGGTCCGGAGGTGGAGCATGGAGCTGGAGCAATATACCGATCTGGAGTCACTCGGGCAGGCGGTAACGGGTTGCCAGAACTGCAGTCTGCGGGCCGGCTGTCACGGTGTTGTCTTTGGCGAAGGAAATCCGCAGGCCAGGTTGGTCCTATGCGGGGAAGGGCCCGGGCAGGAGGAAGACCGGCTCCTGCGCCCGTTTGTTGGCGCGGCCGGGCAGCTTCTGGACAAAATCCTCGCGGCCAGTGGCTTCGAACGGTTCCAGCACACCTACATTCTCAATGTGGTGAAGTGCCGTCCGCCCGGGAACCGCATACCCCTGCCGGAAGAGCGGGAAGCATGTCGTCCCAACCTGACCGCCCAACTCCGCATTCTGCAGCCGGCGATTGTGGTGCTCCTCGGGGCCACAGCGCTCCAGACCCTGATCGATCCCAACGCTCGCATCACTCGCATGCGGGGCACCTGGATCGAACGGGATGGCGTCTGGTACATGCCCACTTACCATCCGGCCGCACTGTTGCGAGACGCTAACCTGAAGAAGGCGGCCTGGGCCGACTTCAAGCAGGTCATTGATAAATACCGCGAACTGGTCGATCCGGCGCACCAGTCACCGCACTACCCGGGGCGCAGCACCGGCGCCACCGAAGGGGGCCGCTGAGCCAGATGGAGCCTACATTTCTCAAGCGCCCCAGCCCTCTTTATTACCGGGAATCCGGCGAGGGGCGTCCGCTCGTGCTCTTGCACGGCCTGGGGTCCGATCACCGAATCTGGGACCGCACGGGTCGGCAGTTGGGGGCGTCCCACCGGCTCTTTGCCCCGGACCTGCCCGGACACGGTCATTCACCACGGCTCAGCCGTTATGGGCTGGACCAGTATGTAGCCGCCATTGCCGATTGGCTGGATGCACTGGATCTGGGGCCGGTGCCGGTTGTAGGCCACAGTTGGGGTGGAACGATTGCGCTGGCCCTTGCCTTGTCTCGCCCGGAGCTGGTCTCCTGGGTGGGTGCGGTCTGCCCGGTCTGGCTTTTTGGCACGACCATGCCCCGACGGGTGCAGTACCGGTTCATGGCTTTCGGCGCCGCTCAGGCCTTCCGGAAACCGTCCGGCGGGGCGACCCGACGCTTTCTGCGGCACGGCATGGGCGTGACAGCCGAACGCATCACGCCGTCGCTTGTTCGTCTCTGGCAGGAGAGCTCCGTTCCGTCCACCGGGACGGTATTCCGGACCTTCCGCCAACTGCGGCGATCTCGGGCGGCCCTGGTCTCGGAGTTGGACGGGGTGCATTGCCCGGTCTGGTTTGCGTGGGGGCGGCAGGAGCCGCTCTGCCCCACGCGGAGCCAGGTGGAGCAACTGCTGGACGAACTGCCTGAGGCGAAGGTGGCATTCATGGAGACCGGTCATCTGCCGATGTTCGAAGCAGCGGAGGAGTTCGGCGCACGGCTGGAGGCCGAGTTGCCCTGACCGAACGCAAAGAGCAGCCCTGCCTGTGAAAGGTAGGGCTGCTCTGCCATTGATGAGGTGGCCAGCTGTGATGGTAGGGTGGTGAGGTGCTGCAAAGAAGTGCTGCGATTTATGCATGGGCGGTTTTGTGTAAAGCCGCCTCAAATGGCCGGTTGCAGGAGGGGTTGCCCCCTGCTTGAAATCGTACCGCCAACCGCAGGCACCGACAAGCACAACACCCTGAACATTCCTTTGCGATTCCTTAATATCCTCGCTGCTTGTCCACCAGGTTGAGCAGTTCCGCCCCTTCGTAAAGCCGGCGGATGTTCTCGAAGGTGAGCTCCAGGACTCGCCCCATGGTGTGTGGGCTGGCGCCTCCGGTGTGGGGCGTTATGATCACATTCTCCAGGTCCCACAGGGGGCTCTCCGGTGGCAGGGGTTCGACTGCGGTGACATCGAGGCCGGCGCCGGCCAGTCTCCCCTCCTGGATGGCCGCGATCAGGGCGGCCTCATCCACCACGGGCCCTCGGGCCACGTTGACCAGATGGGCAGTCGGTTTCATGCAGGCCAATTCGGGGGCGCCCACCAGATTCGTGTTCTCCGGAGTCAGGGGCACGGCCACCAGCAAGAAGTCGGCTACGGCGCACAGCGCCTTTGTATCCGCCACGTACTGGTCGACCTCCGGCAACGGTTCCCGACCTGGCCGCTGTACGGCTGCGATCTTCATGCCCAGCAACCGGGCGCGTCGTGCCGTCTCCCGCCCAATGGCGCCCATGCCGAGCACACCCAGGGTTTGTCCGGCGATCTCGCTGCCGGCTGCGGGCCCGAACTGCCAGCGGTGCTGCTCCTGGTTACGCACGGCCACATGGATCTTGCGGGTCAGCGCGAAGATGAGGGCCAGGGCATGCTCCACGATGGCAGGGGCATTGGCGCCTCGGGCGTTGGCCAACAGGAGGGGAGACGCGACAAACTCCGGCGTCAGAATGCCCTCCACGCCGGAGCTGAGCGCTTGGACGAACCGGAGCCGGGGGGCATGCTGGCGGAACCGGGCAATGTCGTTCATGCCCCAGGTGACCAGCATGTCGGTCTCAGGGGCGTGGGGGAGGGCTTCCTCCTCGGTTTCCACGACCGCCAGGGTGATTCCGGCAGGGAGGGGGACGGCGTGCAAGGTTTCGGTGAAGTGGCGGGCGCCTTGAGCCCATACGAGTACGTTCAGTGCAATGACCTCCTCTGGTGAGGAGTTCGGCACAATGGGTATGGGACCCTCGTCGCTTGACGCTTTTTCCCTCGGTTGGTACACTCTAGACGCTTGTAGCGTCCAGATGCCGAGCCGTTTCGGCGAACTCCTCGGGGGTTATAATGCCCTTCTGTACAAGAAGGTCAATGAGGCTGGTAATCGCCAATGTATTCTTGTAGTCTACCAGCTTCATGTCGGCGATGGTGGCCATCACATTCAGGGTGGTTCGTGCGCTCATGAGCAGAGGTCACCTCTTTCGTCTTCAGTATCAACCGACCGGCGGTCTGCCTAAACATAACTACGCCGGCGTGAACAAAACATGACGCGCGTTCCGAGGGAGGGATTGGGGATGGAAGAGATGGAGCCCGGCAGCGGCCGGCTAATGGAAAAGGAGTTTGCCGAACTACGGGACAAGCTCTATCCCATGCTGATGGACCCCGTACAGATTCAGGAGAAAGGCCAGGGCCAGATTCTGAATGGTCCCCTGGCTGAAGGCCTGTTCGTGATCTATGGCATCGAAGAGTCGGATGACCGAATCCGGTACGTGACCTACCAGGACCTGCGGGACTGGGGCGTCAGCCATACCACCGTGCATGTGACGGCGGTTCGGAACCTGGAGCGGAAGACCGAGGGACACCGTTTCACCATGTTGAACACGCCCGACGGCACCCGCCCCATGTTTATCTGGCACCTGGAGGACGGGTACGACGCGGCCCGGATTCTGTTGCCCATCTGGCTCGAGGAGTTCGCCGACGCGATCGACGGCGATCTGGTGATCGGAGTGCCCCACCGCAACTGGCTGGTGGCCATTGGCGATGCGGACGAGCAGCTGGTGCAGGCGGTCCGGCATCGCGTACAGGCCGAGCACCACAGTGCCGAGTTCCCGGTCAGTCCGTTCCTGTATGTCTGGCGTGAAGGCCAACTGGCCCGGTATCTCAAGCCAAAGAAGGGACAGACCAACGTTGACAACGATTGAGCAATTCCACGCACAGTTGGCCGAGCAGATCATCGCCTCGGGCGGGTCCAAGCTTTTCCCCCGGGAGCGGGCCGAGAAGCTGGCCACCGAGGTGCTGCGCCGGCTCCGGGAGATCGGAGTCGAGGCCTTTCCTTCACTGCTGGACGAAGACGGCCTCCGGTTTGTCTACCAGTGGGACCTGGAACCGCCGGTCCTGACGATCATGTGGTGGGACGAGACCATGTGGCAGGATATGGCCCGTCTCGTGTTGCCGCCGGAGTTGGTTGTGTAGCCAGCGAATAACCGCAAGGGCCGGAACAACGCCTGTGAATAGGCGCCCGGTCGGGAAGGAGCCACCATGACCGAAGAACTGATTCTTGCCCGGTTGGGTCGGGAACTGGCCCTCAAGGCGAACCAGGTGCAGAACTGCGTTGCCCTGTTGGATGAAGGCAACACGGTCCCTTTCATCGCCCGGTACCGGAAAGAGGCTACCGGTGAGATGGACGAGAACCAGATTCGCGATCTTTCCGAGCGGCTAACTTACCTGCGCAACCTGGAGGCCGAGAAGGAGAAGGTCCTTCGGGTCATTGGCGAGCAGGGCAAGCTGACGCCCGAGCTGGAACAGGCGATTCGGGCGGCGGACAAGCTGACAGAGGTGGAAGACCTGTACCGGCCTTACCGGCCGAAGCGGCGGACCCGTGCGATGATCGCGCGCGAGAAGGGGCTGGAGCCCCTGGCGGTGCAGATGCTGGCGCAGGCTGAGACGACCGGCAGCCCCCTGGCCCTCGCTGAACCCTTTGTGGATGTGGAAAAAGGCGTCGCATCGGCCGAGGAAGCGTTGCAGGGCGCCCGCGATATTGTTGCCGAGCAGATTTCTGACGACGCCGATGTGCGCAAGAGCACCCGCGAGTTGACCACGGCCCAGGGCGTGATCGAGTCGGTTGCCTCGGACAAGGGCGACCCGGAGAAGGCCCAGGAGTTCGAGATGTATGCCGAGTTCAAGGAGCCGCTGCGCACCCTGCCGCCCCATCGCATTCTGGCGCTGAACCGGGGCGAGCGGCTGGAGTGCCTGAAGGTGACCCTCACCGCACCGGTGGACGAGATCGTCGCGCGTATCGAACGGCGGTATGTGAAAGCGAACCGGTCGATCTGGGCCGACCAGATGCGGGAGGCGGTGGCCGATGCCTATAAGCGGCTGATCGCCCCTTCCATTGAGACCGAGGTGCGGGCCGAACTGACCGAGAAGGCGGAGGAACGGGCGATCTCGCTCTTTGCGGTCAACCTGCGGAACCTGCTGCTCCAGCCGCCGATCAAGGGTCTGACGGTGATGGGGGTCGACCCGGGCTTCCGCACCGGCTGCAAGCTGGCGGTAGTTGACGAGACCGGCAAGGTGCTGGAGACCAGTGTCATCTACGTGACCCTGGGCGACCGGCAGCGGGAGCAGGGCGAAGAGGTCCTGATCCGCCTGGTGGATAAGTACAAGGTCGACCTGATGGCCATTGGCAACGGCACGGCCTCCCGGGAGACCGAGCAGGTAGTGGCCGGGATTATTCCCCGGTGTAAGCAGCAGGCCGCCTATGTGATCGTGAGTGAGGCAGGCGCCTCGGTCTATTCGGCATCGAAGCTGGCTCAGGAAGAGTTCCCCGACTTCGACGTGACCCAGCGTTCGGCCGTCTCCATCGCCCGTCGGGCACAGGACCCGCTGGCGGAACTGGTCAAGATCGACCCCAAGTCCATCGGCGTCGGTCTCTACCAGCACGACGTGAATCAGAAGCGGCTGGCCGAGCAGCTGGGTGCCGTGGTTGAATCGGTGGTGAACGCGGTGGGCGTTGACCTGAACACGGCTTCTGCGGCCCTGCTGCAGTACGTGGCGGGTATCAAGGCCGCCGTGGCCCGGGCGGTTGTGGAGTACCGGGAGGCCAACGGCAAGTTCACCCGCCGCAAGGAACTGATGAAGGTAGCGGGCCTGGGGCCCAAGGCCTTCGAGCAGTGTGCCGGCTTCCTGCGGGTGTCCGAGGGGGCCGAGCCCCTGGACGCGACGGCGGTCCATCCAGAGTCCTACGCCATTGCCGAGGCGATTCTGAAGGCAGTCGGCGCCACCCGCCAGCAGTTGATCGGCCACGGGGCCGCCGGCCTGCGGGATGCCCTGAAGCAGCTTTCGCCGGAACAGGTGGCAGCCGAACTGGGCGCAGGTGTGCCGACCGTGCGCGATATTATCGAGGCGTTGGGCAAGCCCGGACGCGACCCGCGGGACGAGCTGCCGAAGCCGATCTTCCATACCGAAGTGCTGAAGATGGAAGACCTGAAGGTGGGCATGGAGCTGCAGGGCACCGTGCGCAACGTGGTCGACTTTGGTGCTTTCGTCGACATCGGTGTCCACGAGGACGGCCTGGTCCACGTCTCCCAGATGAGCCACAAGTTCATCAAGCACCCCAGCGAGGCGGTCGCGATTGGTGATGTAGTCACCGTGCGTGTGCTGGAGGTCGATCTGAAGCGGGGCCGGATCGGGCTGACCATGAAGCTGGGCGAGCCGCCCGCCCCCGAAGCGAAACCCGCAGCCCAGCCGCACGGCGCCGGTGCGCCGAAGCCCATGGCCGGGCCGCGTCCGGCGGCGCAACCCGCCGCC
>JBLNEM010000104.1:0-6262 GCA_050262655.1 Mycobacterium leprae | reverse complement strand
TTCGGAGACCGGCTCCGCGGGCTCCGAAGATCAGGCGCCCGTGGCAGCACAGGCCCGACGGCGGAGGGTACTCCCGCGTAGTGCCAAGCAGGAGAACTCTGAACAGATGGGAAATAGCTTTAGTTAGCTTGCTGTTCGAAGGAGGCGTTGGATGTTGGCGGATGATCTGCGCTCCCTGGTGGCCGGAATTGCGGCAGACCTGCGGGAGAAGACGATTGTGGCTAGCAAGGCATACTGGGAGTTGGCCACCACCGGAACCGAAGCTGCTGCTGCAGCTGCGGCCGAGTCCGAAACGGCCATTCGGGTTTATCTCTCGAACCGAGAGGTCTTTGCGCGGTTAAAGGCGGCCCAAGCTGCACCTTCCGGCGATCGGCTGCTGGACCGTCAGGTCGATGGAGCCTATCGGGCTTTCCTGGAGAATCAACTGGAAGAGTCGGAGATCGCCGAGCTGGTGCGGCGCAGCAGCGAACTGGAGCAGATTTTCGCCTCCTTCCGCGGCAAGGTTGGCGACCGTGCCCTGTCCGATAACGAGATTCGGGCGGTGCTGGTAAAGTCTGCGGACTCGGCCGAGCGGCGGAGTGCCTGGCGGGCTTCCAAGCAGATCGGTGAACAGGTGGCCCCCCGCCTGGTAGAACTGGTGAAGCTGCGCAACCAGGTGGCTCGCCGTCTGGGCTACCAGAACTATTACGACCTACAGCTGACCCTCTCGGAGATCAAGCGGGCGGACCTGTTTGCCCTGCTGGACGAGTTGAAACGGCTCACCGATGCGCCCTTCGCCGCCATGAAGCGGGAGTTGGATGCGGAGCAGGCGGTGCGCTTTGATATCGTCCCCGAGGACATGCGTCCCTGGCACTATGCCGACCCCTTCTTCCAGGAACTGCCCACCAGTGCCGAAGTGGATCTGGACCGGTTCTTCGAGGGCAAGCAGTTGGAGGATCTGGCCACCACCTTCTACGACGGCGTCGGCCTGGAGACCCGGGGCATTCTCGCCCGCTCCGACCTCTATGAGCGCCCGGCCAAGAACCAGCATGCCTTCTGCACCGATATCGACCACGAGGGCGATGTGCGGGTGCTGTGCAACCTGAAACCGAACGAGTACTGGATGTCGACCCTGCTGCACGAGCTGGGACACGGCGTCTACGACCTGTATGTCGACCCGGAGCTCCCCTGGGCGCTGCGCACGATCGCACACATCAACTCCACCGAGGCCATCGCCATGTTCTTCGGCCGGCAGACGAAGGATGCCGACTGGCTCCAGCAGATCGCCGGCGTTCCGGCGGCAGAGGCCAAGAACGTGGCCAACACCCTGAAGCGGGAACTCTCACGCTCCATGCTGATCCTGGCCCGCTGGGTACTGGTGATGGTCTATTTCGAGTCGCAGCTGTATGAGAACCCTGATCAGGATCTAAACGGCCTGTGGTGGAAGCTGGTGCATGAACTCCAGCTTGTCACCCCTCCGGCCGACCTCAGCGGCAGCGAATGGGCCAGCAAGATCCACCTGGCCACCGCCCCGGTCTATTACCACAACTACCTGATCGGCGAAGTGACGGCGTCCCACATCCACCATCATGTGGCGAAGGCGACGGGCACCACTCGGGTTGTGGGGAATCAGGGTGTCGGCGAATGGCTGGTGGAGCGCTGGTTCAAGCCAGGCGCTATCTACTCCTGGACCGAACTGGTGGAGCACGCCACCGGCGAGCCCTTGAGCCCCAAGTACTTTGTGGAACAGTTTGTCGGCTAAGAACAAACGGCGGGCCATTCAGGCCCGCCGTTTTTGTCGCTTTATGCCTCTCGGGCAGATCGCACCTTGTGCCAGATGAACCAGCCGATCGCCAGCAGGATCAGCGCAATGACTGGGTAGTCAAAGCGGTGCAGGTAGAGCCGCACCAGGTTCCAGTTGTTCCCGAGCTTCAGGCCGAGCCAGGCAAAGAGAGCAGACCAGGGCAGCATGCCCAGGAACGAATACCAGAGGAAACGCCCGAAGGGCATCTCCGCAATACCGGCCGGGAGAGAGATAAAGGTACGGATTCCCGGCAGCAGCCGGCCGACGAAAATCGTGACCTCGCCCCGCCGGGCAAACCACTGCTCGGCGTTATCCAGATCATGCTTGGAGATCAGAATGTACTTGCCGTACTTCTCCAGAACGGCCCTGCCGCCATAGCGCCCAACGCCGTAGGCCAACATGGAACCCAGCAGGCCACCGATCTGACTGGCAACAATCACGCTTCCCAGGGTCACCTTTCCCTGGGCGGCCAGGAAGCCGCCAAAGGGCAGGATGATCTCACTGGGGATGGGAATACAGGCACTCTCCAGGGCCATGCCGATGGCGATGCCCCAATAACCGAACTGCCCTAGAAACCCTACGATGTGCATAAAGAGTGCCTCAAGCACCTGAATCCCCCCTGCCTACTTGGCCACGTCCAGCCCGAGATACGGATCCACCACCGGCACCGGCGCCGACCAGAACTGATCCCGCAAGACCCCCGGGTAGACCGGCTTCGATACCGCCGCCAACTCCGCCCGGCTGAACCAGCGAATCTCCCGGCGGGGCCCGTCCACATCCTGAATCAACCAGGCACGCCAGGGATCATCATTCGAACCAGCGGAGACGATCTGCCTGGCTTCAGCCAAAGAGGGGTCCGGCCGGTCCGCCACGGCCGTCGCCCGGAAGATGAGTTCAACAACCTGTTCGGAGCGATCCTTCGGCCAGAACTCATGCACATACAAGACGGGACCGAGGACTACGCCCAGACCGGCCTCCTCGTCCGCCTCCCGCATGGCGGCCTGCGCAAGGGTTTCGCCGGGGTCCAGTGTCCCCCCCGGAAGCACCCAGGCCTTTCCCGCCGCGTCCCCGGCCAGCAGCAGCTCGCCACGCCGATTCATGACAGCCACCCGGGCCACCACCCGAACACCCATCTACACAGGGCCCCTTTCAAAGGAAACCACACAAGTGACTCCATGATAACACAAACCAGGGCCCCGCCGGAAAAGATAAGCAGCAGGGAGCCCACACACGTCGGGCGAACCCATAGAGGAAGCTGAGCGGAACGCCAAGGTGTTGAAAGCAGTAAAACGAAGCTGAGCGTCCCCGAAGCCGGCGGGTCTGTGACGCCGTTCGGACGCCCCGAGGAGACCCGGAGGGGCTCCGCAGGTAAGGCGTCCGTGGCGGCACAGGCCCGACGGCGTAGGGTACTCCCACGTAGTCCCCCCACGAAGTAGGAGGCCCTGATGACATATACCCCCACCCAACTGAAGGCCGCCCTGCTGGAAAAGGCGGCCGCCCTGGGCCTGGACGTGGTCGGCGTGGCGCCGGCCGCACCCTTCCTGAAGGAGCAGGAGTACCTGCGCCTGCGGGAGGAGGCCGGCCGCGGGCCGAACCCCTATGAGCCAAAGGAGACCGAGCGGCGCATCTTCCCGGAGATGCTGCTTCCCGGCGTCCAGTCGATCATCGCCGCAGGCATCAGCTACCTGGTTCCCGATGAGGAGGACGCCCCCCCAACGATCGAAGGACCAAAGGGCTGGCTCTCCCGCTACTGCCGCGGCCTCGACTACCACCAACTGCTGAAGGCGCGGCTGGACGCACTGGCCGCCTGGCTGTCCGCAGAAGTGCCCGAGAGTCATACCCTGGTTTACGTCGATACCGGTCCGCCCCTGGACCGGGCCGTGGCCGAGCGGGCCGGTGTCGGCAAGTTCGGCAAGCACACCAACCTGATCACCCGGGAGCACGGCACATGGGTCTTCCTGGGCGAGATGCTGACGGACGTCCCCCTCCCGCCGGACGAACCCGCCCTCCCGGCCTGCGGCTCGTGCACGCTCTGTATCGACGCCTGTCCAACCCAGGCGCTGACCGAGTTCAACCTGAACGCCAACCAGTGCCTCTCCTATGTGACGCAGATGAAGGGGATCATCCCCGAAGAGTACCGGGAAGTGATGGGAAACCGGCTCTTTGGCTGTGACGACTGTCAGGATGTCTGCCCGTACAATCGTCGGGCCAAGTCGGGCGGCCACCCCGAGTTCGCCCCGGTGCCCGAACTGGGCGGAGAGCCGAACCTGCTTCAGATGATGGCGATGACCAAGGGCGACTTCAAACGCCTGTTTGAGCCCACCGCGGCGGGCTGGCGCGGAAAGACCACGATTCAGCGCAATGCCCTGGTGGCGCTGGGCAATGCCGGCGATCCGCAAGGGTTCCCGGCCTTGCGGGATGCGCTCGCCAGCGACAGCCAGGTGCTGCGTGCCCACGCAGCGTGGGGACTCGGCCGTCTGGCAGCACAGGCGCCAGGTGTGTTGCCCGATGCCCGTGCGGCGCTGGAAGCAAGGCGCACTGTCGAGACGGACGCCGAGGTCCGGGTTGAAATCGAAAACGCTCTGCAGCGATTGGGCGGCTGAACACGAAATGCCAACGGGGTTACCCGTTGGCATTTGCGATAGGAAACGATTTAGTGGGAGCAGCCGCAGCCGCAGCCGGAACCCGAGCCGCAACCGCACGAGTCCTCGTCGCCCTCCTCGTGGTTGTGACCACAACCGCAAGAGGAGACGGCGTTCGGGTTGTTGATGGCGAAGCCACCGCCCATCAGGCTGTCGACATAGTCGATGGTGGCGCCATCCAGGAACCGGGCGCTGTTCGGGTCGACTACGACCTTGACCCCGTTCCGCTCCGCAACCGTATCGTCGGGACGAGGATTCCGCTCGAGCGCCATGCCATATTCAAAGCCACTGCAGCCACCGGCACGAACCATGACACGCAGGGCAAGGTTCTCACCCTTGGACTTGATGATCTCCTGAAGCCGGCCCGAGGCCTTCTCCGTGAGAGTAATGTTCACCGCGATTCCCCCCTTCTAACAACACCTGCTTAGGATTCTACCACACCTGAAAGATCCTCTCAAGGTTGTGCGCTGGATCACTGACAGTGTGCGTCATGAAAAGGATCCCTCGGTCAGGCCCGGGGATTCTCGGTATGCTCAGGATCAAACCCTGGAAGCGACCTATTTGTCGTTTGCTGACCACCTCGTTGTTGGCGAGGTGGTCAAAATCAGACAAACTGATGCGTTTGCGGGCTCGCCCAGTGGCAGCCTGCTGTACAGGAAGAAGCCGTGCAAAACCGTGCGGCGTTTCAGTGCAACATGAGAGTCCCCCGGCGTAGCCGGGGGACTCTTCGTGCCATCTGGAGCTTACTTGCCGCCGAGGGCGTAGTAGGCGTTCGCCATGCCATACCCGTACGCCGGGTCATAGCCGGGCTTGCCAAGGTCCACGCTGCTCTGCTGAAGCTGCGCCACCACCTGGGCAGCCTTGATCTTCTCACCGTTCGCCTTGGCCTGATCGATGATCAGGGCGGCCACGGCGGAGACCTTCGGGGTGGCCATGGAGGTGCCGGCCATCCAGACATAACCACCGTTCTTGTACGAAGAGAGGTTCATGTCGGTGTAGTAGTCGGGCGCCGGATAGCGCTTGAAATCACCGCCAGGGGCGGAGATGTCGATGGCGCCGGGGCCGTAGTTGCTGTAGCTGGACAGGCTCTTGTCGGGCCCCAGGGCCGAAACCGTGACCACGCCAGGCAGCGTGCCGGGCACTTCACGGGAGGCGCCGAAGGTGTAGCCCTGAGAGGCATACTTGGCGTTCAGGAAGGCGCCCACAGCCACCGGGTTGGCGATATCCGTGGCGTCGTTGCCGGCAGCGGCCACGAACACGATGTTGTGGCTCACGGCATACTGGATTGCCCGCTTGTAGGCGACAAAGTCGGCTACATCGCTGCCGAGCCGATAGACCTTGCCGGTCTCGGCGTCGGTCCAGGTGACCTGAGCGATGGCATCGTAACCGCCCACGGACATGGAGATGACATCCACGTCGTCACGCACGGCCGCAACGATCGCCTTCAGGATGCGGTCGGAAGGCGAGCCGCCGGTGGCGGCGAAGATGCGGTAGGAGCGGAAGCCGACGTTCGGGGCGATGCCCATGATCCGGCCGTTACCGGCGATGTTGCCGGCCACATGGCTGCCATGGCCATTCTTGTCCTCGATGTCGGTGGGGATGATCGTGCCGCCAGGGCCGTCCGGCGTGAAGTTCTCGCCGCCCAGCAGGTTGGCCTTCAGGGCCGCGTGCTGGGTGCTGACGCCGGTGTCGATGATGCCGACCACGGTGTTGTGGCTGCCGGTGCCGAGGGCATAGCTGGCACCGTTATTGGTCACCTGCTTGATGTCCCACTGGTACCGGTTGTACAGGTCGGCCTTCGCCGTATTCACGGCAGCCTCATCGACAAACTCCGTCT
>JBLNEM010000103.1:0-6166 GCA_050262655.1 Mycobacterium leprae | reverse complement strand
TGGAGCAGGGCGAGCCGGCGACAGTCTTCGCCAATCCGCAGCACCCCCGCACCAGAGAATTCCTGGCCAAGGTCCTATAGAGCAAGGGGAGTCGCCGAGCGGCGATTCCCCTTGCTTTTTTCCTACCAGCCTACTTTTTTGCGCACAGTACCTTGTGTTACACAGTACAGGGTGTTACACTGTAGCCGAGGTGAGGACGAGTGGAAGAGTGGTACTCGCAATTGCGGCGGGGGGTGCTGGAATACTGCATCCTCGCCTTGATCGCACAGGAGCCCCGTTACGGTTATGAGATCGTGACTCGCCTCGGCGAAGCGCCACAACTGGCGGCCGGTGAAGGCACCATCTACCCGCTGCTGCGGCGGCTGAAGAAGGATGGGTGGCTGGAGACCTACTGGCAGGAGTCGAGCGGCGGTCCGCCCCGGCAGTACTACAAACTGACGGCGCCAGGGCACGAATCGCTGAGCGGGATGAGTCAGGAATGGCAGCAAGTGGTCGCAGCGGTGAACAAGCTAACAGGAGGGAATGAATCATGACGATAAAGGAGCCTCTGGTGCAGCGTTATCTGGATGAGTTCCGGGTCGGTCTGAAGGGGATCCCGGAGGCCGAGCGAAACGACCTGGTGTTGGAGATCGAAAGCCATATCGCCGAGGCCATGAACAGCGGCCGTTCGCTCACCGAGGTGTTGGAACGGCTGGGGCCGGCCGATCGGCTGGCCAGGGCCTATGCGGCGGAGGCGATTCTCGGCAACGGAAAACGGGGGTTGCAGTGGCTTCGGGCGGCTGGGGTATTGCTCTCCGCGGGGGCCAGCAGTATTGTGGTCATCCCGATCCTGGGCCCCATCGCTATCTTCTTTCCGCTGGGTGGAGTCGTGGGGCTCGTGGGCAATCCAATCTACTACTGGCTGTATCCGGCTCAGTGGCTGCCGCATACGAGCATCCCCTGGATCGTGACGCCCCTGGCCAACGTAATCGCTGGCACAGTGGCGTGTGTGCTGCTCATCCTCATGGGCGTTGGCGCCTACCGGCTCCTGATGTGGTACATACGGTTCACGATCCGCAACCTGCGGCAGGCCCTCAACTAATCGAACAGATCCGTCCCAGAGGCTTCCCACGCCGGGAAGCCTTTTTCAATGGTCCAGCCGCTTTTATGCTCCCAGGATATGGAGTATTACCCCTTGGATGGAATATAATGGAACTGCGGCGTAAATAAATGGAGGGAAGATGAATGAAGAGGCTTGCCATACTGGCAATCTGCGCAGTCGTGGGCACTGCCCTGGTGGCGGGTTCGGTCTCGGCAAACCTCACAGGGCCCAGTTCGGTGGTCCATATGAAAATCCACTGGGATGGGTCGACGAAGTACACCGCCGAAATGGCGTACGCCCTGGACAAGTGGAACAGCCTGGGGAAGGTGCAGATCCTGCCCGACACGCTCCTGGACATTGAAGAGGTCCATGTGAGCGATGTCTACAAGCCGGATGCGTACTATCTGGGCCTCTACACCTGGCACAGGTACGGCGTCGACACGATCCAGTTCAACACAGCGCTGATCGACGAACTGGGCGAGCAGTACCGTAAGAGCGTTGTGATGCATGAATGGGGACACGCACTGGGGCTCGGTGAGGAGTCCGAACCCTACAATGTGATGGTTCCCTATCCATCTCAGCAGACCGACCTCGGCCTCTATGACCGGGTCCACTACTTCACCCTCTATCCCCACTAGAACGGGAGGGATGGCATGAACGTGAAAACCCACGTGGTTCTCCTGGGACTGACGCTCTGCCTGACGGTTCTTTCCGTCGCAGCGGGGAGTCTGCTCCCTGCTCCGGCGTGGCGGATGAAGGTCGACTGGATCACCGATGTGACCGATGATCGCAAGCTGGTTGGCGTCTGCCATCATGTCTTCGTCGGTCGGGTGGTCGCCCGGGCTTGGACCAGCCAATCGAATGGGGATCTTCCGGACACGGAGTTTCGGGTTCAGGTGGTGCAGAACATCAAGGGGAACCTGGCCGGTACGGTTATTGTGAAACAGTCCGGTGGATGGGCTGGTCGGGCGCTGCATCTCTTTGGGGATGACCCCCTGCTGACGGTCGGAAAGAGCTACCTGTTCGTGACCAGGCAGGGCCCTGCGTGGCAGCGCCCGGTGCCCGGCTATGGTGACATCCCCATCAACAGTGAAGCCGAAATGGCTGCCCTGGTGCAGCGATTCACCGAGGCGGTCCAGCATGAGGTGCCGTGGCCGGATTCTGTAATCAATCCTTAAAACGAAGAGAGCCCGGTCCTCCCCCTGGCGGGAGGACCGGGCTCTTGATCTGCTCAGCCTTGGATCGGTGCGTGGAGAACCTCGCCCGGGGCGGCCGGCGGCTTCGTCAGCGACGGCGCCTTGCCCTGCTGGATCTGCAGTTTGCCGTTCTCATCCCAGTAGGCGGTCACATTGACGCCCTTGGAGACAGGCTTGGAGCCGTCGGCGTTAGCCACGAAGAGCTCGTCGCCACCCTTGCCGGGCGCATAGTAAAGTACTTGTGTCCCGTCCGGCGAGAACGCAATGGCCTGCTTGCCCTGAAGCGCGGCTGGCAGGGCCGTGACCGTCGCACTGTCGGGATTGGCCAGCAGCCATGTACCGGACTCGTCTCGCAGCAGGAGCTGGCTCCGGCCGGTCCACTGGAGTGCGCGGACCGTGTGCTGAATCATGGGCGGCGGCGTGGTGGTCTGTGCGGGCTGGGTGGCATTCGGCTGGGTCTGCCCCGGCTTGGTCGGAGGTGCAGGCGGGGTGGCCGCAGTCGACGCCAACTTGATCTGCCAGAACCAGGCGCCGTCTACACGGGTGACCCAGGCGCCCTGCGTGGTGATCGAAGCCCGGTACCGGCCATCACCCGAGACCTGGGCGGTGGCCAGCGCTGCAATGGTTTCAGCCGAAGGGGCATCGGTAAACAGACCGAACGGATTCCGCTCGGTCAGGGGCGAGGGTTGATCCGGCAGCGGTCGGGCCGGATAGCCGGAAGCCGCCGGAGCCGACGGGTCGAGGTGCGTCAATACCAAAGCACTGGGTTTGTTGCAGCCGGTTAGCAGGAGCAGGGCTGCCCCCAGGAGAAGCATGCGCTGGGTTCTCACCAAACGTTCTCCTTTCCTGGGCCGTGAAAGGGAAACAAGACGGCTTCAGGGAATATGAATAGAATCCACCAGACGGCGGGAAAAACGGTCAGGTAGACCGGGCATGCTATAATGATACCACGATTAAAGTTAACATAAAGGGTTGCATCTATACCTTTCGGAATGAGGAGAAGAGGGACGGCCATGAATCTCCGGATGCTGTTTGCAGTCTGGACCGGCAAGGGAGCCATCACCGCAACCCGCCTGCTCGGGCGTGGTGGTACCACGCTGCCGGGAAGGGTAGCGCGTCGACTGGCCCCGGACGTGCTCCGACGGCTCTCCGCCCAACCCGATCGCGGCGTGATCGCTGTGACCGGTACGAACGGTAAAACCACTACCGCCAAAATGCTCTCGGCCATGTTTGAGGCCGAGGACCTCACAGTCGTGCACAACCGGGCAGGCGCCAACCTGATCTCCGGGCTTACCACTGCGTTCCTGCAGAACGCCTCCTGGAGCGGCAGAATCGCTGGCCAGGCAGGCCTCATGGAGATCGACGAGGCCACGATGCCGCAGGCCTGCAAGGAGATTCGTCCCCGGGCGGCCATTGTGACCAACTTCTTCCGCGACCAGTTGGATCGCTACGGCGAGTTGGAGACAACCGTCAACTTCGTGGGCCGTGGCCTGGAGCACCTGGCCAAGGGCGCTCGAGCCGCCATCAACGCAGACGATCCCAACTGCGCCGGGCTGGGTCGCCGTCAGCAGGTGACGCCGCTCTACTACGGCATTGAAGATGAATCGGTGGGCAGCACCACCATGAGCCAGACGGCCGATGCGAAGCACTGCGTGGCCTGCGGTACCGAGTATGAGTACAAGGTGTTCTACTATGCGCATCTCGGCAAGTATCGGTGCCCCCACTGCGGTCACGAGCGCCCCCGCCCGGAAGTATATGTGGACCGGATCACCCAGATGGACGAGCGTGGCTCGACCCTGCACATTGTAACGCCCGAGGGCGACCTTGAAGCACGCCTGCAGATTCCGGGGCTCTATAACGTTTACAACGCCCTGGCGGCTGTGGCAGGCGCCCTTACGATGGGCGTCTCGCTGCCGGCCATTCGGCAGGGGCTGGAGTCAACCACCAGTCAGTTCGGCCGCATGGAACTGATCAAGATCAACGAGCGGGATGTCTTCATGGCCCTGGTGAAAAACCCGGCCGGCTTCAACTCGGTGATTCAGACCGTCATGCAGTCAGGGCCCCGCAAGAACCTGGTCATCGCCATCAATGACCTGTACGCCGACGGCACCGACGTTTCCTGGCTGTGGGACGTCGATTTTGAGGCACTGGCTACCCATGAGGACGAGATCAACTTCGTCATCTGCTCCGGTCTGCGGGCCGAAGACATGGCTGTGCGGCTGAAGTATGCGGGCATGCCCACCACCAAACTGACGGTGGAGAAGGACCTGAAGAAGGCCCTGGAGCAGGGGCTTCAGTTCATCAAGCCCGGGGAACTGCTTTACATCATGCCCACCTACACCGCAATGTTGCAGACGCGCGAGGTCATTCAGAAGCAGGGCTACACGAAGAAATTCTGGGAGGTGTAAGGCGTGGAGCGCCCGCGCATCCATATCGGCTGGCTTTATCCGGAATATATGAACCTGTACGGAGACCGCGGCAACGTGATTGTGCTGGAGCAGCGCTCTCGCTGGCACGGCCTGGAACCTGTTCTCACCAAGGTTTCGCTCGGCCAGAAGGCCGACTTCCGCCAGTTTGATCTCCTCATGATGGGCGGCGGTCAGGACCGTGAGCAGGGGTTGATCGCGGACGACTTTGCGAAGGTGAAAGGCGACTCGCTGGGCACGGCCATCCACGATGGGCTGGCGGTCCTGGCTGTCTGTGGCGGCTACCAGATGCTCGGCAAGTACTTCCGCACCCACACCGGCGAGTTGCTCCAGTTCACCGGCATTCTCGACCTCTGGACCGAAGGCTCTCACGATCGGATGATCGGCAACGTGGTGATCGAGAGCGCCATGTTTGGCTCGTCTCGTACCATGGTCGGCTTCGAGAATCACTCCGGCAAGACATACCTGGGCAAGGGTCTGAAGCCGCTGGGCAAGGTGGTTCGGGGGTACGGCAACAACGGCGCCGACAAAATGGAGGGCGTGCTGTTCAAGAACACCGTCGGCACGTACCTGCATGGCTCTATCCTGCCCAAGAATCCGCACCTGGCCGACTGGCTGATTCAGCGTGCCCTGGACCGGCGTTACGGCGGCGAGGTGAAGATCGGCACGCTGAACGATGAACTGGAGCAGAAGGCGCACGAGGCGATTATCAAGCGCTTCGGTCAGGCATGATCCGGTTGGAGTTGAAGGGCGAGCACACCCGGCTTCATTCGAATCTGTGCTATCAGTGTCCGCACGGGCCGACCGGCTGTTGTGCCAGCCCGCCGGGGGTGGACTGGTCCGACGTGGGCCGCATTGTAGGCTTGGGTGGGCGGGATTGGCTGCTGGCGCATATCGCGGCCGGCTCGCTGCGACCCGGCCCCCGTGGCCTCCTCTTGAAACGGGTGACGAACCAGGAAGCCAACGCCGGCGTCTGGCCCACCAAGTGCGTCTACCATGGACCCACGGGCTGCACCATTCCACCGGAGCGCCGGGCGGCCACCTGCAACTACTACATCTGCGATGACGCCTTCCTGTGGGGGGGTGAAAACCAGGGCGATCGGGACGCCGTGAAGGGGCGTGAATTGCACGCCACGCTCATGACCCTGTATGGCCGCTGGGATCTCGAACTGAAGGAGCAGGTGGAGGCCTTGTGGCCCGATGGCCCAACCTGGGATGCACCGTTCTTGGATTGGGTGGGGGAGCAGTACCGGCGGCTCGTGAAGCGGGACCGGCGGGAACTGAAAGGCATGAAAGCATGAACAACAGCGCTTGTCACTTACGGGGGTTTGCCCCGGTGGGTGGCAGGCGCTTCTTTTATGAACGTTGCAGCCCGGTATCGAACGAAATCATCTCTCGATACGTACATAAAGACAGGTTTATGTTTTAGGGATGGGCGGATAGGATGGCAACCCCTGAGAGGA
>JBLNEM010000102.1:0-3221 GCA_050262655.1 Mycobacterium leprae | reverse complement strand
TGTCTGCGAGATCCTCGGGCGGACGCCGAACGACGTGGAACTGCAGATGTTTGGTGTGATGTGGTCAGAGCACTGCGCTTACAAGCACTCCCGCTCGGCCTTGAAGCGGCTGCCGACGAAGGGCGACCTGGTGGTGCAGGGCCCCGGTGAGAATGCCGGTGTGATTCAGGTGACCGACGACCTGGCGGTGGCTTTCAAGATCGAATCGCACAACCACCCCAGCTTCGTGGAGCCTTTCCAGGGCGCCGCCACCGGTGTCGGCGGCATTCTGCGGGACATCTTCACCATGGGCGCCCGGCCCATCGCCATCCTCGATTCGCTGCGGTTCGGTCCGTTGGATGACCCGAAGCAGCGCCACCTGTTTGCAGGCGCCGTGGCCGGCATCGGCCACTATGGCAACTGCATGGGCATTCCGACCGTCGGCGGCGAGGTTTACTTTGACGAGTCCTACCGGGGCAACTGCCTGGTGAACGCCATGTGCGTCGGCATTCTGGAGCCGGACAAGATCCGCAAGGGGATCGCACGGGGCGCCGGCAACCCGATCATGGTGGTCGGGGCGCGCACGGGGCGCGACGGTATCTACGGGGCATCGCTGCTCGCTTCGGCGGAGTTCACCGAGGGGGCGGAGGAGAAGCGTCCGGCCGTTCAGGTGGGCGATCCTTTCCTGGAGAAGCTGCTGCTGGAAGCCTGTCTCGAGCTGTTTGAGACGGATGCCGTGGTGGGCATTCAGGACATGGGCGCCGCCGGGTTAATCTCCTCCTCATCGGAGATGGCCGCCCGGGGCAATGTGGGCCTGGAGATCGATGTGCGGAAAGTTCCCGCCCGCGAAGAAGGCATGAAGGCGTGGGAGTTCTTGCTTTCTGAATCGCAGGAGCGGATGCTGGTCTGTGTGCAGAAGGGCCGCGAGGCCGAGGTGGAGGCCATCTTCCAGAAGTGGGGTCTGCTGTCGGCCGTGATCGGCCAGGTGACCGACGACGGCATGTTGCGGGTGTTGGATAACGGTGAGGTGGTGGCGGAAGCGCCGGCCCATGCGTTGGCCGACGAAGCGCCGCTCTACCATCCGGCCAAGTCCGAGCCGGCCTATCTGGCTGAACTGCATGGCTTTGACTTCAGCCGCTTGCCGCTGCCGGCGGACTACGGCGAGGTGCTGCTGCGGTTGATGGGGAGCCCCAACATCGGCAGCAAGGAGTGGATTTACCGGCAGTATGACCACATGGTGCTGCTGGGTACGCTGATCCAGCCTGGTGGCGACGCCGCCCTGCTCCGCCTACGCTCGGCTGCTGAACCGGGCATGCATCGGGTGATGCGGAAGCCTGGCCAGTCTACGGCTGAAGCAGTTGCCACCGCGGGCCCTGTGATGGGGTTGGCCATGAAGACCGACTGCAACGCCCGCTACGCCTATCTGAACCCCCGGCGGGGTGCTGCCATTGCGGTAGCCGAGTCGGCACGCAACTGCGTGGTGACCGGTGCCCGGCCCGTGGCGATTACCAATAACCTGAACTTCGGCAACCCCGAGAAGCCGGAGATCTATTGGACCTTCTCCGAGGCGGTGGACGGCATTGCCGAGGCCTGCAACGCCCTTGGCACGCCGGTGACCGGCGGCAACGTCTCCTTTTACAACGAGACGAACGGCGAAGCGATCTACCCCACCCCGGTGATCGGCATGATCGGCCTGCACGAAAACGTGGAGCGCCGTGTCACCCCCGGTTTCAAGCAGGCGGGTGACCTGATCGTACTGCTCGGGGAGACGAAGGATGAGTTGGGCGGCTCCGAGTATCTCAAGCTCGTGCATGGCACGGTGGCGGGGGACGCACCGGCGCTCGACCTGGACCTGGAGAAGCGGCTCCAGCAGGTGGTGCTGAACGTCATTCACCAGGGGATTGTGACCGCGGCGCACGATGTCTCCGAAGGTGGCATCGCCGTGGCACTGGCGGAGATGGCCATTGCAGCGGAGTCCGGCGCCCGGGGCTGCGAGGCGAGCATCGCCTGTCCCGAGGGCCGGGTAGATGGGCACCTGTTCGGCGAGAGCCAGTCCCGCGTCTTGCTGACGGTGAAGCGGGAGGACATGGACAAGTTGGTGGCGCCTTGCCTGGTCGACGAGGTGTTGTACCGGGTGGTCGGTGAGGTGACCGACACCGGGCGGCTTGGCATGACCGTCCTGGCGCCGGGGAAGGAAGGCTCGTTCATCTTCCGGCGGGCGGAAGTGGTGAATCTGGCGGTGGACGAACTGGCGAAGGCCTATAAGGAGGCGATTCCCCGGTGGATGGCACAATAGACCTGGCGCTTCGCCCCTACCGCTGGCAGATCGCCACGCACCCCGATAAGGGCCCGGTGGATGAATGCGGCGTCTTCGGCATTTACGGACATCCCGACGCCGCCCGGGTCACGACCCAGGGGCTGATCGCACTCCAGCACCGGGGGCAGGAATCGGCTGGCATTGTATCGGCCGACGGCGCCGACATGGAGTCGCACAAGGGCATGGGGCTGGTGGGGGACGTCTTTGCCTCGCCGGCAACGGTGGAGAAGCTGAAGGGGCATATCGCCATCGGCCATGTCCGCTACTCCACCACCGGTTCCTCCAACCTGGGCAATGCGCAGCCGATCCTGGTGAACTCCAAGCGGGGCGGTCTGGCCCTGGCCCACAACGGCAACCTGGTGGATGCCTACAAGATTCGGGAGCAGTTGGAGGACGAAGGGGCGATCTTCGCCACCACCGTGGATACGGAGGTGCTGGCCCATCTGATCGTCCGGGCGCACAAGGATAGCCTGGAGGAGAGCGTCAGTCACGCCGTTAACCAGGTGCATGGCGGCTATGCCTTGCTGATTCTTACGGCGGACAAGCTGATCGCCGTCCGCGACCCACATGGTATCCGCCCGCTGCAGTTGGGCAAGCTCGGCGACGCCTGGGTGATCGCCTCCGAGTCGTGTGCCTTTGACACCGTAGGCGCCGAGTTTATCCGCGAAGTCGCCCCTGGCGAGATGATCACCATTTCGCCCTCGGGCACACTGCGCTCACAGCAGGCGGTAAGGGCGGCCGCAACTGCACGCCCCTGCATGTTCGAGTTCATCTACTTCGCCCGGCCGGACAGCCAGCTGGAAGGGGTCAATATGCACGCCGTGCGGAAGGAGATGGGCCGCCAGTTGGCCCGGGAGGCGCCCGTAGACGCCGACATCGTGATCGGTGTTCCGGACAGTTCGATCTCCGCAGCCACCGGTTACGC
>JBLNEM010000101.1:0-4797 GCA_050262655.1 Mycobacterium leprae | reverse complement strand
CTAGAACAATGGCTCGTCCATCGATGAAGGCCTGCGTTTCACCGATCTGAACAGCGATCGCCCGTTCATGCCACTTGATCGTGGCCGTGCGGGTCGAAGCCACCCAGTCGACCTGTGCGCCAAACGCTTCGGAGACGTACCGCAGGGGAATCAGAGTGCGGCCGGTGCTCTTGACCACGAACGGGTCAACATCCTTATATGGGTTGACGAGCCACGCACCATTGAACGCAATATCCACCCACCGGCCGAAATCCGGCGGCTGCTCCAGTGGGGCTGTGTCCACCAGATTGGGGTTGTACGGGGTCGTGTGCGTGAACACAGCCTCACCGTCGTAACACTCGACAATCCACTGCCCGTCGATCCAGTCCGCCGGAAGATACGTCACCACCGGCTTCCCGTCCGCCGTACAATAACCCTCCGCAAATCCGCCCTCCGCCCGCCCCACGCCCGGAAACGCCGATGCCAACAACGCCAGCAGCCCAAGCAGGGCGACAACCCGCAGCACGCCAACGCGCATGGCTTCATCCTCCTCTTCATGCGGTCTGGTCCCGCCACACAGCGATTCGCTAGCCCGTCAAAACCAACCAAAGGCCTTACGGCCCCTTAACCTTCTACGTAAAAAGGAGCCGATTGGTTCGATGACGCCGCCACTCAGTTCGCCGAACCGGACGGGCCAGCCCCTGGCACGGCGCCGATAGCTGCAGGAACAAGAAAGCCCCCGGCAGTTCTACCTGCCGAGGGCCGTTGTGGCGGGGCCGTTGGTCATGCTATTCATCCGCATCCTCATCGTTCGTCATCACCATTCTCAGTACGGCGGCCGTGCTGGTCGGGAATCCAGCCCCATCCCCATATCGGCACAGGTTGCTGCGGAATGATACCGAAGGCCCTTTCGGGATCGACGTTGGTCGCCATGATCATACAGCGGTGAAGCCACTGGTCGCCCAAGTCAAAGAGATAGGTGAAGCGGTCCCCCTTCTTCACCAGTTTACTGACCATCGCTTCCCGGTAATCGATCACTTCCTGCCCGTACTCCGGGTCGGGAAAACCGATTCGCCGACCATCCTGAAACTCGAACTCACACAAATGCCCCAGGTCCCAGCGCGCAAACGCCAGGTCTATGGCTACCGCCAGCTCGTTGAAGGTGTGCTGCGGCCCTACCAACATCAGCCTACCAGGCCGGGGGTGAAGGTCCATACCACACCCGGACCAAAGTTCCACGCGAACTGTGAACCAGCCTCTGACCATCTTGATCGCACAGCCTTTCGTATCAGTTGGGGGATGTGATCGCATCGTTTTCCAGATCTCAATTCTTTCCCAACCCTCGCCGCGGCTCACCCACTGACCCCGCTTCTGGAGACACGCCTGGCGCAGGAGGATAGAGGTCAGAAGCGACCGGCCCCGCCCCTGCTCCGGAGCCAACTTCCGCATGAGCGATGCCAATTCCTTCCGATGGCGGTATGGCCCACACCAGCAGTTCCTGAACTCCCACCATATCGTAGCCGGCTTCGGGCAAACGGGCGGCACACGAGTGACCGGAATGCAAGCGTAACGGCGCAAGAGGCGGGTCAGCGACTGGCGCCGTTGACAACCAAGGGAGATGCCGTCCTGGGCGAGAGGCCGCACACGAGGAGAGGCGCCATCCCAAGCGGGTGGCGCCTCAAGCTTTCATGTGATGTTTATGTGGGCTCGCTGTTCAGCCAGGGCTGGAATGCAGTTGGTGGCCCGCCCCCGAATTGGAGGTGAAGCTACTACATGACATTCACAGTCGAAATGTCAATAGCAGAGTTCTCGCTCTTGCTGTACCTCTTCGTCCAAAGCCTTCGCAAGCGATGAACCTACGGTCCCACCCCTGGTTTCCTAAGTAACATTCTCATTCCTGCGGGGGCGGTCTCCACCATGGAGAGTATTCCCCACGGATGACGGGATATGCCCTGGTGATCGCACGCTGAGCCCCCGACGTTGGAGGGGCTGCCCCCGGGCAGACGCCGGCCCCGCACGTTGATCGTGCTGGGCCGGCGGTCTGTGCGTATGGGTTCGGGCGATCGGCCCCTAGCATGGGCTCAGTCTAGTGCCCGACATCGGTGATCAGATGCACGTACGGGCTGCATGGTGACGGGATCAACCCCAGTCGGGACATCGCTGTATGTGTCGCACTCCCAGTTGGGGTGCCACCCGGTATCGGTGTATGGGCCGGCACCATGGACCCTGACCAGGTAGGCGCCGTCCGGCGGATCGGGGGTAGGAACCGGATGATCTAGTCGACAATGGCCCTCCGGGAGGCCCCGGGAACCGCTGGCGGAGGTAGGCGCCTGGCCCCAATCGCCCAGGACGGGCCCCTCGGTTCTGGCCAGGTTACACCCGGTGTTACCAGCTCGAGCACTCGGCAGTACTTGCATCCTTCCAGTTGCCGGTTGGTGACGGCGAGGGGAGTTCCCTCGGGAACAGCCGCTTCTTCAGCGGCGCTGGGGAAACAGCGATTCCACCACGGGGTTCTTCAACTCCCGGCCAGACCGGGCGAAGAACGGCTGGGTGATGAGAATCGCCACGATGTTCACCAGGAGGCCCCAGGCGCCCTCGTACATGCCGTGGGCGTTATGGGCGAAGTATACGTAAAACACGGTGATCAGGCCGGCGAGGAAGCCGATCAGGGTCGACTCCTTGGACATGCCCCGCCAGTAGAGGCTGAAGACCACGGCCGGGAAGACCTGGACGATGCCCGACACGCCCATCAGTTGGAGCGACACCAGCCCCGTGGGAAAGAGTAATCCCAGGATCAGGGCCAGACCGATGACGACAAACACCATGTAGCGGGTCACCATGGTCATGGTCTTGCCGCTGGCCCGGGGGTTGATGACGTCCCGGTAGATGTTGTTGGCAAACAGGTTCGACGCGCCAATCGCCATGATCGAGCAGGGGACCAGCGACGCCAAGGCAATGGTCGAATAGGCCAGCCCCTGCATGAATCCGCCGTACGATTTCCCGATGAGGTTCAGGAACGCCAAGGAGGCCGGCGCACCCGGGACCACCAGGTAAGCGGCGATGCCGAGGAACGTGACGAGCATCAGGACAATGTTGTAGAACGGCAGGACGATCGCGTTGGTGCGCAGGCCTCTGGCGCTGCGGGAGCTGAAGACACCGGTGGCCGTATGCGGCCACATGAACAACGCCAGGGCGGAGATGAGTGCGGCCGTGCTGAACCACAGAATGCCCTTGGGGCCCTGCGTGGGAACGGTGAGCATGTGGGGGGCACGCTGCATAGTGACGCGGATCATGTTCGCCCAACTGCCAAAGTGAATGGCCGGAATGGTGACCACCAGGGTCAACATGATCACCCAGACCATGATGTCCTTGATGATCGCCGTGTACGTTGGTGCCTTCAAGCCGCTGAAGAATGTGTAGAAGGCCACCAGCAGGAACGAGATGATGACAATCGCGGTCACGTTGATGTAGCCCGTGCCGGCCACCTCCATCGTTTCCACGATGCCGCTTAGTTGCAGATCGATGTACGGGATCAGCATCAGAACGCCGGTAATGGCCACCAAGAACGCCATCGGTCTGCTGCTGAATCGGCTGCCGACGTAGTCCGCCAAGGTGGTCAGACCATGCGCCTTCGCCACCGTCCAGAGCCGCGGCAAGAAGAAGTACGCGAGCGGATAGGCCAGCACCACATACGGCGTGGCGAAGAAGGCGATGCTGCCGCTGGTAAACGCCGTACTGGTTAACCCGAGGAAGGTGTATGCGGTGTAAATATCCGCACCCACCAGAAACCAGACGAACAGCGCCCCGAGCCGCCGGCCACCGAGGGACCACTCTTCGACCGAAGAACGGGTCTTCTTGTCGCGACCGACCATGAAGCCAATGACGACGACGACGAGCACAACCAGCGACGTAACGCTGACGGCGGTCAGGTTTCCGGTCATGCCGATCACTCCTCTCTGTCTGGCCGCAGGATACGGTGCACCGCCACCGTGAAGAGTGGCGTCAATAGCATCCACACGAACAGCCAGCAGTGGAAAAACGGTATGCCAAGGATCAGGGGCTGGATACGGTTTACCCAGGGAATCGCCACCAGTTGAGCCAGATAAGGCACGAGGACGATCAACGCTACCAGTGTGTTTCGCGCCATGGTCTCTGGGCCTCCGTTCGTCTGCCGACCCGTCGTGTGCCGCGGGCATCGCTTGTAACAGTGTCTGCCGCCGGACTGTCACCCATCCGCGTCAAACCTTGGACGGGCTGGCGACCCCTGCCAGCTCCCCGTCATGTAGACCTGTGCGGCTGGTGGAGTCTGGGCGGGACGACGCAGGGATCCGCCAGTGACTGGCGCCGGTGACTGTGCTGCACATCGGACATGAAGAGAGGCGCCATCCCAATCGGGTGGCGCCTCAAGCTATTATGTGCGGTTTATGGGGGCTCGCTGTTCGGCCAGGGCTGGAGTGCGATGGGTGGCCCGCCCCCGAACTGGAGGTGAAGCTACTACATGACATTTTCGGTAGAAATGTCCGTAGCAGAGTTTCTACTACTGCTATGCCTGTTCGTGCAAGCACTTCGCAAACGTTAACCTTCCAGCCCCACTCCCGATTACCTAGCTGACGTTCTCATTCCTGCGGGGGCGGTGTCCACCGTGTTGAGCATGCCCGATTCGGCAGAGGGTTATGCCCTTGGTGGCACCGCCAGGTTTTCCACTCCGTCTCCCCCAGTGGTGGAGCCCGTGGTTGATCGCCAGGGCGAATGGAACATGACGACGCCCGGATGCGGCAGCACCTGGCGCCTCTGGCCCGCCTCTTTCAGGCGGCCATG
>JBLNEM010000100.1:0-2823 GCA_050262655.1 Mycobacterium leprae | reverse complement strand
GGCCATGTTCTGGTTCGACCTGGCGACCAGGAACTTGACGGCGGTTCCGGAACTACCCGCAGCACGGCAGGTCGCACACCGTGGCGGCCTCTATGCCCTGGCAACCGGTAAGCAAGTGTGGCTCTGGACGCCGGGTCAACCGCCTGTTCCCCTGGCCCAGCCCGACCATCTCTATGCCGTGTACGGTGTCTCCATCTCCCCCACCGGCCGCTGGGTGGCCGTAGCCTATGATTTGGACATCCCGCAGGGACCGCGGGTAACTGTGGTGTGGGTTTTCGATCAGGAGACAGGGCGGGTGCTGAAGTGGCCGGAGGAGGAACCCAAATATACGGACGGCCGCTGGCTCCTGGGCTGGAGCGGGCCGGACACATTGCGCTTTCAAACCGGTGTGCGCGGGAGCAACAGTGGTCAGACCTGGAACCTCCTGACTGGCGCCCCCGTAAACGACGGCTCTCGCTACCAGATGATGGGCGGAGCGATGGGCGAATCGTGGCCCAATCCCGATGGCACCTGGTTCATCTATCGCTTCATCCCGGAACAGGTTGCGCTCGAACCCATCCAGCCCGACGCCAAACCGCTGCCCCTGCTAAGGGAGCTCCACGCCAGCTATGACGAGCGGATTCTGTTGAACGGCCACCCCGCCTTCCAACAGAACGCCCCTGCCACCTGGCGTGAGGTGTTGCCGGATGGGAGCGTCCGAACCTGGACGGGCGTTGATCTCTTGTTCTGATCTTCGAAGGAGACTGCATCACATGAGCAACGAAAACGACACGCTCTTGTCACGGGATAAGTCGGTAAGCCGCACAGGCAATCTGGTGCTCCGCCCCGCACACCCGTGGACGGCGAGCGTGCATGCCCTGCTACGGCACCTGGAGCAGGCTGGCTTCCCCGCACCCCGGGTCGTTGGCTCTGGCTTTCAGCCAGACGGTCGCGAGGCGCTCAGCTATGTGGAAGGAGAGTTCGTGCATCCGTATGCGTGGCGCGACGAGGCGATCGTCGAAGTCGGCAGGCTTTTGCGCCGGCTGCACGACGCTACCGCGTCGTTTGTCCCGCCCGCTGATGCCGTATGGCAACCCTGGTTCCTGCGTGAACTGGGTGGCCCTCATCGTGTCATCGGACACGGAGACGTAGCCCCTTGGAACATGGTGACCAGGGCCGGTATGCCGGTGGCCTTGATCGATTGGGAGTATGCCGGACCGGTCGACCCCATGTTCGAGCTGGCCCGGACCTGCCTGCTCTTTCCCCAACTGGTTGACGACGATATCGCCGAGAAGTGGAGGCTGCCACCGGCCACCGTTCGGGCACGGCAGGTTCGCCTGCTCGCCGATGCGTACGGTCTCTCGGCCGCTCAGCGCCACGACCTGCTGGAGCATATCCTTGAGGTTGGCATCCGGGAAGCTGCCCAGGAGGCGATCGACGCCGGTGTCACCCCGGAAAGCGTAGGACCGCTCTGGGGCATCGCATGGCGCACCCGCTCGGCCGCCTGGATCACGAGACACCGGTCCACCCTGGCGCAGGCCTTGGCCTGATCCAGATGAAGATATAACAACGCAACCGAATGGAGGGGACCCCGTGAAGATCGAACGTGTTGACCACCTGGTACTGACCGTAAGCGATGTAGAGGCGACCATCTCGTTCTACGAAAGCGCCCTGGGAATGCAAGCAGTCTCATTTGGCGCCGGTCGCCGAGCCCTGGCCTTTGGGAGGCAGAAGATCAACCTTCACGCGGCTGACGCTCCCATCGCGCCACACGCGGAGCGCCCGACGCCCGGTTCAGCGGATCTGTGCCTGATCACGTCGACACCAATTCCGGCGGTGATCGCGCATCTCCAGCGCGTGGGCGTTGCGATTGCGGAAGGCCCCGTGACACGCACGGGGGCAGTTGGGCCGATTACATCGGTTTATCTGCGCGACCCGGACGGCAACCTGATCGAGGTCTCCACTTATGACGACCCACAGGGTAAAAAGCTATAACATGTACCACCTCGTAGCACTGGACTTGGATGGTACACTGCTTGGACCGGATGGGCTAGTCTGTGACGATCACCGTAAAGCCCTTCAGACGGTTCAACACATGGGCCTGGAAGTTGTACTGGCCACAGCGCGTCCCTGGGCCGATACGGCGCCCATTGCTCAGGAATTGGCTCTGACTGGACCAGCCATCTGCTTAACGGGCGCAGCCATATACATGAATGGTTCATGCGTTCAGTGCCAGTTCATGGAGCCTGGTGCACTCAAACGTATCGCCACATGGGCCGAGCGAGAAGGATGGACGATTCGCCTCTACCATTCCTCTGGCTTGGAGATCCAATCACACCCGCTTCGCGACTATGTCAACAAAGTCGGCGCCTGGTTTGCAGAGCCGCACCAGTATGTGTCCCGTCTATCGGAATACGTTCAGACACACGGAGACGTGCTGCAAGTGGTCCTGCTTGGGCCCCGCAGCGTCGAGGCGGCCTGCGCGCACTTGGCCGATCTGCCGGGCGTGACCACGACCATCTATGATCGCCTGACTCCTCATGCACGCCTTCACTTCTTTTGTGCCGGGGTGAGCAAAGGCGCAGCCTTGTCGGCCTATTGTCGGGAGCGGAACATTCCCAGGCAATCCGTGATTGCCATGGGCGATACGGGTGCAGACATATCCATGATCGACTGGGCTGGCGTAGGTGTTGCCATGGGGTGGGCCTCGGAGTGCGTGCGTGCCAGGGCAGACCTTGTGACGTCGCCGAGTGACCCGGCGCCGGTCTTCACGGCTCTCAAGCAACTGTTACCCCTGGCCTGACTCCACAAAACAAGCCCGCCGTGCAACACGGCGGGCTGTCT